>NZ_JAGINT010000002.1:3007613-3308374 GCF_017876295.1 Kribbella aluminosa | reverse complement strand
ACAGGAACGCGATCAGGAAGATCGGCGTGTACGGACCGTTCAGCGCGTGCCCGTGACCGGCCGGCAGCTGGTCCCACATCTTCCACAGCGTCGGTACGCCGTCCAGGTGGTGCAGCACGCCGACGAACATCGCGATGCCGGCCGCGAACTGGATCACGAACTGCCCGAAGTCGGTGAGTACGTCGGCCCACAGCCCGCCGAGCGTCGCGTACAGCATCGTCACGACGCCGGTGAGCAGGATCCCCCAGCGCATCGGCACGCCGGTGAATCCGTTCAGCAGCACGGCGATCGCGACCCACTTGGACGCGATGTCGACGACCTTCAGCGCGGCACCGGAGTACGCGAGCGCCTGCTGGGTCGGGAGGTTGTACCGCCGCGCGAGGTACTCCAGCGGCGACACGACCCCGTGTTTCGCGCGCAGCCGGTTCCAGCGCGCGGCGAACAGGAACGCGCCGATGCCGACGCCGATCCCGATCGTCATCGCCCACCAGACGTAGACGGTGATGCCGTACGAGTACGCGACCGCGGCGAAGGCGACGAACATGACGGCGCTGTAGCCGGACATGTGGTGCGAGATTCCGGACAGCCACCAGGGAATCCGGCCACCGGTCGTGAAGTAGTCGACGACGGTCTTGATCTTGGTGCGTGACCAGATCCCGATCAGCACCATCAGTACGAAGTAGCCGACCAGGACCGTCCAGTCCACAGCGGTCATGGGGAACCTCCCAGGGGCGTTGGGCGAGTCCTTGAGAGGTTCCACTGAACAGAACCAGGTGTCAATAGACGGAACTTGGAACATTTCCTGACCCTGTTCCAGCGTTGACAGGCTGTTCTGCTGAGTAGAACCTTGTTCCGTGACTCTGCAGATCAGGCACGCCACCCATCCCGAGCAGCTGCCCGGCTTCGACACGGCCGCGCTGCGCCGCCACTACCTGGTGGACGACCTCTTCGTCCCCGGCACCGTCACCGCGGTGCTCACCCACCACGACCGGATCGTGCTCGCCGGCGCCCGGCCCACCGACGGTCCGCTGACTCTCGGCACGTACCCCGAGCTGCGCAGCGAGTACTTCCTCGAACGCCGCGAGGCCGGCATCGTCAACGTCGGCGGACCCGGCACGGTCACCGCGGACGGCACGAAGTACGAGCTGGCCACCGGTGCCTGCCTGTACGTCGGACGCGGCGTCCGCGAGGTCGTGTTCGAAGGACCCGACGCGGCGTACTACGTGTTCTCGGCGCCCGCGCACACGACGTACCCGGTCGCGCGGATCAACCCCGGCGAGGGCAACCGGATCGAGGCCGGCGACCAGCAGACCGCGAACCGGCGGACGATCGACCAGTTCATCCACGCGGACGGCGTGCGGAGCTGCCAGATCGTGCTCGGCGTGACCACCCTGCACGCGGGCAGCACCTGGAACACGATGCCCGCGCACACCCACGACCGGCGCACCGAGTGCTACCTGTACTTCGGCCTGCCGGAGACCGAGCGGATCGTCCACCTGCTCGGCGAGCCCGGCGAGACCCGGCACGTGCTGGTCGCGGACCGGCAGGCGATCATCTCCCCCAGCTGGTCGATCCACTCCGGCTGCGGCACGTCGTCGTACAGCTTCGTCTGGGCGATGGCCGGCGAGAACCAGGCGTTCGGCGACATGGACGGTGTCGACGTACGGGAGCTGCGGTGACGTCGTTCAGCCTCGAAGGACGGACGGCGCTGGTCACCGGGGCCCGGCGCGGGATCGGGGCCGCGATCGCCGCCGGGTACGCCGCTGCCGGCGCCGAGCTGATCCTGATGGCCCGGGACGCGGCGCTCGAGGACACCCTCGAGGCGATCAAGCGGAACGGCGGTGGCGACGCGTCCGTGGTGATCGCGGACTTCGCCGACCCGGCCGCGGTCGAACAGGTGGCGACCGAGATTGTCGACAACAGGAAGGTCGACATTCTGGTCAACAACGCCGGCACGATCCGGCGGGCGCCCGCCGCCGTGACCGCGACCGCGGACTGGCAGCACGTGATCGACGTGAACCTGAACTCCACCTGGGCGGTGACCCGGCCGATCGGGGCCGCGATGGCGCGACGGCAGACCGGCAAGATCGTCACGATCGCGTCGCTGCTCAGCTTCCAGGGCGGGATCCGGGTCCCGGCCTACACTGCCGCCAAGCACGCAGTGGCGGGACTCACCCGGGCGCTGGCCAACGAGTGGGGACCGGCCGGGGTCCAGGTGAACGCGATCGCACCCGGATACATCAGTACCGACAACACCGCCGAGCTGCGTGCGGACCCGGACCGCGAGGCCGCGATCCGGGAGCGCATCCCGGCCGGTCACTGGGGGCGGCCGGAGGACGTCGTCGGGGCCGCGGTCTTCCTCGCCTCGGCCGCGGCCGACTATGTGAACGGCCACGTGCTCGCTGTCGACGGCGGCTGGCTCTCCAGATAACCCGGCGAGAGAGGGGTGGCAGGATGTCCGACATGAGTTCGCCCTCGGCCATCGACAAGACGCTGATGGTGCTGGACGCCGTACTGGAGCACTCGCGGTTCACCGACGTGGTGAACGCGACCGGTCTGGCCAAGTCGACCGTGCATCGGATCATGGCGTCGCTGGTCGAGCACGAGTTCGTCGCCCAGGCCGACGACGGGTCGTACCACCCGGGCCCGAAGGCGCTGCGGCTCGCCGGGCACGCGCTGACGAACGTCGACCTGGCGACCGTGGCCCGCCCGGTGCTCGCGGACCTGGTCGCGCAGACCCGCTGCACGGTACATGTCGGACTGCTGAACGGCGACGAGGCGATCTACGTCGCCCGGCTCGACGGGCCGAAGCCGTACCGGATGCCGTCCCGCGTCGGCAAGGCGATCTGGCTGCACTGCACCGGCATCGGAAAGGCGCTGCTCGCCGAGAAGGACGACGAGGCGCTCGACGTCCACATCACCCGGACCGGGCTGCCCGCCCGTACGCCGCTCACGCACACGACCGCCGCCGCACTGAAGGCCGACCTGACGCAGACCCGTGCCCGCGGTTACGCGCTCGACGACGAGGAGAACGAGCCCGGTATCCGTTGCGTCGCCGCGGTCATCCACGACCACACCGGCGCCGCGATCGCCGCGGTCAGCATCTCCACGCTCTCGCTGGAGCAGTCGATCGCCCAGGTCGCCCTGATGGCCCCCGCCGCACTCGAGGCCGCCCGCAAGATCTCCGCCGCCCTCGGCTACCGCGAACCCACCAGCTGACGCGCCGCTGCCCAGCGAACCACCGGGACGAACAGCACCCCCACGACCGCGAACCAGACGCCGAGGATGATCCACCCGGGCACGCCGAGGCCGAGTGGGAGCAGCGCCATGATCGACGGCGCGAGCATCGAACTGACCGACGTACTCGTGTTCCAGACGCCCTGGTACTGGCCCTGCGCATGATCCGCGGCCAGCTCGAAGCCGAGCAGGAACGATCCGGACGACTGCAGCAGCTCGCCTGCCGTCTGTACCAGCGAGGCGACGGCCAGGACCACCACGGCCACGATGACGTCTCCTGCTGACGCGGCGGCGAACAGCACCATCGAGGCCAGGAGCAACAACCCGGCGGTCCGGGTCGCTCGGGCGGCACCCGCCGTGTCGACGATGCCCCGGGACGCGCGGACCTGCAGAACTGCGACGCCGGCCGCGTTCACGATCAGCGGTACGGCGGCCGCCCAGTGCGGCGCGTCCGTGTGGTCGACGACCCACAACGGGATCGCGACGTCGACCACCGAGAAGTGGATCGAGATCGCGGCGTTGAGCGCGGACACCGCCAGGTACCCACGGTCGCGGAGCGCGATCCACACCGGCCCGTCGGTTCGGGGCCGCGGCGCGACCCGCGGTACGGCGAGAACGACGAGGGCCGAGATCACGCCGAGGACGACGTACAGGCCGAACATCAACCGGTACGACGCCGCCGTACCGAACGAGAGGGCCACGGCGCCGAGGCCCGCGCCGGCGGTGACGCCGATGTTCGTCATCGAGCGCAGGTACGCGCGGGCCTGGACACGTTCGGAGCCCTGGGTGACACCGGCGATGAGCGCGAAGCGGACCGCGTTGGAGCCGCGGTCGAGCACCGTCACCGCGGACGCGACCGCGAGGAACTGCCAGAAGGTGCCGATGACGAGATAGAGCAGCGCCAGCAGTGCCAGCAGCAGGCTGAGCACGACGAACAGCGTGCGCGGTCCGCGGCGGTCGGCGAGGTGGCCGAACGGGATGCTCGCCAGCAGACCGAACAGTCCGGCGACGGTGAGCCCGAGCCCGACCTGAGCTACGGACAGGCCGATGATGCGGGTGAAGTACAGCACGCTGATCGTCATCAGCAGGCCGTTGCCGACCCGACTCAGCAGAGTGGCCAGTGCCAATGGGCGTAGCGGGCCCGGAGCCGGCAGTAGTTTCCGCACCGGACCATCATCAGTTATCTGCGACCGTGTCGCAATAAGCGCCAGACTATGCGCGGGCCGCGATGCGTTGCGCGTTCGCGCGGATCTCGCCCATCAGATCGACGCCCGAGTCGAGCATCCGCCGCAGCTTCACCGGGTCCTGGTCGCCGAACATGTGCGCGACCGTGACCTCGTGGTCCGGCCGGCCGATGACCTCGATCGGGTCGCCGGCGCCGATCGAGCCGGTGCGGAGCACCTTCAGGTACGCGCCGGGGCGTCCGGCCTGGTGGAAGCGCTTGACCCAGCGCGGGATCTGCATCCGGTGCTGGAACGTGATGCACGGGATCCGCGGCGCGCGCACCATCACCTCGACCTCGGGACCGATCCGCCAGACCTCGCCGAGCAGCGCGCCGTTCACGTCGATCCCGGCAGTCCGGAGGTTCTCGCCGAACAGCCCGGTCTGGATCTCCCGGCCGAGTTGGTCGGCCCACCAGTTCGCGTCCTCGTCGGCGTACGCGTAGAGCGCGAGGTCCGGGCCGCCGTGGTTCTTGGTGTCGCAGACCCGGTCGCCCGCCAGCCCGAGCTCACCGACACGGACCCGGCCGGGCTATGGCCGCTTGTCGATCGCGGTGAAGCCTGTCTCCTTCGGGCCCGGGATCAGCTCCTCCACCACGTTGACCGTCAGCACCCGCATACCCCCAATCCTCCCCCGGCGCCGCGGGCGTTTCCACTGGTTTAGCGGGGCCTGAGTGGCAGTACGGCGATGATCAGCAGCGTCGCAGCTGTCACCGCGACCCCGATCCAGGCGGCGGCGCCGTACCCCGACGCGTGCGGGAAGACGCGGGTGGTGTGCGCGGCGAGGATCAGCCCTCCGAGCGCGCTGCCGGTGGAGAAGCCGACGCTGCGGACGACGGCGTTCACGCTCATCGCGCTGGCGGTCTCGGCCTGCGGCGTCACCGCGAGGATGACCGTGGGCATGGCGGCCGAGAACGCGCCGACGCCGAAGCCGAGGATTCCGATGGCAACGACCGGTTCGACGAGATGTGAGCGGGCGACTGCGAACAGTACGAACGCGGCGAGGACGAACGCAGTACTTGCCGCCAGCAACAGGCGGGCGCCCAGGCGGTCGCGCCACTGCGGAACGAGCCGGCCGGCGACGAAGCCGAGGACCGAGAACGGGACCAGGACGAGACCCGCTTGGAAGGTGTTCAGCCCGAAGCCGTAGCCGACTGCCGCGGGGGTCTGGACGTAGCGGGTGATCAGGCTGAAGAGCAGGTACATGCCGACCCCGCCGGTGAGCATCACCAGGTTGGCGGCGGCGACCGCGGGATGCCTGAGCAGCTTGATGTCGACGAGCGGGTGCTCGGTACGCAGTTCGAGGAAGGTCCAGCCGATGAGCAGCAGGATCGCGGCCAGCAGGACGGCGACGGCGAGGGCGGGGTTGTCGCTCCAGAGGCTGGTCTCGCCGATCACCAGGAGGAGGGCGGGGAGGGCGATCGCGAGGAGGATCGCGCCGCGGACGTCCAGGCGGGCCGGCGGGCGGTCGGGTGCCTCTGGGAGTAGCAGGAGCGCCGCACCGAAGGCTGCCGCGGTGATGAGCAGGCCGAGCCCGTACGCCGTTCGCACGCCGGCCAGGTCGGTCAACAGACCGCACAACGGGTAGCCGATGCCGATGCCCGCGGTCGTGGTGACGGACAGCAGCGCGATAGTCCGTGTGGCCCGGTGCTCGTCCAGGTGATCCCGCGCCACCGCCATCATCAGCACCACGAGCCCGAGCCCGGAACCCTGCAGTGCCCGGCCGACCAGCAGGAACGCGAACGGCACCGGCACTACGGTCAGCAAGCTGCCGATCACCTCCGCCCCGAGCATCCACAGCACCACCCGCCGCCGCCGCGGCCCGGCCCCCAACCGCCCGAACACCGGCGTCGCCACCGCGCCCGCCAGCAACGCAATCGTCAACGTCCACTGCGAGGCAGCCAGCGAAACGCCATAGGTCTCGGCAACCGCCGTGATCAACGGCGCCCCGAGACTCCCGATCACCGCCCCGACCAACCCAACAGAAACCAGAAACCCCACCAACAACCCAGGCGAAGGCTTGGTACTCAACGTGGTCACCGGTTCGTCTCGGTGGTGATGTGGGTGAAGAGGCCTGGTTTGATGCGGGTTCTGGCCTGGTGGGACCACGGTTCGTCGACTTGAGGGAGGTCCAGGGCGGCGTTGGTGTTGAGGAGCATGCCGAACGCCAGGAAGGCCTTGACGGTGACCGGGTCGAGTTGGGCGGTGTCGGCGACGGACTGCCACAGGCGGGCGAAGCTCGCGCGGACGGCGTCGCGGACCTCGCCGTCGCCGGCGGCCGCGGCGGCGGTGCCCTGGAGCTGGAGGAGCAGCGTCGTACGGTCGGCGAGCATGTCGTTGTACTCCTGCCCCATCGCCGTGAGCGCCTCGATCCCGTGCGTCCCGCCGGCCGCCGCGATCATCGCGAGCCGCATCCGCTCGAACGCGGCGTCCACGCATTCCAGGAACAGCAGCTTCTTCGTCCCGAACATCCGGAACACGTACGCCTGGGTGATCCCCGCCCGGCGCGCGATCGTCTCGGTCGAGGCGCCGTACAGCCCGGCACCGGCGAACTCCTCCTCCGCGATCGCCAGGACCTGCTCGCGCCGTTCCCGGCCACTCATCCGTGTCGACGTCATGCGTCCAAGTTAGTAGGTAGTAACTACTAACTACAACCACTCACCCGACCCGTCTTACGGGACACTGAGTGAGTCAGGACTGGATGGCCTTGACGATCGCGATGTTCCGGGTCAGCCAGTCCTGCGGCAGCGACTCGTCGGTGTCGGTCGACTCGAGGGTCCACAGGACGTTCAGCATCTGCCGGACGATCACCCAGTCGCGGGCGCGGTCCTCGTCGAAACCGGCCGCGTCGATCGTCGTCCAGAACCGCTGGCGTACGCGAACCGCAGGTCGGGGGCGGCCGCGACCTCGTCCCAGCGGTTCCAGATCAGCGGGGCGACCTCGAAGTGCGGGTCGCCGGACAGCGGCTTCGGGTCGATCACCAGCCACGGTTCGCGGTCGGCGGCGAGCATGTTCTCGTAGTGCAGGTCCGTGTGGATCAGGCGCCCGTCGGTGTCCGGGTCCGCGATGAAGCCGGACGCCAGCGAGATCGCCTGCTCGACGTACCGGTGCGGCACCGGAGCGGAGGCCGGCAGCTTCCGGAGCCGCTCGACCCAGCGGGTCAGCTCCGCCGACAGCGTCCGGTACTGCGGGCCTGCCGGGATATGCAGCCGCTTGTAGGTGCCGCCAACGATCTCGCAGGCGTCCAGGGCGTCGATCGTGGTCAGATCGCGCGGCTGCAGCCGTTCCAGCAGGAGCGCGAACCGGCGCGGGTCGGCGCGCAACAGCTGGACGGTGCCGTTGCCGGTCCAGTCGCGCAACGCGAGGTGCTCGGTCTCCGCTTCCCAGTGCGGGAACTGGACCTTCAGTACGGCGCGGTTGCCGTCGCGGGTGAGCACCGGTACGACGAGCGCACAGTTGCCGTACGCCGCCGTACCGTCGACCTGCAGGCTCCACTCGTCGACCAGCTCACGCACCAACCGCGGAAGCCGATCCAGCCAATCAGCCCAGTCCTGCCCCCGAGACGCGACAACCCGCAGACCCTCGGGGATCTCGACCTGCACCTACTTCTTGCCTGCCTTCTCCGAGCCTTCGGAGGTGCGGAGGGCGGCGATGAAGGCCTCTTGGGGGACCTCGACGCGGCCGACCATCTTCATCCGCTTCTTGCCTTCCTTCTGCTTCTCGAGCAGCTTGCGCTTCCGGGTGATGTCACCGCCGTAGCACTTGGCGAGAACGTCCTTGCGCATCGCGCGAATCGACTCGCGGGCGATGATCCGGGACCCGATCGCCGCCTGGATCGGCACCTCGAACTGCTGCCTGGGGATCAGTTCCTTCAGCTTGCCGGCCAGCGCGACGCCGTACGAGTACGCGTTGTCGCGGTGCACGATCGCCGAGAACGCGTCGACCGTCTCGCCCTGCAACAGGATGTCCACCTTGACCAGCTGGGCGGCCTGCTCACCGGTCGGCTCGTAGTCGAGCGACGCGTAGCCCTTGGTCTTGGACTTCAGCTGGTCGAAGAAGTCGAACACGATCTCGGCCAGCGGCAGCGTGTAGCGCAGCTCGACCCGGTCCTCGGACAGGTAGTCCATCCCGCCCAGGGTGCCCCGCTTGGTCTGGCAGAGCTCCATGATGACGCCGATGTAGTCCTTCGGGCTGAGGATCGTCGCCTTCACCACCGGCTCGTAGATCTCGGCGATCTTGCCCTCCGGGAACTCGCTCGGGTTGGTGACGACGTGCTCCTTGCCGTCCTCCATCTCGACCCGGTACACCACGTTCGGCGCGGTCGAGATCAGGTCCAGGTCGAACTCCCGCTCGAGCCGCTCCCGGACGATCTCCATGTGCAGCAGCCCGAGGAACCCGCAGCGGAACCCGAACCCGAGCGCGCCCGAGGTCTCCGGCTCGTACTGCAGGGCCGCGTCGTTCAGTTGCAGCCGCTCCAGCGCGTCCCGCAGCGTCGGGTAGTCGTCGCCGTCGATCGGGAACAGCCCGGAGTACACCATCGGCTGCGGGTGCTTGTACCCGCCCAACGCCTGGGTCGCGCCGTGCACGGCGGCGGTGACGGTGTCACCGACCCGGGACTGGCGGACGTCCTTCACGCCGGTGATCAGGTAACCGACCTCACCCACACCGATACTCGGCGTCTTCATCGGCTCCGGCGAGATCACCCCGACCTCGAGCATCTCGTGCACCGCGCCGGTGGACATCATCTTGATCCGGTCCCGGTGCGTCAGCTCGCCGTCGACGACCCGGACGTAGGTGACCACACCGCGGTAGGTGTCGTAGACCGAGTCGAAGATCAGCGCCCGCGGCGGCGCGTCCTTGACGCCCTTCGGCGGATCGACCTGGGCGACGATCTCGCTCAGCAGGTCCTCGACGCCCTCACCGGTCTTGGCCGACACCTTCAGCACGTCCGACGGGTCGCAGCCGATGATGTGCGCGAGCTCGGCGGCGTACTTCTCCGGCTGCGCGCTCGGCAGGTCGATCTTGTTCAGCACCGGGATGATCTGCAGGTCCGCGTTGAGCGCGAGGTACAGGTTGGCCAGCGTCTGGGCCTCGATCCCCTGCGCGGCGTCCACCAGCAGCACGGCGCCCTCGCACGCCTCCAGCGACCGGGACACCTCGTAGGTGAAGTCCACATGGCCCGGTGTGTCGATCATGTTCAGGATGTACGTCGTACCGTCCGGGGCCAGCAGGCCGCCCGGGGTGTCCGGGCCGGGCGCGAACGGCAGCCGGACCGCCTGCGACTTGATCGTGATGCCGCGCTCGCGCTCGATGTCCATCCGGTCGAGGTACTGCGCCCGCATCGAGCGGTCGTCGACCACTCCGGTGATCTGCAGCATCCGATCGGCCAGCGTCGACTTGCCGTGGTCGATGTGAGCGATGATGCAGAAGTTCCGGATCAGCAACGGGTCGGTACGACCCGGCTGCGGCACTTTCGTGGGGCCAACGGGCACGGAGGGGTCCAGTTCTGGTCTCGGGTGGTGTATCCGGTCAATCATCCCATGCGGGTCCAGCAGATTCGAAAATCGCTGGCGGCCGCCCGATAGCGTGGTGACGCATGGCGCACGCTGCTGGGGTCCGGTTGCCCTATTCCGATCTGCCGTCGGGTGTCCGCGGGTGGGTGGAGCGCACGCTCGGCTCCGCCGTGGTGTCGGCCACGACCCAGCGGGGCGGCTTCTCCCCCGGTACGGCGGCACGCCTGGTGACCGCCTCCGGCCGCCGGGCGTTCCTGAAGGCCGTCGGTACGTCGCTGAACCCGAAGACGCCCTCGCTGTTCCGGCTGGAGATCACCGCGATGCAGGAGATCGGCCGGCTCCCGATGGCGCCGGAGCTGTACGAGGTGTACGACGACGGCGACTGGGTCGGGATGCTCTTCGAGGACATCGAGGGGCGGCTCCCGGCGCACCCGTGGGAGCAGTACGACGCGGACCGGGTGCTGGACGCCCTGGCGGAGCTGACCGACGTACTGGACCCGTCGCCGTGGCCGGAGGCTCCTGTCGTCGCCGTACGCAGCCATGACTTCCTGAGCCGCTGGGAGGACGTGCTGGCGGACGGTATCGCCGTACCGCCGTGGGTTGTCCCCGAGCAGTTCGCGGAGCTGGCCCGCACCGGGGTCAGCGCGCTGGCGGAGGGCAAGGCGCTGGCGCACTACGACCTGCGGGCCGACAACATCATCCTGACCGACGACCGGGTGGTGTTCATCGACTGGGCGCACCCGGGGCTGGCACCGCGCTGGACGGACACGGTGATCCTCTACGCGGAGATGCGCGGCTCGGTGACGCTGCCGGAGCTCCCGGACGACGAGGCGATCACAGGGTTCATAGCGGCCGTCGCGGGCGGCCTGTGGTGGGGTTCCGCGCAACCTGCGCCACCGGGTATCCCTACGATGCGGGCATGGCAGCGGGAGCACGCCCTGGCGCACCTGGACTGGGTACGGGACCGGATGCAGCGTTTCTGAGCCGCACACGTCTGTAGCGGTGTGACGAACCCAATGGTGAGTATCAGGCGCCCGGTGGCAGCGCCCGCGCAGGAGGACGCGCGGGCCGCCGTCTCGGCGCTCTACCAGCGGCACTGGGCCGGGCTGGTCCGGCTGGCGGTGCTGATGGTCGACGAACGGCAGGCGGCGGAGGACGTCGTACAGGAGGCCTTTGCGGAGCTCTACCGACGCTGGCCGTTGCGTGGCCCGGACGCGACGCTTGCCTACCTCCGTACGTCGGTATTGAACCGCAGCCGGTCCGTCCTGCGAAGGCGCAAGGTCGCGCGGTTGTACATCCCGCCCCGCCAGGCGCCGAACGCGTCCGCCGAGAGTGCCGCGGTACTGAGCGAGGAGCGGTCACAGGTGCAGCGGGCGCTCCAGGCGCTGCCGCGACGTACGCGAGAGGTCCTCGTGCTCCGGTACTACCTCGATCTCCCCTTCGCCGAGATCGCCCAGATCCTCGGGATCGGCGAGTCCTCCGCCCGCGGCACCTCGTCGCGCGGTCTCGCCATCCTCACCGAACGCCTGAAGGAACTGCGATGACCGACACCGAGACCCGCCTCCGCGACTACCTCCAGGCCCAGGCCACCACCGTCCCCGACACCGCCCAAGGCCCCGGCTTCGAGCCACTCGCCCGCCGCCGGCACTGGCCGGTTCTCGCGGCCGCGGCTGCGATCGCCGTGGTGCTGGCGGTCAGCGTGACCTTCCTGACCCGGCTGTCCGGGGATACGCCGCAGCCGGCCGAACCGGTGCCCACCGGTCCCCCGACGATCCCGTACACCGACGGCACGACGCTGCACGACGGCGGCCAGCGGGTGCGGATGCCGAAGGGCCTCGACGCCTTCCTGTTCGGACGGCTCGACGGCGGCGGCTGGCTGGCGATGAGTACGCCCAGACCGAGGCAGTTCCAGGCCGCCGTGCTGAACCCGGACGGAACCTTCCGCGCCATCGGTCCGGAGCGATCGGATGGAAACACGCTGTCCCCCGACCGCAAGCAGGTTGCCGTGATGCACTACCTGACCGGCACTCGGGGCGAGATAGTCATCGTCGACATCAAGACGGGCAAGGCCGTGTCGCGCACTCCGCTGTCGCACCAGCCGACCCTGCTCGGCTGGAACCGGAGCGGCCTCTGGATGGCCAACGAGGGAGTGACGACGAACGAGCTCATGGTGTGGCCGCAGCCGGGGTCCGGCCGGCCCGAACACCTCGACGCCCCCGGCTTCGAGGGTGGGCTGAGCGCTCCGGCGGACACCGACACCATCGCCCTGACCACAAGGCAGGGCAGCGACCGCTGTCTCAAGGCAGGCGTACTGCGCGACGGTGCGCTCAAGATCCTGCGTCAGTACTGCGACGCCGGCCCGGAGTCGGTGTACTCGGTGATGTCGCCCGACGGCCGGAACATCGTGAACAGCCACGCGAAGCTCGTCGTCGACGTACGGTCGGGGAAGATCACCAAGCTCCAACTGCCCGCGGCGGACGAGATGACCGACTTCCCGCCGCCGCAGTTCGAGGACGCGAACCGGCTGATCCTCCTCAGCACACCACCGCGCAACCAGCACAAGCCTCCTGCGATGTACCGGTGTGACGTACGCAGCGGTGAGTGCGCTGTCATTCAGCAGAACGCCACGGAGGTCACGCTGCAGGAGCCGTGACAGACAAGGGCGGCCCGGCCGCCTGCCGGGCCGCCCTCTGGGTTGTTCAGCTGTCTACGCGTACCACGGTGGAGCCGGAGCCGTCTGCGCCGTCGGAGAAGTGCAGTTGGCCGAGGTAGCGGGTGCCGGCGGTGAGGCCGGACCAGTTCGCGGTCACGGTGGCCTGGCCGGCTACCTGCACCTGCTGGGTGGCAGGGGTGGCAGTCAGGTTGCCTGTGCTCTTCTGTAGCTCCCAGTGGTTGAGCTTGACCTGCTGCTCGTTGGCTCCGGCGTACAGGTCGACGTACACGTCCACCGGACCGCCCGCGGGCTGCGACAGGTTCACCTCTTCCTCGGCGGAGCCACCGGTGCTGCTTCCGAGCAGGGTCGTCGTACCGGCCTTGTAGACGAACACGTCCAGGTCGGTGCCTGCTGGGTAGTCGGCGTCGAACGTGGAGAACCTCGCGTACGTCGTACCCACCGGGACGTCAGCCGTGAACTTCGCGACGTGGTCGTTCACCTTCGGCGCGGTGGTCGGGAACGCCACGCCTCCCGGGTTCTTCAGTGTGGCCTCGGCGACCGTCGCCGGGTTAAGCCCCAGGGCCGTCGTGTTGAGCGTCCCGGCGTACCCGGCGGTGATCGGGACGTCAACGGAGCCCGCAGTCCCGGTGCCGTTGACCTGGACCGGTGCCTTCACCGTGAGCGGCTTGATCGCGAGCGTGCTGGCGACGGAGTGCTTCGCCGACTTCCAGACCAGCTTGCCGAACGAGTACTGCTCGAGCGGGGCGCCGTTGTTCTCGATGGTGGCGGTGTACGTCGCACTGCGGCCCGGGAACGTGACCAGCAGCTTCGGCGACACCGTCACCTTGAGCCCCTTCGCACCCTCGACCTTCGGGAAGTACACCTCGGGCGTCCTGCCGACGTTCGTGACCGTCCGGGTCACTGTCTGTTTGCCCGCCAGGTCGCCGATCGCGATCGTCGGGTAGTTGAGGTCGCTCAGGTCGATCTTGCCGTTCGCACACAGCTCGTGTGTGCTCGGCACCTGACCGGAACCGCAGATGAACTTCGTCCAGTCCGTGTACGTCGAGTCGTACACCAGGCCCGGATCCATGCCGTACTTCGGCTGCACCTCGCCGGCGCCGTACCCGAACGGGTTGGCCGCCGAGCCGGAGTCGTTCTTGATCGGCTTGCCGCTGGTGTCCTTGTCGGTCGCGGTCGTCATCATCGCGGACTTGATCGCCATCGGCGACCAGGTCGGGTGCGCGCTCTTCAGGACCGCCGCGATCCCGGCGATGTGCGGCGTGGCCATCGACGTACCGCTCATGAACGCGTACTCGCCGCCGGCCGCGCTGAACGCGGTGGTCGCGGCCAGCACGTTCGTGCCCGGTGCCATGATGTCCGGCTTCAGCAGGTCGCCGTTGCCGGCCGGGGACGGACCGCGGCTCGACGAGCTCGCGACCATCGGGGCGTTGACGCGGACCGGCGTACCGGCGCCGATCGTCGCGGTCGGGTTCGCGGTACCGCTGACGTACGCCTTGACCTCGGCCGCCTTGGTGTCGTCCAGGTGGACGGTCGGGACCGCGTGCAGGTCGGCGTCCAGCGTGCCGGGGGTGATGTTCAGCAGGATCATGCCGATACCGCCGGCGTTCTTCACCTGCAGGCTCTTGTCGGCCCGGGCGTTCACACCGCGGTCGCAGACCACGATCTTGCCCGTCACCTTGGCCGGGTCGAGCGTGCCGGCCTGGCAGAGGGTGAGGTTCGCCGGATCGGCACCGGCCAGGCCGGCGTCCTTCGCCAGCACCACCGGCGCCTGCGGCGTACCGGAACCGATGCCCGCACCGGTGTAGGCCTTGCCGTTCCCGAGCGTCACCGTGGTCTGGATGTCGCGGTCATGGGTGCCGTTGGCAACGGACATGACCCAGGGGTACGTCTTGCCGACGGTCGCGTCGCCCGGACCGGTGTTCCCGGCGCTGCTCGCCACGAAGACCCCCGCCTTGGCGGCCCGCAGGAACGCGAGCCCGGTGGCGTTCACGTACGTCGACCCGCTGCCGGAGATCGAGTAGTTGATGACGTCGACGCCGTCCGACACCGCGGCGTCGATCGCGGCCACGATGTCGGCGTCCGTACCGCTGCCGCCGCCGGACGCGTCGACCGCCCACAACGCCTTGTAGATCGCCAGCCGGGCGTGCGGCGCCATACCGGAGCCCTTGCCGTAGTCGCGGCCCATGACGGTCATGTCGACGCCGTTGTTGCCGGCCGCCGTACTCGCGGTGTGCGTGCCGTGGCCGCCGTAGTCGCGCGGCGACTTGAACTCCGCCGGGATCGGGCGGTTGCCGATGCCCTTGTCGAAGTACCGCGCACCGATCACCTTGTTGTTGCAGGTGACGGGTGCCTCCTCGCCGGCCTGGCAGGTGCCCTTCCACTTCTTCGCGACGATCGCGTCGGACTGCTTGGTGGTCTTCATCGGCGCGAAGCTCGGGCGCTCCGGGACGTACCCGGAGTCGATCATGCCGATGATCACCCCGTCGCCGGCCTTGTCGACGCCGCCCGCCTGCTGCCAGGCGCCGCCCTTCCCGGACAGCCCGAGGAAGCGCGGGGTGTCGACGGTGTCGGCGTGCTCGATCTCGCTCGGCTCGACGCTCTTCACACCCGACGACTTCGCCAGCTTCACGGCGTCGTCGTACGACATCTCGGCCGAGAAACCGGCGTACGTATAGTTGTAGTCGTAGAGCTTCCTGACCTGCGGGACGGCCTTGAGTACGTCGCTGCGCTCGTTCGCGAGGTGCTTCACGTAATCGACGACGGGCGCCGCGGTCTTCAGCAGCTTCGCGCCGGGCAGCACCTTGGTGGCGGCGAGGCCGGCGATGTCACCGTCGTACTCCGCGACGGGCGAGTCGTCGAGCTGGACGATGTACGAACCGGTCTCGGAACGCTTCACCTCCGGGTCGGACGACTGTGCGGCCGGTGCGGACGGCTGTGCGGCCGGCTGGCTGGCGCTGGCGGCGTTCACCAGCACGGGGACGCCTGCCGCGGCGGCGATCAGTGCGGTGGCGACCAGGATCGCCGGTCGTTTGCGGGTCACGGAGTTCCTCCAGGGCTTGGCGGAGCGATGGGGAGCGATGGGGCTCGCGAGGCCCCGAGTATGCCGTCGGTCGCCGGCAGTGTCACGCTCAGCACAGCCGGCGACCGCCGATGGAAGGGAAAACCCGATGCCCGATCTGACCGAGTCCATCGCAGTGCAGTCGACCGCTGACACACTGTATCGATTGGTCAGCGATCTACCGCGGATGGGCGAGTGGAGCCCGGAGTGCACCCGCGTGACCTGGTCGTCGCCGTCCGGCTCGTCGTCCGGGGGCGCCTCGTCCCGGATCGGTCCGGCGGCGGGTTCGCGGTTCGTCGGGCACAACCGGGTCGGCTTCGTCCGATGGTTCACCTTCGGCACGGTGGTGACCGCGGACCCGGGCCGCCGGTTCACCTTCGACATCACCTTCGGCCCGGTCCCGATCTCGCGCTGGGACTACGAGTTCGTGGTCACCGCCGACGGCTGCACGGTCACCGAGTCCTGGACCGACCACCGCCCGGCTGCCTTGAAGGTGCTGTTCCGACCGGTCTTCGGCAACCGCACCCCGCGCAACGCCGAAGGCATCCACACCACGCTGACGCGGCTGAAGTCCGCCGCCGAGGCCGGCTGAGTTTGGAGGTGGGCGCCGCTTGTTGGTAATCTGGCTCTTCGCGCGCCCACGGGTGGTTGTTCAGTCGTGCGCCGCGACACCTTCCGTAATGACCGCACACACCTGATCGAGGCTCTGCTCCGTGGCGAACATCAAGTCCCAGATCAAGCGCAACCGCCAGAACGAGGCTGCGCGACTTCGCAACAAGTCCGTGAAGTCGACCCTCAAGACGGCTGTCCGGCGCTTCCACGAGGCCGTCGAGGCCGGCGAGGCCGAGAAGGCCAACGACACCGCTCGCAAGGCCGGTCGGCTGCTGGACAAGGCCGTCAGCAAGGGCGTGATCCACGCCAACCAGGCCGCCAACCGCAAGTCGGCCATCTTCAAGAAGGCCGCGTCTATCTGACACCCCGGTCGCGTCCCTGACGCGACCCCGAACGATCGGCCCGTCCCCGCGACCGGCCGATCGTTTTTGCGTACCCAGAACCACCCTCGCCGAGGTGGCTAGCGGCGGCCGTGGGCTCGGGTGATGGTCAGGACCATGCGTTCGAGGGCGTAGCCGGCGTCGCCGGAGGCGCCTTTGACGTCGGCGTCGGCCTGGGCGACGGCCTTGATCGCGGCGGCCAGCCCGCCCGGCGTCCAGCCTCGCGACTGCTGCTTGAGCTGCTTCAGCTTCCACGGCGGTACGCCGACCTCGCGCGCCAGATCCGCGTCCCGCATCCCGCCCGACGCGCTCGCGTACTTCGCGAGCCCGCGCAACCCGCCGGCCATCGCACTCGTCACCAGCACTGGCGCAACCCCGCAGTCCAGCGCCCACCGCAACTGCTCCAGCGCCGGCTCCGTCCGCCCGGCGATCGTCGCATCCGCGACCGCGAAGCTCGTCACCTCCGCGCGCCCCCCGAAGTACTGCCCGATCAGCTCGGCCGTGACCGCCTGCCCGCCCGAGTCCGACACCAACTGCGCACACGCCCCGGCCAGCGCCCGCAGATCGTGCCCGACCGCGTCGACCAGCGCCGACGCCGCCCCCTCGTCGACCGACCCGCCCAGCAACCGGATCTCCCCCGCGACGAACTGCGGCAACTCCCACGCCTTCGGCGCCGTCGCGACGACCTCGTTGACCGATGCCTTCCGCAACTTGTCGAGAACGCCCTTGCCCTTCTGCCCACCCGAATGCACGAGCACCACGAGCACGTCGTCCACCGGTGCCCCGGCGTACTCGATCAGATGCGCCGCCATCTCGCTCGGCAGGTTCTCGAGCGCCCGCAGCACCAGCACCCGCTCGCTCGCGAACAGCGACGGCCCGGTGAGCTCCGCGAACACCCCGACGTCCAGCATCGACGCGTCGACGTCCGTCACCTCGACCTCGGAGCTGTTCCTGGACACGGCCGCACTGTTCTTGGACACCGCCGCGATGGCCGACCGCACCGCCCGATCCGCCAGGAACGACTCGGCGCCGGTCACCAGCAGGACATCACCGAGCTTCGGCGCAGAACCTTTACGAGCAGCCACGGTGCCAGCATCCCACGACGCCCGGACAATCCGGGTGCGCACCCACGCCCGAACCCGCCAGGATGAGGCCCATGACCTCCGCTACCGACGCGCCGGCTTCCGGCGCCTGCGATGCGCTGATCGTCGTGGACATGCAGACCGCCTTCGTGTCCGGCCCCGACGCGGTACCAGGCGCCACCCAACTCCTGGACCGGGTCCGCGATCTCCTCGACCGCGCACGGAAAGCCGGCGCAGTCGTCGTACACCTCCAGAACGACGGCCCGCCCGGAGCCGACGACGAACCTGGCACCCCCGGCTGGGAGCTGTATCTTCCGGTCAACCCCGGCCCCCGCGAACACGTCATCCGCAAGCCGCGCGACGACGGCTTCGACGCCACGCCCCTCGGTGAGGTCCTGGTGTCAGCCGGCGTACGCTCGCTCGCCATCTGCGGCGTCATGTCCGAAATGTGCGTCCGCGCCACTGCCCAAACCGCCATCTCCCGCGGCTACCAGGTAACCCTCCCCCACGACGCCCACGCCACGTACGACGTCCCGGCCGTCCCCGGCGTCTCGGCCCTCGTCCCCGCCCACATCGCTTCCCGAGTAGCCGCCTGGTCCCTGGGCGACCAGATCACCAACACCCTTCCCACCTCGTCAACCACCTTCTAACCCACCGCCTCACTTGAGCGGGTCGCAAGGGAGAGGCGGTTGTTCGGGTTGGTGATGATCAGCGAGCCGCTGACGTTGGTGGTGGCTGTGCGAGTGGTGTTGTGTGACAGGAGGTCCAGCGTCCTCGGCGCCGGGTGGCCGTAGTCGTTGTCGCGGCCCGCGGAGATGACCGCCAGACGGGCGTTCACGGCAGCGATGAACGCCGGATCCTGCCGCGCCGAACCATGGTGCGGAACCTTCAGCACATCCGCCCGCAGCTCGGCCCCGCTCGCCAGCACGGCCCGCTGCGACTCAGGCTCCAGATCCCCGGTGAGCAGGATCCGCAGACCACCCACCTCGACCATCATCGCGATGCTCGCATTGTTCTCCGGAGATCCTTCGTCCGTTGACGTGGCCGACGACGTACCCGCCTGCGGAAGCGCCGGCACCTTCGCCGGCCACAACGTCGTCCAGCTCACCTGCCCGACAACCCGCCGCTCGTGAAACGCGACCGTCCGTACCTCCGCCCCAGAGTGCCCGGCGAGCTCCATCACCCGGTCGTACTCCGCCCGCGGCGAGAAGTACGGCGTCACCTCGATCTCGTCGACCTGCCGGCCGCTCAACACCCCGGCAAGCCCGCCGACGTGATCGGCATGAAAGTGGCTGAGCACAACCACCGGGATGTGCCGAACGCCAAGATCCTTCAGACACCGATCCATCGCCGCCGGATCCGGCCCGGTATCGACGACCACCGCCGTACCGTCGCCCGCCCGCAGCACCAACCCGTCCCCTTGTCCGACATCACAGACAGCGAAGAGCCAGTCCCGCGGCGGCCACCCGAACGTACCGATCGGCCGCAGTACGACGACTGCCAGCACCACCGTCGCCAGGATCATCGCGATCGGCCGCTCCAGGATGCGGTGCATACCAAAGACGAGCGCCAGGCAGAGCAGCGTCAGTACCGCGACACCGAACACCGTTGCAGGCCAGGCACTCTCGGCACCGGGCAGATCGGCTCCCTCGCGCGCGACGAGGATGATCCACCGAGCGGGCCAGCCTGCCGCCCACCCGACGATCCGCGCCAATCCCGCACTCAGCAAGGCAACCCCGGCCGCCACGAACCCGAGGATCGTCGCCGGACCAACCGTTGGACCGGCCAACAGATTCGCCACCACCGCGACCAGCGACACCTGTCCCGACAGCCACGCGACGATCGGCGTACACGCGAGTTGTGCGGCAAGCGGGCACGAGATCGCATCGGCCAGCCAGCCGGGAAGCCAACGCGCCAACGCATCCCGCCAACCGGGCCCGAGCAGCACGATCCCCGCGGTCGCGAGCACCGACAACGCGAACCCGGCGGACCGCGCGAGCGAGGTGTCGAGCAGCAAGAGCACGATCACCGCGACCGAGAGACTGCGCACCGCACGGCGCTGCCCTCCTCCGCCGGTCATCGCGGCCAGCGCGATCAGGCCCATCGCGGCTGCCCGGAGCACGCTCGGCTGCGGCCGGGCGAGTACGACGAACACGACAACCGTCAGCACGCCGACGACCGTCAGGCCACGGGCCCGTACGCCGATGAGCCGCGCCAGCGGGAGCAGGAACGCCAGTAGAAGTGTCAGGTTCGTCCCGGAGACGGCGGACAGATGCGTGAGGCCGGTGATCCGGAAGTCCGCGTTCAACTCGGCCGAGACTCCGGAGACGTCCCCCATCACCAGTGCCGGTACGAGTCCGCGTACGTCGTCTGGCTCGTGGGCTACCGCTTGCCGAAGGCCGGCTCGCACACGCTCGGCCGAACGCAACCACCACGGCGGCGCGTCGACGATGCGCGGCGGCGACCGCGTCGAGAGCATCGCGGCAACCTCACCACCGCTGTCGACGCGCTCGAGCCGCCCACTCGCGTCGACGTGCTGGCCGAACCTGACGTCCTTCCACTTGGCGGTGCCGATCAGGAGCACCGGCGTACGAACCCGAACCGAGGTGGAGGACTGACCGCTCGCCCGGCTGCGTACCTCCTCGACAGTTGCCTTCACCACGACGTACGGCGGACGCCTGGAGGTGGTGCTCTGCTTCAGGATCGGATCCCCGTCGATGCGCACCCGCACGCTGACCGTCGCGGAACCACCCGCAAGCCCGTAGACCGGCCCGGCCCGCACCGTCGCAACCTGCAGCGCCGCCGCGATCGCCAATCCCCCGACAACAACCGATGTCCCCACTCCCACCCACGCGACCCTCGTCCACGGCTCCACCTCACCGTTGTCAGTCAGCCGCCGCCGCCACACCAACAACAGCCCCACCACCGCGGCCAAAACCAGCGCCACCCCACCAACTACCCCACCAACCACCGGCCCCCGCCCCACCAAAACTGCCGCCACCAACCACCCAGCCCCCGCCGGCAGCAACAACCGCACATCCACTCCCTCGGCCCCACCCAACCCATCAGCCGCCAACGCAGCCTCCGGGGTGAGGGCCGGGGTGAGGGCCGGCTCTCGGGCTGGAGCTGCCGTCGAGGTAGAGCCTGGTCGAGCCACCCCCGGGTGCTCCGGAGTGAGGACGGGTGTGAGGGCTGGAGCGGGATCCGGCTCTCGAGCTGGAGCTGCCGTCGACATGCATCCTCGTGCAGCCGCCCCCGAGGGCTCTGGGCTGAGGGCCGGAGCGGGGTCCGGCTCTCGGGTCGGGGCTGACGTTGACGTGGAGCGTCGTGGGGGCTCCGCCGGGTGCTCGGGGGTGAGGTCGGGGGCGGCGTCGTGTGCGTGCTCCGGTAGACGCTCTGGGGCCGGGGCGGGGTCAGATGCCGACATGGGACTTGAGGGAGTCGTACTTCTTGGGACCTACGCCGGGGACCTCCTGGAGTTGGTCGATCGTGGTGAAGGGGCCGTTCTGGGTTCGGTAGTCGAGGATTCGCTGGGCGAGGACGGGGCCCACGCCGGGCAGGGTGTCGAGTTGGTCGATCGTGGCGGTGTTGAGGTTGACGGTCGTGCCGGGGGCGGTTCTTGGAGACGTGGTTGTGGAGGTGGTCGATGGGTTGGGAGGTGAGGGTTGGGTCGGTAGGCCTACGTTGATTTGTTCGCCGTCGGTCACTGGGCGGGCGAGGTTGAGGGTGGTGAGGTCTACGCCCCGGAGGGGGCCGCCTGCCAGGGTGAGTACGTCGGCTACGCGGGAGCCGGGTGGGGCGTGGACGAGGCCGGGGCGGCGTACCTTGCCGGCTACGTACACGACCAACTGCGGGCCGGACGAGGTTGCGGTGCCGGGTGACTGGGCGGGATCGGGTGGGGTTTGAGCGGCACCGGGTTGGATGGATGCCGCGCCAGGCTGGGTGGGGCCGGGTTGGGTCGGTCCGGCTCCAGGTTGGTTCGGCCCGGTTCCGGTCTGCGTGGCGCCTGTGCCAAGTTGCGTGGATACCGCGCCGGGTTGGGTTGGGGCGGCGCCGGGTTGGTTTGTTCCCGCGCCCGGTTGGGTGGGGCCGGTGCCGGGTTGGGTTACGGGGGTGCCGGGGGTCGTGGTGGCTGGGTGGGTTTCGGGGATCGGGGTGGGGCGGGCGTGGACGAAGGTCCAGGTGGCCCAGGTGAGGCCTATGGCGAGGACCGCCACCAGGATCAGGATGTGGCGTGGGGTGAGGGTCCAGCGGGCGTTGCGTAGGCGGTCGGGTATTTGGTCCGGGATCCATCCACCACGCACCTCATCACGCTCCTCGGGGTCTTCGGGTGGTACGTCGGGGGTGTGAGGGTCGGCGTGCGTGGGTGGCCGGACTGCCAGGCGGGAGAGTGCTCGCGCCCGGACGTCCGGGGGTGGGGGTGGGGTACGGCGGAAGACCTTCACGCCAGAGAAGGTACGAGTCCGGCGCACCGTTCGAAGCCCGACTTGAAAGCTGTGGAGAACCGCTCGCTGCGTGCCACGCGGGGGGTGCGCGGGGTGCGCGGGGTGCGCGGCGACGGAGCCGTTGAGGGGCGGTGGTGGTGTCTGGCGACAGGTAATGGTTGCCGGGGACCGGCTATTACCTGTCGTCGGTCACCGTTGCTTGTCGCCACATACGCAGGAGAGGGCACACGCGTCGCCGCGGGCGGCGATGAGTGCTTGCCGGAGGGAGGAGACGCCGGCGCCGGCCGGGCGGGGCGCTTACGCGGGCGGCATGTCCGTCGGCGGGCAGCGCGGGAAGCACGCACGTGACGTCGGCGAGGTGAGGTGGCCGGACGGACGGTGACGTGGGCGGGTGGGACAGGTCCGTAGGCGGGATGGGGTCCGCAGGTGGAACGGGTCCACAGGCGGACGGGTCCGCGGGCGGGGTCCGCGGGCCCCGCAGGTGGGACGGGTCCACAGGCGGACGGGGTTCGCAGGTGGGGTCCGCGGGCCCCGCGGGTGGAGACGGGTCCACAGGCGGACGGGGTTCGCAGGTGGGGTCCGCGGGCCCCGCGGGTGGAGACGGGTCCACAGGCGGACGGGGTTCGCAGGTGGGGTCCGCGGGTGGAGACGGGGTCCGCGGGTGGGGTCCGCGGGTGGCGTGGGTTAGAGGGGGCTTACTACTACGGCCAGGAGGCCGGGGCCTACGTGGGCGCCTATTACGGCGCCTACCTCGCGGAGGACTACTTCCTTGGCTTGGGGGAGGCGGGTGGCGAGGTTGTCGGCGAGGGTTTGGGCTTTTTCCAGGTTGGCGAGGTGGTGGACGGCCAGCTGGACGGGGGCGTCGCCGGCTCGTTGGACGGCGATGTCGGCGAGGCGGGCGATGGCTCGGCTGGAGGTGCGGACCTTTTCGAGGGGGACGATGCGGCCGCCGTTGATGGTGAGGAGTGGCTTGACGGCGAGGGCCGTTCCGAAGAGGGCCTGGGCGGCGCCGATGCGGCCGCCGCGGCGGAGGTATTCGAGGGTGTCGACGTAGAAGTACGACGAGATGGTCTTCATCCGGGCCCGGGCGGCGGCTTCGACGGTGGCGGCATCTTCTCCGGCGGCGGCTGCGGCGGCCGCGGCGAGGACCGGGAAGCCGAGGCCCATGCCGAGGGAGCGCGAGTCGACGACCCGGACCGGGACCGGGGACTCCTTGGCGCCGATCATCGCGGCCTCGAAGGTGCCGGACATGTCGCCGGAGAGGTGGATCGACACGATCTCCTCGGCGCCGGCCGCCGCGCACGCCGCGTACGTGTCGGCGAACGTCTGCGGCGCCGGCCGGCTGGTCGACACCGGGGTGAACGTCTTGAGCGCCTCCGCGACCACGTCCGCGGAGGTGGCGCCGTCGTCGTACGACGTACCGCCGATCACGACCCGCAGCGGTACGACGGTCAGTGGGTGCCGGAGCAGCTCGTGCGTGGACAGACCGGCCGTGGAGTCGGTGACGACCTGCACGCGGGCTGCCATGCAGCGAGGTTACCGGACAGTTAATGTGCGGACGCAGTGCCAAACTCCACAAGATGAGGGAAGTCGGCGAGCTGGGGCCTGGGCATCGTCTACTGCCGGCTCCAGCCCGCCTGGATCGTCGGGTACGGCGACGAGAGCGTGCAAGGGGCAGCGAGGTGAAGGTCACCCCTCCCGGGACCTTCACCTCGCTTGGGAACTTGGCCGGGCCGCTGGCGTCCCCTGTGCGTCAACAGCCCGGCACGTCCGGCTGACTCCCCCTGGTTGTCAGCTGAAGTTGGTGGGTCCCCGGCGAGCTACTCCCCGTATCCGGTTCTGTACGAACCGGCCTGACCGCGAGCTCACCGAGGTCCCGGGAGGTCCCAGCAGCCGACACGCCGGCGGGAGACCTGGCCCGCCGGGCACCCGCGTCAGCCGGGTCCCGACACTCGTCCCCTGTGTCGTGTGCCGGACCCGTTGCTGGGACCCCGCCCCGGAAGCAGTGCCCTGACGGTGCACCGCGCCCGGTTCAGGCAGGACAGATCCGCATTCCGCAGCACTCCGGAGCTCTCGGCCGCCGGTCGGCGCCCCCACCAACCAGCACCCGGAGGCCCTCCGCGTCGCCTTCGCCGGACCGGGCAGCGCCGTGATGGCCGCGATGTGCCATGACCTCTTCATGGTCCACCGCCTTTCGCTGCCGTTTCCGGGGTCGGACTCTGCTTCCTGGAACCTGCCCTACGGCTGTAATTCTTCGTCCGGCAGCCATGCCAGGACGAGGCAGAACAACCGGCAGTTACCCGGCAGCTTCAGCAGATCGGCGTCAGGAAAGAGCAGCGAGTACGTCGTTCGCCAGCCGCTGTACGGCGGCCGCCGGGTCGGGCTGCGGCCACCCGTCCGCCACCGACGCGCTCAGGCACGACTCCTGCAGCACGGCCCAGGCCGTCGGCAGCATCGGCGGGTCCATGGTCCGCTGCCACGCCAGGAGCTGACCGCACACCGCGTCGCCCGCCTCGGAGCGCCCCAATGCGTGCAGCACCGCCACAGCCTCCGGCAGTACTTCGAGCAGGTACACGACCCGCCCTTCGAGCAGCAGCCGGTTCAGCGCGTCCAGCACCGCCTGCCGGGCCTGCTCGACCTCCCCGGCGGCACGTGCCAGTCGAGAGCGGTACAGCATCACCAGGTAGTCGAAGTACCCACGATGCCCGCGGATGTCCGCGTCGGCCTGGTCGAGCAGTGCGCGTGCTTCGTCGTACCGGCCGTCCTGGTACTCGACCATCGCCAGGCAGCTGGCCACCTTGGTACGCTCCGGGTCGTCAGGCGCCTGGCTGTCGCGGGCGAGCTCAGCCCAGTGCCGTGCACCGGCCAGGTTGCCCAGCTCGAGGTCGACCCGGCTGAGCGCTATGTAGCCGATCTCGTCAGGGTAGACGCCCGGATTGACCAGCGCGGCCTCCCACGCGAGCAGGAGCTCCCTCGCCTCCACCAGCCGCCCCCAGCGCAGCAGGGCGAGCCCACAGGTCGCCTGCACGGTTGTAGACCGTTGGATGTCGCCATGCTTCCGGGCGTCGTCCACGAGCGCCGGAATCTCCGCCAAGCTCTGTGTATCGAGCAGGTGCGACCCCGAGGACACCCAGCCGCCACGGGCGACCAGTCCCATCTCGGTCTCGCCCGGGATCAGCTTGCGCGCCTCTTCGTAGTGCCGCCGCGCCCCATGGATGTCACCGGTCAGGCTGGACAGCCGGCCAGCGATTGCGAGCAGCCGGCCGCTCGTCTCCTCGTCAGACACGTTCGAAGCGCACAGCGTCGCCCAGCGGATCCCGCTCTCGGCAACACTCGCCTGGTACTGCCAGGCGATCCGGAACCCGAGCACGATCCGCGCGGCCGTGTCCCACTCCCCCAGCTCGGCGGCCCGCGCCAGCGCCACCTCGAACAGCGCCGAGTTCGCATGCGCCGCCCGGTACCGCCGGTCGCGGTCCGGCGACGACCACGCGCCCTCCAGCCCCGCGACGTACGTCGTACACCACTCGACGGCCCGGTTCCGGAACTCGGTGAGGTCGTCCCCCTGTGAGGACAGCCCGGCGTACGCGTGCTCGCGGATCGTCTCCAGCAGCTTGTACCGCGCGCCGTACAGCCGCTCGAACTCCGGCACCGGCTGCAGCAGCGACTTCTCCACCAGCTCGGCCAGCAGCATCCGTACGTCGCTCTCGTGGATCGGCGCGCCCGTACACACGCCGGCCACCGCCTCCAGCGTGAACGGCGACCCGAGCACCGACGCCCGGTACAGCAACTGCCGCGCCGGGTCCGACAGCCCGTCCACGCTCCACGCGATGGTGTCCGCCAGCGTCCGCTGATGTGGCGCACCGAACCGCCGCGGCCCGGACAGCAACCGGAAGCGGTCGTCCAGCGCAACCAGGATGGCCTCGACCGACAGCGACCCGGCCCGCGCGGCAGCCAGCTCCAGCGCGAGCGGCAGCCCGTCCAGCCGCCGGCACAGCCGCGCCACGGTCGGGGCGTTCTCCCGCGTCAGCGTGAAATCGGGACGTACCCGGGCCACCCGGCGGCAGAACATCTCCACCGCCGGCGAGGCCGTGATCTCCTCGAAGTTCTCGTCGTTCGCCGGTACGCCGAGCACCTGGACGCGCCGTACCACCTCGTCCGGCAGGCCGAGCGGGATGCGGGACGTGACCAGTACGCCGATGCCCGGGAAGCTGCGGACCATCCGGTTCGCGACGGTCGCGACGCCGTCGAGCACGTGCTCGGCGTTGTCCTCGACGATCACCAGGTCACCAGGACGGCGGCCGGACAGCACGTCGTCGAGGTCCGACGTACCGGGGGCGGTGCCGAAGGCGTCCAGGATCGCCGACGGTACGGCCGCGTCGCGCTGCACGGTGGTCAGGTCGACGACCACCACGGTGGTGTCGGCGCCGGAGAACCGGTCCGCCGCTGCCAGCGCGAGCTCGGTCTTGCCGACGCCACCGGGGCCGACGAGCGTGACCAGCCGGTTCTGCCGGAGCAGCCCCTCGAGCTCGAGCAGCTCCTCTTCACGCCCGACCAACCCGTCCGGGATCGGCCGGGTACCACGCCACCGCAGGCCGGTGGGCGCGGCGTCCGCGACCGACACGACCGGGGCGTTGACAGCCGGACGTACGACGGGGCGCCCGGAGCCGTGTCCCGCGGCCAGCAAGAACTCGGCCACGTCCTGGAGCTCCAGCGCGGACGCCAGCAGCCGGACGGAGTCCTTGCGCGGGCGCGCGACCCGGCCGGCCTCCATCTCCCGGATCGAGCGCACACTCAGCCCGGCCCGGTCGGCCAGCTCCTCCTGGGAAAGGCCGGACTGGACCCTCAAGTCGAGCAGCAGTTCGGCGAACCCTCGCCGACCGCCTGCCCGGCCATCCACGTCCGACACAGCCCGTCACCCCTCTGGAGGCCTCACGTACCCGACACAACATAGCGTGACGGGCGTGTGGTTCGCCGGGCTGCCCGGCGTGCGAGCTGCGGTCCGGGTCCCCCGAATTCCACCGGAATCAAATGCTTGCGCGATCAGAAATACGCGTTTCAAGCAGTCGCGCGAACCGAGCGGGATTCATTTTCGGCGGCGTACAGAGAAAGCACCCCGGCCCAGTCGTCGATCCGGGCGCTGGTGTCGGCGCGGCCGGAATCGGCATTCAGCAAGCTGCCGTCACAAATCCCGCGGGTAGCGCGAACCAGGAGGTCGACGGTGACGTCGCGCAGGGAGTCCAGGGCAGCCATGCGGCAATTCAAGCCGAGTCGTGTTTCGCAAACGTAACGCGATCACCAACATCACAATAAGTCACCAAAATACCGGCGCCGGTTATTACCGCGTAGTCCGCTAACCGGCCAGGTCGAGCGTCCGGCGCATGTCGTAGTTCGGAAGGTTCTCGCCGCGAATCCAGTTCTGGTCGTTGGCCCGCCGTACCTCGAACCCGAACCGCTCGAACACCGGCCGCGCCGTTCTGCTCGCGTGCGTGTGCAGCTCCGACAGCCCCAACTCGCGGGCCATGACGACGACCGCCTCCACAAGCGCCCGGGCGACGCCACGCGAATCACCCGGAAGTACGCCTTCCAGGTCGACTCGGCATCCTCAGGCTCGTAGGCACGCACGCTGACGCTCACGCCCGGGACGCTACCAGCGGCAGGACGCTAGCCGGCCAGCCAGGACAGCCGGATCTGACGCCGGGGATTGTCGACGTTGGTGTCGACGAGGCAGATCGATTGCCAGGTGCCGAGCATCATGCGCCCGTCCAGCACCGGCACGGACGCGTACGGCGGGATCAGCGCGGGCAGGACGTGATCACGTCCGTGCCCCGGTGAGCCGTGCCGGTGCCGCCAGCCGAAGCCGCGCGGCAGCAGCTCCTCGAGCACCGCGAGCAGATCGGTGTCGCTGCCGGCCCCGGTCTCGAGGATCGCGACTCCGGCGGTCGCGTGCGGTACGAAGACGTGCAGCAGCCCGTCGCCCTGGGCCTGGTGGGCCTCGGCGGCGACGAACTGCTCGCACCGGCTCGTCAGGTCGTACACGACCTCGGTCCCGCCGGTCGGGACGTCGATCAGCTCAGATCGCATCCATGCAGCGTAGTCCTACGCCGGGACGATGTTGACCAGCTTCGGCGCCCGCACGATCACCTTGCGGGTGCCCCGGCCGTCCAGCGCCTTCTGGATCGCCTCGGACGCCAGCGCCAGCTGCACCAGGTCGGCGTCGGTGATGTCCGGCGCGACCTCCAGCCGGTCCTTCACCTTGCCGGCCACCTGGACCACGCAGGTCACGGTGTCCTCGACCAGCAGCGTCTGGTCCACCTTCGGCCAGCCGGCCTTGGCGACCGTCGGCTCGTGGCCCAGCTCCTCCCACATCTCCTCGGCCGTGTACGGCGCAACCAGGCTCAGCAGGATCGCCACCGCCTCGACCGCCTCGCGGACCGCCGGGTCGGCGGCACCCGGACCGGAGTCGATCGTCTTCCGGGTCGCGTTCACCAGCTCCATGATCCGGGCGATCATCACGTTGAACCGGTGCGAGTCGATCAGCTCGGCCGCGTCGGCCACCGTCCGGTGGGTCAGCTTCCGCAGGTCGGCGTCACCCGTGGCCGGGTCTGCACCGACCGGCGCCTCGACGGCACCGGCCAGCCGCCAGGCGCGCTGCAGGAACTTCAGCGAACCACCCGGCGACATGTCGGCCCAGTCGATGTCGTCGGCCGGCGGACCCGCGAACACCATCGTCAGCCGGACCGCGTCCACGCCGTACTCGTCGATCATGTCGCCCAGGTTCACGCCGTTGCCCAGGGACTTGCTCATCGCCTTGCCCTGGTTGATGACCTGGCCCTGGTTCAGCAGCCGGGTGAACGGCTCGACCACGCTCAGCATGCCCATGTCGTACAGCGCCTTCACGAAGAAGCGCGCGTACATGAGATGCAGTACGGCGTGCTCCTTGCCGCCGACGTACTGGTACACCGACATCCACCGCTCGGCCGTGGCCTGGTCGAACGGGCCGTCGGTGTACTCCGGCGACAGGTAGCGCAGGAAGTACCAGGACGAGTCGACGAAGGTGTCCATCGTGTCGGTGTCGCGCTCGGCCGGGCCGCCGCACTTCGGGCAGTCGACCTCGACCCACTCCCGGGCGGCCGCCAGTGGCGACACGCCCTTCGGCCGCAGGTCGGCGCCGCGCAGGTCCGGCAGCTCCATCGGCAGCTGGTCGTCCGGGACCGGTACCTCGCCACAGGACGGGCAGTGGATGATCGGGATCGGGCAGCCCCAGTACCGCTGGCGGCTCAGCAGCCAGTCGCGCAGCCGGTAGTTGATGGTCCGCTCGCCCAGGCCCTTGCCCTGCAGCCAGTCGATGATCCGCGTCTTCGCCTCGGCGATCTCCAGACCGTCCAGGCTGATCTCGTCGTTCGCGCTGTTGATCGCCGGACCCTCGCCGGTGAACGCCTTGCCGTCGAAGCCCTCGGTCGGCTGCACGGTCCGGACGATCGGCAGGCCGAACTTCTCCGCGAACTCCCAGTCGCGCGTGTCCTGACCCGGCACCGCCATGATCGCGCCGGTGCCGTAGTCGGCCAGCACGTAGTCGGCGGCCCAGATCGGGATCCGCCGGCCGGTCACCGGGTTGATCGCGTACGAGCCCAGGAACACACCGGTCTTCTCGCGCTCGGTGCTCTGCCGCTCGATCTCGGTCTCGCCCTTGACCTTCGCCAGATAGCCGTCGAACGCCTCCTGCTGCTCCGGCGTGACCAGCTCGGCGGCCAGCTTGGCGTCCGGCGCGACCACCATGAAGGTGGCACCGAACAGCGTGTCCGGCCGGGTGGTGAACACGCGGATCGGCTCGTCGCGGCCCTCGACCTGGAAGTCGGCGAACGCGCCCTCCGAGCGGCCGATCCAGTTCCGCTGCATCAGCAGGATCTCTTCCGGCCACTGCAGCAGCTCCATGTCGTCCAGCAGCCGCTGGGCGTACTCAGTGGTCTTGAAGTACCACTGGGTCAGCTCCCGCTTCGTGACCTCCCAGCCACACCGCTCACAGCGCCCCTGCACGACCTGCTCGTTGGCCAGCACGGTCTGGTCGTTCGGACACCAGTTGACGTACGACGCCTTCCGGTACGCCAGGCCGCGCTCGTAGAAGCGCAGGAACAGCCACTGCGTCCACCGGTAGTACTCCGGGTCCGAAGTGTGCAGCCGGCGCGACCAGTCGAAGCTCAGCGCGTACCGCCGGATCGACTCCGCCTGGGTCTCGATGTTGGCGTACGTGTATGTCGCCGGGTGCTCGTTGCGCTTGATCGCGGCGTTCTCGGCCGGCAGCCCGAACGAGTCCCAGCCGATCGGGTTCAGTACGTCGTACCCCTGCTGGAACCAGTAGCGCGCCAGCACGTCGTGCAGCGCGAACACCTCGCCGTGACCCATGTGCAGGTCGCCGGACGGGTACGAGAACATCGTGAGCGCGTAGCGACGCTCCGCCGAGCCGTCGTCCTTCGCCTTGAACGGGTCCAGCTTCTCCCACACCGGACGCCACTTGGCCTGCATGGCGTTGAAGTCATAGCCACCCCGGTCGATCGGAGTGTCGTCCACCTGCTCGCTCACGGTCCTACTCCTGCTTCGTGGTCTTGTTGAGCCTAAATCTGCCAGAAATGAAAAAACCCCTCACACAGGAGGGGGTGCCGTACCGACCGGCGCTCAGGTTGCGCCTGGAAGCCAGTACGGCTACGTAAGGAGCAGGCTCACTCGCATGCGGTCAGGATAGCACTACAGGAACTCCGTCCCGCCTGTACGCCGGTGGTCGCCGGGAGTGCGGCCGTACCTGCGTTTGAAGGCCGTAGAGAACGGGCGTACGTCGGAGTACCCGCAGGCTCGGGCTACCGATGTGACGGACAGGCTGTGATCCAGCAGGAGCTGTGCGGCCAGCTCGAGGCGTAGGCGGCGCAGGGTGGACATGATCGAGGCGCCTGTCTGCTGCGTGAAGAGGCGTTCCGCGTGACGCTCGGAGAGGTGGGCGGCCGCGGCCACGTCGCGAACGGTTATAGGTCGTGACAGGTTGTCCCGAAGGTGCCGTTGCATGGCTTCTACTACTAAGGGCCCTCTGTCTCGGCGTACTGGTTCAACAGCCAGGTCCTCGTCCCGCGCAAATGCCCTCGCCGTCTCCAGCACGAGTGCCGAGCCCAGAGCTGTAAGAGCAGTGCCATAGCCGGACACTGGAGCCGCAGCCTCCGCGGCCAACGCTATGACGAGTGCCGGCAACGCACCTGTTCTTGTGGACATGACCGGGCCATCAGTGCGTGTCAGCCCGGACCACCACCCTCGTTCGTCCGAACCAGGACTGAACGTAAAGCCCCAGAACGCGATACCCAGAGGAGAGAGGTGCGACGACTCGATCTCGTGCACATCGCCGGGCCGTGCGAGGAACACCGACCCCGGCACCACGTCGTACTGCACAGAGCCGTTGTTGAAGCGCCCCTCCCCCGAGTACGCCAGGCAGACCTCGTGGAACGAGTGGCTGTGCCAGTAGTTGCGCCAGTACTCCGGCTGGTAGTGCCCCCAGCTGAGGAAGTCCGCGCGGAAGCCGTCGACCTCGCAGGACTCCAGCAGCCCCGCGAGGTCGACGAACCGGTCCGCGCCGGCTACGTCCGACAGCGTCAAACAGCACTCCTGCCAGTGGGGTCGACTCCACGCAGCATCATGCCCTGGCCGAGCGACCACTCGTGCGCCTTCACCGCCGGCGGGTCCGCCGGGTCGCGGTACTGGATCAACCACGTCGTACGGGCCTCGTCGCTGGTGTTCACGCCGGACCCGTGCACGGTCAGGTACGTGAAGAACAGTACGTCGCCCGCCTCGGCCGGCTGCGGGGTCGCCGCGTCGAACGACGGCTCCAGCAGGTGGAACGACCCCTCCGGGCTGTGCTCCCGCGGCCCGTCCTTGTGGCTGCCAGGGATGACCCGCACGCAGCCCTTCTCGACGGGGGCGTCGTCGAAGTGGAAGATCGCCGCCCCGACCCGGTGGTACGTGTGCGGGAAGAACGGGTGGTCCTGGTGCAGCGGGAACGGCGAACCGTTCTCCGGTGGCTTCACGAACAGCTTGGTGTGATGCAGCTGGACGTTGTCCACGCCCATCACCGCAGCGGCCACGTCGGTGAACCGCGGGTCCACCAGCAGCTTCGCGAACTCGGCGTCGTAGAACTGCGCGTCGTGCAGGTGCTGCAGCTTGGTGGGCGCCTCGGCCATGTCGCGAGCGGCACCCCAGGTCGGGTCGTCGCCACGGTTCAGCTGCGCCAGCAGGTCGTGGCTGCGCTTGCGGTAGTACGCCGCTTCTTCCTTGCTGAGCAGGCCTTTCACCAGTACGAAGCCGTCGGCGGCGTACTGCCGCGCGAGCGACGACAGCTCGGGCCGCTCGGATGTGATCGTCATCTCGGAGTACCTCCTGTTCGGGTACTTCGAGCCTACGAACGCCGGCGCCGGTGCGGGAGGATCCGCCCGGACGCCGATGTTCGTCAAACGGACACGGTCACTGCTCGGCCGAGTCCTCGTCGGCCACCGCGATCGGCCGCAGCCGGGCCCAGAGCACGAACAGCGCGGCGAACACCAGCATCCCGATGCCGCCCCAGAGGTTGATGTTGATCCCGGCCGCCTTGTCCACCTCGGCCGCACTGCCGGTGATCCCGAGGATCGTCAGCACGACACCGTAGATGCCGACCAGCAGCGCGATCACGATCCGGATGTCGAACGCTCCGGCCTTCTTCTTCTCCGCCATCTCACTGCTCCCTTGTCAGCTGAAGAGTCAGCTGAAGACGATGTTCAGGACGATGGTCAGCGCGAGCGAGATGCCCGCCAGCAGCACCGGCTTGCGGTACCAGCCGCCGTCGCCGGCCACCGCCACCTCGGTGCGCTGCTCCTTCGGGGTCAGCGAGTACACCAGCCCGACCAGCTCGGTGTCACGCTTCGGCGTCGTCACCAGGCTGACCAGCACGCTGACGACGATGTCGACCGCGAACGCCGCACCGGCGCCGACGAAGCTCGCGCCCTGACCGGGCAGGTTGATCACGCCGTTCTTGGACAGGACGAAGACCAGGATCGCGGTCGCCGTACCGCTGACCAGGCCGATCCAGCCGGCCGCCGCGGTCATCCGCTTCCAGAACATACCGAGGATGAACGTGGCGAACAGCGGCGCGTTGAAGAACGAGAACAGCTGCTGCAGGTAGTCCATCAGGTTGCTGTAGCCGGAGGCGATCGCGGCCGTCCCGATCGCGACCAGCGTGCCGACCACCGTCACGATCCGGCCGGTCCGCAGGTAGAACTCGTCCGGCCGGTCCTTGAGGAGGTAGCGCTCGATGATGTCGTACGACATCACGGTGTTGAACGAGCTCAGGTTGGCCGCCATCCCGGCCATGAACGACGCCAGCAGACCGGTGATGGCGAGGCCGAGCATGCCGTTCGGCAGCAGGTCCCGCATCAGCAGCAGCAATGCGTCGTTGTAGTCGACCTCACCGCTCCCGGTCGCCTTGAACTGCGACAACTCCGGTACGACGACCGCCGCGATGATGCCGGGGATGATCACGATGAACGGGATGAACATCTTCGGGAACGAGCCGATGATCGGAGTACGCCGGGCCGCCGACATGTTCTTCGAGGCCAGCGCCCGCTGGACCTCGGTGAAGTTCGTCGTCCAGTACCCGAACGAGAGCACGAAGCCGAGCCCGAACACGATGCCGATCACGGACAGGAAGCCGTTGTGGAAGCCGCTCAGCGCGTTCCCCGGCCAGGCCGACATCTGGTCCGAGCCGCCCGGCGACCCGCTCACCTTGTCGACCAGGCCCTGCCAGCCGCCGACCTTGTGCAGGCCGACCAGGGTCAGCGGCAGCAGCGCCGCGACGATCACGAAGAACTGCAGCACCTCGTTGTAGATGGCCGCGGACAGACCGCCGAGCGTGATGTAGCTGAGCACGATCGCGGCGGCGACGATCACCGACACCCAGATCGGCCAGCCGAGCAGGACGTTCACGATGGTGGCCAGCAGGAACAGGTTCACGCCCGCGATCAGCACCTGCGCCAGGGCGAAGCTGAGCGCGTTCACCAGGTGCGCGGGCTTCCCGAACCGGCGGAGCATGAACTCCGGCACGCTGCGGACTTTCGAGCCGTAGTAGAACGGCATCATCACGACGCCGAGGAACAGCATCGCCGGGACCGCGCCGATCCAGAAGTAGTGCACGGTCGGCATGCCGTACTGCGCACCGTTCGCGGACATGCCCATGATCTCGATCGCGCCGAGGTTGGCCGAGATGAACGCCAGCCCGGTGACCCAGGCGGGCAGCGAGCGGCCGGACAGGAAGAAGTCCAGGCTGCTCGACACCGCGCGTCTGGCCAGGTAGCCGATGCCGAGCACGAAGACGAAGTACAGGGCGATGATGACGTAGTCGATCGCCGTGGCGTCCAGTCTGAGGATGGATTGTTGCGGAAGCATCGGCCCTCCGGATCGGTCGGCTGTGACGGATCGTGTTGTTACCGATCAGGAACGTTACTCCTTCTTTCAACTACGTGAGCGGCGACCCGGCGGTGCACGATCTCCACCCGGATCTCCACCTCTGGTCTGTCCTCACCGAGAGCAGTGCGGACCTACCGTCCGTGACATGAGCCTCGGAACCCTGCCCAACGCACTCGTCGTGATCGCCGTCGTGATCGCCGTCATCGCCCGGCGGATCTCCTGGTCCGAGCTGGACAACTCCAACGCCGACGTCTGGCGCGGCCCGGTCGTGCTGGTCGGGATCGGGATCTACCAGCTGTACGCCGGCCACGCGCAGCTCGGCGTCGCCGGCGTCATCCTGCTGGCGATCGGCGCGGCCGTCGCACTCGTGGCCGGTGTAGCGAGCGGACGGGTCGCCCAGGTCGAGCGACGCGCCGGGAAGGTGTTCTACCGGCTCGGTCTGCCCGGACTCGGCATCATGGTGGCCTACCTGGTCATCCGGCTCGGCCTGGCGGGCGTCGGGCACCTGGTCGGTGTACCGGTCGCCCAGGGTGGTGCGCTGATGGTCTCCCTCGGTGCGAACCTGTTGACCCAGTCGATGATCATCCAGGGCAAGGCGAGCCGCATGGCCGAGGAGTACACCAACCAGTGAAGCTCAAGGCGCTGCTGCCGCCCCGCCCGCACGGAGAGAGCGGCTGGGTCGGCCGGACACTCACCGCCGGCGTGGCGGTCGCCGTCCTGGCAACGGCGCGCCCCGCGGACAGCTGGGTGTGGGTCGTTCTCGGGGCGACCTTCGGTGTCTTCCTGGCCGGTTCGGTCCTGATGGCCACCCGGCCGTACGTCGCGTTCGCGCTGCTGTCGGCTGTCGCGGTCTGCAACGCGCTGATCGCTGGGTACCCGCAGTCGAACGCGCTGGTACTGGTGCTGGTGTCGATCACGGACATCGCCGTGATCGACTTCCGGCGGCGCGGAAACCGCCCGATCATTGCCGCCGGCATCGGTATCGCGGCCGCCTACGGGGTGTCGGCGTGGCTGTTCGACCAGTCGGACAGCTGGTACTTCACACAGGTTCTGTGGGCCGCGGTACTGACCGCGTTCGGGTTGAACCGGCGGCAGTACGAGGCGCAGGCGCGGCAGACCGAGCAGCTGCTGGAGCAGACCCAGCTGGCGCACAGCGAGCACGCGCGCGCTGCGGCGCTGGAGGAGCGCGGACGGATCGCCCGCGACCTGCACGACGTACTGGCGCATTCGCTGGGCGCGCTGAGCGTTCAGTTGGAGGTGGCTGAGGCGTTGCTGGCGGAGCGGTCCGATACGGCCGGCGCGCTCGAGCGGGTACGCCGTTCGCGCAAGCTCGCCGTACAGGGGCTGACGGAGGCTCGGAGTGCGGTGGCTGCGCTCAGGGCGGATGAGGTACCGGAGCTGCCCGCGGCGCTGGCTGCGCTTGCGGAACAGCATGAGAAGGACCACGGCACGCGAGTACGGCTGATGGTGACGGGTCAGAAGAAGCTCGAGTCGGGTGTCACGGTCGCACTGCTGGGCGCGGCCCGTGAGGCGCTGACGAATGCAGCGAAACATGCGCCTGGTCAGATTGTTGACATGAGGCTTGTCTACGACGACGGCGTACGGGTGTCGGTGCGGAACAAGGGAGCCACCAGCGGGGAGGGGTTCGGGCTGGCCGGGATGCGGGAGCGGCTGGCGCTGGTGGGCGGGACGTTGACTGCAGGTGCCGACGGCGACGACTGGTTGGTGGTGGCGGAGGTTGAGTGACGTGATCCGGGTAGTGGTGGCGGACGACCAGCAGGTCGTCCGGGAAGGACTGGTCGCGCTGCTCGGGCTGATCGACGGCGTCCAGGTCGTGGGCGCCGCCGCGAACGGTGTCGAGGCCGTCGACCTGGTTGCCCAGGGCAACGTGGACGTCGTACTGATGGACCTGCGGATGCCCGTACTGGACGGGACGCAGGCGACCGCGCGGATCACGGCCGACCACCCGGACGTCGCCGTACTGGTGCTGACGACGTACGCCGACGACGCGTCGATCGCGAACGCGCTCCGGGCCGGCGCCCGCGGCTACCTGACCAAGGACGCCGGCCGCGCCGAGATCGGCGCCGCGCTGCGTTCGACCGCGGCCGGCAGTCGACGTTCGACCCCGAGGTCTCCAAGCGCCTGATCGCCGGGCTCACCCCGTCGAGCGATCCCGGCAACGACGGACTCACCGCCCGCGAGACCGAGGTACTGCGGCTGATCGCGCGCGGACTCAGCAACCCGGAGATCGCCGGGCAACTGTTCATCAGCGAGGCGACCGTGAAAACCCACATCAACAACACGTTCGCGAAGATCGGCGCCCGCCACCGCGCCGAGGCAGTCCGCTACGCCTTCCGCAAGGGCATCGTGTCAGAGGGCGTCTGAGGACCCCGCGCCGTCGCGAGCAGGTGCTCGGCGGAGTGCCTCGGCGCGGTGCCCGCCGAGTGCCGCGCAGTAGGCGCAGGGTCCTCGGACGCCCTCAGAGGCGTAGCTCGGCGACGACCGGGCGGTGGTCGCTGCCGGTCGGGCTCATCACCCAGGCCTTGGTCGGGGTGATGCCGCGGACCAGGATGTGGTCGATCCGCGCCGTCGGGAACGCCGACGGCCAGGTGAACCCGAACCCGGTGCCGGCCGCGCCCTGCGCCGACCGCAGACCGACGGTCAGCGGCGCGAGGCTGCGGTCGTTGATCGTGCCGTTGAAGTCGCCCATCACGATCACGCCCTTGGACTTGTCGGCCGCGATCTGCCGGCCGAGCGCCTTGATCGTCTCGTTGCGCTGGTCGGACGTGAACCCGCTGGTCCCGACCCGGACCGAGGCCAGGTGCGCGACGTACACCGCGACCGTCCCCTTCGGCGTCCGGACCTCGGCGCGCAACGCCCGCGTCCAGGTGAACCCGACGTCCACCGACTTCGTCTCGACGACCGGGTACTTCGACCACAGCGCGACCGTGTCCCGCGTCACCTCGTACCGGTACGTCTTCGCGAACGACGCCTTGTAGATCTTCAGGTCCGCCGGGGTGAGCTCCTCCAGCGCGACCACGTCCGCGTCCGCACCGAGCAGGTCCTTCGCGGTCTGCTGCGGATCCGGGTTCGCCGCGTCCACGTTGTGCGTCAGCACGCGCAGGTCGTACGCGCCTCCACTCACCTTCCCCGGCAGCAACAGGTGGCCGAACATCAGCCCCCAGACCGCCGCCGGCAGCAGCAGCGCGACACCTGCGGTCGCGGACCGGCGTACCAGCGCCGCGACGCCCAGCACCGGTACGGCGAGGCCGACCCAGGGCAGGAACGTGTCGAGCAGGCTGCCGAGGTTGCCGATCGAGTTCGGCACGCTGCGGTGGAAGATCAGCACCAGCCCGGCGAGGATCGCCAGTACGGCGATCACCCAGCCGCGGCGCCACGTACCACCGGTGTTCTTCCGCCGGCGCGCTGCTGTGCGCGTCGGCGGTCGCGTACGGGTGGCGACGGCGGTCTGGCGGTCCGGCATGCCTGCGATTGTTGCGGACGTCCGGGCCGGACCAAAGCCCGTGCCCGGTCAGGTACGGCATTTCATCCGTACGGACGAGCATCCGGTCATCGGAATGATGAGGATTCCGCGAGAAGCCTGGTGCCTTCGGGTGACCTCACCCACAATGCCGGTATGCCGTCCACGCAGCTCAGCGAGCCGTTCGTCGTCAAACGCCACGGCCTGGGTACGACGAAGACCGCGCTCGCGCTCGGCACCGCGGTGTTCGGCGCGCTGGTCCTGCTGACGCTCGGAATCGTAGGAGTGCAGACAATCCGCGGATCCTCGGTCCGCGAACCGCTCGAGGCCGTCTGGCTGAGCTGGGGCGGTACGCCGCTGATCTTCGCGGTCGGCCTGCCCGTACTGCTCCTGGTCGGCGCGATCACCGCGCTCGAGGAACGCCGCGAGGAGGACACCGACGACGTACTGCTGACCGTCGACGACACCGGCATCCACCTCGGCGGGGAACAACCGCGGACGATCCCCTGGGGCGAGGTCCGCGGCGTCTGCCGGGTCGAACGCCACGAAACCGAGGAGACCTGGGAGCCCCGCCTGGTCGTGATGCTCGTCGACGAGAACGCACTCCCCCGCAGTACCAAGGCCTGGGGCCCGTCCTGCCCGTGGCCCGGCACCCACGAGATCCTCGGCCGCCCGCTGCCGTACGACGCCCTCGTCAGCGCGGTCGCCCAACGCGCACCCCAGATCCCCGTCACCGACCGCGGCCGGGTCGAGGACCGATCCGACCTGCTCCAGGGTTAGCGTCGAAGGCATGACGCCTCCTGACATCAACAGCCCGGAAGAACAGGCCCGGTACCGGCGCGGCCTCGAGGTACTGAACGCCATCGACGGTGGTGGCGCCCCCGCGGTCATGGACAGTCTCGGAGACATCGCGCCGGCACTCGCGCATCACGTCGTCGCGTTCGGCTTCGGGGACCTGTACTCCCGGCCGGCGCTCGAACCCAAGCAGCGTCAGCTCGTCACGCTCGGGATCCTCGCGTCCCTCGGCGGCTGCGAGCCCGAACTGGAGGTCCACATCAAAACCTCGCTCAACGTCGGCCTGACACCTGCGGAGATCGTCGAGTCGTTCATCCACACGGCCGGGTACGCCGGTTTCCCGCGCGCCATCAACGCGATCGCCGTGGCCAAGAAGGTCTTCGCGGACCGCGACCTGCTCCCCGTGACATGAGCAAGCTCGTCTACGCCGCTCTCGCCTCCCTCGACGGGTACGTCGAGGACGCCGCCGGTGAGTTCGACTGGGCCGCACCCGACGACGAGGTACATGCCTTCGTCAACGAACTCGAGCGTCCGATCGGGACCTATCTGTACGGCCGACGCATGTACGAGACGATGTCGTACTGGCAGACCGCCACCGGCCTGTCCCCGGTGACCCAGGCGTACGCCGACATCTGGCGGGCCGCGGACAAGCTGGTGTACTCCCGCACGCTCGACGCGATCTCCACCCCGAGAACCCGCCTGGTCCGCGACTTCACCCCGGCCGAGATCCGCGACCTCAAACAGTCCGTCCCTCAGGACCTCTCGATCGGCGGTGCCGCTCTCGCCGCCGAGGCGCTGCGAGCGGGTCTGGTCGACGAGCTCCACCTGTTCCTGTCCCCCGTCGTCGTCGGCGGCGGCAAGCCGGCCTTGCCCGGCAACCTCCGGCTGCCGTTGACCCTGATCGACGAACACCGCTTCAACAGCGGCTTCGTGCACCTCCACTACAGCCTCAACGGTTAACCTGTTCGACCAGCAGGAACAGCCCGATGCCGCTCACGCCGAACCCCTTGAACACCTGTCGCACGGACGAATCGGCGTCCGACCCCCGGCGGCGTGCAGGACCGGCGGGCGCCGAACCGTGCTGACGCCGAGCCAGATCAGGTACGCCGCACCGAGCACGGTCAGCACCGACAGCAGGAACGGCAGTCCGGCCACGACCGCGCCGAGCCGCGATCCCGAACATCGTCGAGGCGCACCGCCTGTTCGGCGACCCCGACTACCTCGTCCGGGTGATCGCCCGCGACCTGCCGGACTTCCAGCGCATCCACGACGACCACCTGGCGGCGTTGCCCCGCGTACAGTGACTCAGCTCGACGCTGGTCATGAAGACGATCGCCGAGCATCGTCCGTTGCCGCTCGGCTGACGATCAGCCCTCGGCGCCGAGGAACTTCTCCAGATCGGACAGCACGTCCATCGCGCCGATCGGGCCGAGGCCGAGGAACCAGACCTCGTCGTCGACGCGCTGGGCCTTGCCCGCCTTGACGGCCGGCAGCGACTTCCAGAGGTTGCCGTTGACAACCTTCGTCTCGTCGGTGGTGTCCGGCCTGCCGTAGCTGGAGTAGAAGATCCGGTCGCCGTCGGCCTTGCCGATGTTCTCCTGGGAGACCTCGACGGCGAGATCCTGCACGTCCTGGAGCTTCGGCCGCGGCAGCCAGATGTCCTTCAGGATCACGCCGATGAACGACAGGTTCCCGTACAGCCGGATCTCCCCCGGACGGAACCGGACCAGCGAGATCGTCGGCGACCCCGGCACCTTCTTCTTCACGTCGTTCGCGCGGGTCTGGTAGTCGTTCAGGACCGACGTCGCCTTGGTCTCCTCGCCGACCGCGTCCGCGACCAGCAGGAAGTTCTCCTTCCACGGGAACCCGGGCCGGATGCTGAACACCGTCGGCGCGATCGCGCTCAGCTTGTCGTACAGGTCCTTCGCCCGCAGTTTGCTGCCCAGGATCAGGTCCGGCTTGAGCGCCGCGATCGCCTCCAGGTTCAGCTCGCTGATCCCGCCGACCGTCTTGATCCCCTGCGCCCTGCCGGCCAGGTACGACGGTACGCCGTTCTGCCCGGCCGTCGTCGCCATCCCGACCGGGGTGATGCCGAGCGCGAGCACGTCGTCCAGCTCGCCGCTGTCCAGTACGACGATCCGCTCCGGCTTCTTCGCGAGCTGCACCGAGCCCAGCGCGTCCTTCACCGCCCGCGGGAACACGCCGGGCGCGGCGGCCGACCCGAGTTTCGCGGTCTCCGCGTCGGCGGTCTTGAACAGCCGCCCACCGGTCGCCACTTCCTTGTCACCGACGCCGGTGCCCGCACTTTTGGTGTCCCCGCCGCCACAGCCGGCCAGCACCACTACGGCAGCCGAGGCGGCAATCCCTATCAGCTTCTTCACAGAAGCTGACCCTACAACAACAAAGGTTAGGCAGCCCTAACCAGGTCCAGCGCCTGACCGGCCGCCAGCTCGACGGTCTGCTCCCCCGACGGCAGCGCGATCCGGTACGTCCCCGCCGACGTGGCCCGTACGACGGCCTCGGTCAGCTCGCCGTCGTGCCAGGACACGTCGAACACCAGCCCGCCCCGCGCTCGCAGCCCTCGGAACGAGCCGTCCGGCCACTCGGCCGGCAGCGCGGGCAGGACCCGGACGACGTCGGTGTGGCTCTGCAGCAACAGCTCGGGGATGCATCCGGTGATGCCGAAGTTCGCGTCGATCTGGAAGATGTCGCCGTCGCGAGACATCAGGTTTCCCGAGACCAGCCGGCTCAGGTAGTCCTGGATGACCGCAACCGCCTTCGACGGCTCGAACAACCGCGCCCACAACGCCACCAACCACGCCGCGGTCCACCCGCCGTTCACAGCACCGTCGGTACGCCGCTCCAGCGAAGCTCGGGCAGCCGCGGCCCATTCCGGCGTACGTACCGGGTCGATCTCCGCACCCGGGTACAACCCGTAGAGGTGCGACTGATGCCGGTGATGTACCTCGGAAGGCTCCCAGTCCGTCGGCCACTCGTACAGCCGCCCGTCCGCGGTGATCCGGATCTCCGGCAACCTGCCCCGCGCGGCGGCGGCCCGCGCTCCCAGCTCGGAGCCCAGCCCCAACACGTCCTCGGCCTGTGCGAGGTTCGCGAACAGCTCGCGGATCAGCCAATTGTCGAATGTCGACGTCAGGTCGACGGACGCCTTCTCGCCCGAAGGCAGCACGAAGTGATGCTCCGGCGCGGTCGACGGAACGAGCTGCAGTACGCCGTCCCGGTCCTCGACCAGCATCGCCAGGACGAACTCGGCCGCGCCCGCGATCACCGGATACGCCCGCTCACGCAGGAAGGCGACGTCTCCCGTGAACCGGTAGTGCTCCATCAGGTGTGCTGTCAGCCACACCCCGCAGGTCGCACACATCGCCCAGACCGGGTCGTCTCCGCCTTCGCCCACGGGCCAGGTCGCCCGCCAGATGTCCGCGTTGTGGTGCGCGACCCAGCCGGGAGCGTCGTACAGGATCCTGGCCGTCTCGGCGCCCGATTCCGCGAGGCCCTCGAGCAGGTCGGTGAGCGGTTCGAAGCACTCACTCAGGCCAGTGAGGTCGGCGAGCCAGTAGTTCATCTGGGTGTTGATGTTGTTGGTCCAGTCGCTGGCCCACATCGGCCGCAGGTCCTGGTTCCAGATGCCCTGCAGGTTGGCGGCCTGCGTTCCGGGGCGGGAGGACGCCATCAACAGGTACCGCCCGAGGTTGAACGCGAGGGCGACGAGATCCGGATCACTGCCGCCGGCGGCGACCGCCTGTAGACGTTCATCAATCGGATTGTCGACAATCGACCCCAGCTCCAGGGACGCCCGGTCGTACAGCGCGACATGGTCCTCGACGTGCCGTTCCCGAAGCTTGTCCACACCGACGACACCGGCGACCGCATCGAGTACGTCGACCGCGGCCCCGAAGGCGACCTGAGGATCCCGCCCCGGCGGCACCGACCAGCCGGCGAACGTACTCGCCGCCGCCACCAGCACCGTCACCCGCGAGGCCCCACGCACGGCAACCCCGTCCGCGGACGCCGTCACCGCACCGTCCGCGAACACCCGCAGCGCGACGCCGAACCCGATCCCGCGCCCGTCCTCGTAGCGCACCGGATCAGGCCGCGACCGGTACTCGATCGTCAGATCCGACGGCACCCGGCCGACGACCCCATAGGTGCCGTCGGCAACTTCCGTCCGCACCGGATGCCGGCTCTCCAGACCGATCCGAAGGTCGGCAACAGGATGGTCGGCAATCAGCGTCCACACCAGCACCTGGTCCGGCGCCGACACGTACGTCTCGCGCCGGAACCGCACGCCGTCGACCGTGTAGTCGACGGCGGCGATCCCGGTCCGCAAATCCAAACTCCTCCTGTAGTCCGCACCCTCGGCACCGTCCGCACTCTCGGCACCCTCGGCACCCTCGGCACCCTCGGCACCCTCGGCACCCTCGGCACCCTCGGCACCCTCGGCACCCTCGGCACCCTCGGCACCCTCGGCACCGTCCGCACCCTCGGCACCGTCCGCGCCCTCGGCACCCGAGCCGCCGGAGCCGCCCGGGCCGCCGGAGATCACCAGATCCGCCAGCGGCTGGTACGACTCGACCAGCGGCCCTTGCAGCGCCCGCGTCCGCTCGGTCGCCGCCAGCCGATCACCTTCGTCCAGCAGCAACCGCCGTACGTCGGCCAGCACCGCCGGCCCGTCCGGGACGGCCGGCGTGCGCGGTCCGTCACCCGACCAAAGGTCGTCCAGGTTCAGCGCGATCCGTTCGTCGGCGACCCGCCCGTACACCTTCGCGCCGAGGTGCCCGTTACCCAGCGGCAACGCCTCGAACCAGTCGGGTGCCGGCGTCCGGAACCACAGGAGGTGTGACAACTACTTGCTCCCGCTCTTGTACTTGTCGTAGGCCTGCTGGTTGATCTGCAGGTACCGCGGCATGCCGGTGCTGTCGAGCCCCTTCACGTACGCGTCCCAGTCGGTGTCGAGGTTCTTCGACCCGGTGATGAAGGCCAACTGGTTCTGGTTCACGTAGGTGTTCAGGTTCGTCTGCAGCGTCGCAAGCTCACCACTCAGACTCGGATCCGGCCACATGAACGACTGCGGGAACCACTGCGACTTGTCGACATGCCCCTCGTACTGCTTCGTCGCCTCCCACAGCCGCCGCTCCAGGCCGGCGCCGGTGTAGATGTCCTTCGGCACGACCTGCGCGTTCCGGTAGGCGAGCGTGTTGTTGTACTGACCGAGCGCACCCCAGCTGATGTTCTTCGGCGCGTCCTGCTTCGGCTTGTACAGCGGTGTGGTGCTGGCGTCGAGCGCGATGTCGCCGGGAGCGGGCTTGGTCCAGCCGACGCCCTCCGGACCCATGTTGGTGATCTCCTGGCCCTGGTCGGTGTAGATCCAGTCGAGCATCTTGATCGCCGCGACCTGGGCCTCCTTGCTGGCCTTGTTGGTCAGCATGAACGTGTAGCCGGTCGACGTCGGGTGGTTGTAGCCGGTGTAGCTCTTCCCGTCCGGACCGGTCAGCGGCGGTACGGCGTCGTACTGCTTGTCCCGCCCGTCCTTGGAGTCCAGCTGAACGAAGATGCCCGGCCAGAGCACCGGCACCGAGCCCAGCACGACGGCCTTCGGGTTGTTGCCCTGCGCCTGCAGGGCCTGCGCGTTCTGGGTGAACGCAGCCTGGTCGATCAGCCCGTCCTTGTAGAGGCCGTGGATGTACTTCAGGCCTGCCTTCCACGCGTCCGAGGTGACCGGCGTGACGACCTTGTCGCCGTTCAGCGTGAGCAGCGACCGGACGCCGTTGTTCGCACCGACCGGGTCGTACGCGAACGCGTTCATCAGGTACGCGATCAGGCTGCTGTCCTGGATGTCGGTGGTCATCGGGATCTCGTCGGCCTTGCCGTTGCCGTTCGGGTCCTTGGTCTTGAACGCCTCGAGCACCTTCCGCAGGTCGTCGGTGGTCTTCGGCACCTGCAGGCCGAGCTTCTTCAGCCAGGTGCTGTTGATCCACAGCTTGTCCGGGTACGTGCAGTGGAAGCAGTCCGCCCACTGCGGCAGCGCGTAGATGTGACCGTCGGGCGCGGTCGCCATCTGCTTGTACTCCTTGTTGGTGTCCAGCACCTTCTGGATGTTCGGCGCGTTCTGCTTGATCAGGTCCTCGAGCGGTACCGCGACGCCCTGCTGGCCGAGCTTCAGCACCTCCGCCTGGGTGAACGCGTCGATCCACGGGATCAGGAAGAACATGTCCGGGTAGTCGCCGCTGGCCAGCGCGATCTGCCGCTTCTCCTTGGCCGGACCGGCGTCGTACGTCGTGGTCTGCCAGCGGAACTTGATCTTGAACTTGTCGCTGATGATCTTGGTCACCGCGTTGGTTTCCAGGTTGGTGCTCTGGTCCGACGGGGTGAAGGTGTCGATGACCACCTTGCCGTCCGACGTCGTCTCGTTCGCCGCACCCTTGCTGGACTTGTCCGAGCTGCACGCCGCCAAGGCGAGCGCACCGGCTGCGGCCAGCGCGACGACCTTGCTCACGGATGAGCGCATTGCTGTGTTTCCCTTCTGCAGTGGGCCGAATCAGCCCTTGACCGCGCCGACCATCACGCCCTTGGTGAAATGGCGGGCGACGAACGGGTAGATGACCAGTACGGGCAGGCTCGAGATGACGATGAGCGCGTACTTGAGGACGTTGGCCAGCTGTTGCTGTTCGAGCTGCTGGGCCAGACTCGTCGTGGTGGTGGACCCGGTGAGGGTGTTCAGGATCAGCACGTTCCGGAGCACGATCTGCAACGGGTACAGGCTGGGATCCTTCAGGTAGATCAGGGCGTCGAAGTAGCTGTTCCACTGGAAGATCGCGTACATCAGCGCGATCACCGCGATCACCGGCTTCGACAGCGGCAGCACGATCGACCAGAGGAACCGCAGGTCGCTCGCGCCGTCGATGGTCGCGGCCTCGTAGAGCTCGTCCGGGATCGTCGAGCGGAAGAACGTCCGCGCGATGATCACCTGCCAGACGCCGATCGCGCTCGGGATCACCATCGCCCAGCGGGTGTTCAGCATCCCGAGGTCCTGGACCACGAGGTACGTCGGGATCAGGCCGCCGGAGAACAGCATGGTGAAGATCAGCACGCTCATGATCACGTTCCGGCCGAAGAACGTCCGGCGCGACAACGGGTACGCGATCGCGATCGTCAGCGTGACGCTGATCAGGGTGCCGCAGATCGCGTAGATGAACGAGTTCAGGTAGCCCTTCATGATCAGCGGATCGCTGAAGGCCTCCTTGTACGCCTTGATGCTCGGCTCGACCGGCCAGAGCAGAACCTTGCCGGCGCTCACCGCAGACGGGCTGCTGAACGAGTTCGCGACGATGTAGATCAGCGGCACCGCGACCAGGATCAGCGCCAGCCAGAGCATGATCTTCACGCCGGTCAGGAAGATCTTGTCGGTCCGCGTCTCCTCGATCGTCGTGCGCTGCGACTCGTGGCCGCCCGACGACGTACGGCGGAATCCTTGCAACGTGATGCTCATGACCAGAGTCCGTTTCCGGTGATGCGCTTGGCGGCGAAGTTCACGCCGAGCAGCAGGAAGAGGTTGATCACCGAGTTGAAGAGCCCGATCGCGGTCGCCATGCTGAAGTCGGCGTTCAGCAGGCCGGTCTTGTAGACGTAGGTGGCGATGATCTCGGACTGCGCGGTGTTCAGCGGGTTCTGCAGCAGGAACGCCTTCTCGAACCCGATCGACATGATGTTGCCGACGCCCAGCACCAGGATGATCACCGCGGTCGGCATGATGCCCGGCAGGTCGACGTGCCGGATCCGCTGCAGCCGGCTGGCCCCGTCGATCCGCGCCGACTCGTGCAGCGCCGGGTCGATCCCGGACAGCGCCGCCAGGTAGATGACCGCGGAGTACCCGGTGGTCTGCCAGACGTCGGACCACACGTAGATGTGCCGGAAGTAGTCCGGGTTCCCGAGGAAGTCGATCTGCGGTACGCCGAACAGCCCGATCGCGTCGTTCACGAATCCGAGCCGCGGCGACAGCACCAGGATCGTCATCGAGACCACGACCACGGTGGAGATGAAGTACGGCGCGTACGTGACCAGCTGGACGGTCTTCTTGAACCGGCCGTTGCGGATCTCGTTCAGCGCGATCGCCAGGATGATCGGGATCGGGAAGCTGGCCAGCACGGTGTAGACCGAGAGCAGGAAGGTGTTCTTCACCAGGGTCCAGAAGACCGGGTTCTGGAAGAACAACTCGAAGTTCTTGAACCCGACCCACGGGCTGCCCCACGGGCCCTTGACCGGGCTGTAGTCCTTGAACGCGATCACCGCGTTCGCGATCGGGATGTACTTGAAGATCACGAAGTACGCGAGCGGTACGACGATCAGCAGGTAGAGCTGCCAGTGCCGCCGCAGACTCCGCCCGGCCTGCGTCCGGCGGCTCGTTCGCGGTGGTTTCCGGGCGGTTGCTGACGCCGGCGGTGCCGGTGCCGCCGATGCCGGTTTCACCTCGAAGGTTGCGCTCACTCCGCTTCCTTTCCCTCACGCGCTGGAGTGGAACCGATATCCGATAGGATCTCGGGTTTCGCTATCCCGGAGGATGACACAGAACCACCGGGGAGCGGAAGGGCTCTGGCCGCTGTCGATACCGGACGGTGACCGATGCGCCCAGATCCCTTGCAGGCAAGGGTTTTCCGAGGTTGCCGTTAGCAACAACAAGCATCCGGACAGAGCAATGATCCGATGGCCGGCCACCGGATCAGGACACACCTCAGCGGGGTCCGGGGTCGCTCTGAGCCACCGACGCCGAGCCGCTGCACAATTTATTTCTTCTGTTAACTATATCGCAGTCAACCCGCCCCCACCGCCCCATGTCAAGACCTGGGAAGTCGCCGGACGGAGCTGGAGTTCGCGGACGAGTTTCCGGACTACGGGCTGTGATCGCTCGCGGAGGACAGCAAGCGCCGGCGGTCGCTGACAGGCAGCTGACGGCCGAGAAAAACCTGACCCGACCATCACGGGGGAACGGCCGGGCCAGGCAATTTCGATGATACCCCTGATCACCGAACGGGGTCGGGTTATTGGGAGGCGGACGCGCCGTGTGCTGCCTTACTCTTTCCGCCATGCGTTCGCATTCCTGAAAGCGCACCTAGTCGTGCGCCACGCAAGCGTTTGACCGGCGCTGGTAACTCCCGGTCGCGCTTCGTCCTGCCCGCACGCGCTTTCAGGAGCCCCCTTGATGGTTTCGTACCGCTCTGCCGACCCCACCCGGACGTACTACGTCTACAACGCCGCCTGGGCATTCCTCGGCGCGCTGTCGTTCACTCTCAGTGCTGTGTACTACGTTCGCCACGCCGGACTGAACCCGCTCCAGATGGTCCTCGTCGGGACCACCCTCGAGCTCGCCTGCTTCCTCTTCGAGATCCCCACCGGCCTCGTCGCCGACCTGTACAGCCGACGGCTCTCGCTCGTGATCGGCTTCGTGCTGATCGGCGCAGGCTTCCTGCTCCAGGCCCTGGTGCCCGCGTTCCTGGCGATCCTCGCCGCGCAGGTGCTGTGGGGTGTCGGCTTCACGTTCACCTCCGGCGCCGACCAGGCCTGGATCACCGACGAGATCGGCGCCGACCGCGCGGACCGGGTGTTCGTCCGCGCCCAGCAGTTCGAGCTCGGCGGGACGATCGCCGGTACCGTCACGGCCGGCGCGCTGGGCCTGGTCGGCCTGTCGCTGCCGATGGTGATCTCCGGCGCGGGGATGATCCTGCTCGCGCTCGTCCTGAACGCGGTGATGCCGGAGCGGAACTTCCACCGGACACCGCCCGCGGAGCGCGAGACCTTCCGGCAGGTGACCGACACGTTCAAGAGCGGGCTCGACGCGGCCCGCCGGCGTCCCGTCGTACGGACGCTCCTGGTGATCAGCCTGATCGCAGGCCTGGCGAGCGAGGCGTTCGACCGGCTGTGGTCGGTCAAGCTGCTGACCTTCGACTTCCCGACCGTGTTCGGTACGTCGGACCCGGCGTTCTGGTTCACCGCCCTGGCGCTCGCCGGCACCCTGCTCTCACTGTGCGCCTCCTTGCTGCTGAACCGCTTCTCCGCGGAGCGCCTGCAAGCCTCGCACCCGACCGGCATTCTCGCGACGCTCGCCGCGCTGGACGTCCTCGGGATGTTCCTGTTCGCGTTCGCCGGCCACCTCTGGCTGGCGCTCGCAGCGCTCTGGCTGCGGCAGATCGCCGACACAGTCACGAGCCCGATCCACGCCGCCTGGCTGAACCGGCACGTCGACTCCCGCTCCCGCGCGACCGTGCTCTCGATGGTGTCCCAGGCGAACGCGATCGGTCAGGTCGCGGGCGGCCCACCGCTCGGCGCCCTCGGCCGTACGTCGCTACGCGGCGCCCTGCTCGCCTCCGGCCTGATCTGGCTCCCGATCCCGGCGCTCTACCTGCGGCTCCGCCCGACTCGCGCCAAGCAACCGGACCCGGCCTGACGCGGACCGCCGGCACTCACCAAGCCGACCCCGGCGCAAGGCGGACCGCCGGCACTCACCAAGCCCATCCGGCGTAAGGCGGACCGCCGGCACTCACCAAGCCGACCCCGGCGTAAGGCGGACCGCCGGCACTCACCAAGCCCATCCGGCGTAAGGCGGACCGCCGGCACTCACCAAGCCCATCCGGCGTAAGGCGGACCGCCGGCACTCACCAAGCCGACCCCGGCGTAAGGCGGACCGCCGGCACTCACCAAGACGGCGCCGGCGGGCGACCTGCCGCTCGGCGGCGCCACTCGACCGGCGTCCGAGCGAGGTTGATCAGTGCCGGCGGTCCGCCGTCAGTCGTCGACGTCGACCCGGACGGCCTCGCGGCGGTTGTCGCGGGACGATTTGAGCAGGCTGACCACCGTGGTCACGAACAGCGTGCCGACGATGAAGCCGAGCGACGTGAGGATCCCGATGTGCGGCAGGTGGATCGCGCCGATGTCGTCGATGTGCGAGCCGTGCAGCGCCTCGATGATCAGCTTCACGCCGATGAACGCGAGGATCACCGACAGGCCGACGTTCAGGTAGACGATCCGCTCCAGCAGGCCGCCGATCAGGAAGTACAGCTGCCGCAGGCCCATCAGTGCGAACGCGTTCGCGGTCAGCACGATGTAGGCGTCCTGGGTGAGTCCGAAGATCGCCGGGATCGAGTCCAGCGCGAAGATCACGTTCGCCATCCCGATCGCGGCGATCACGACCACCAGCGGGGTCAGCAGCCGCTTCCCGCCGGCTCGGCTGACGAGTTTGTCGCCGTCGTAGTCGTGCGACAACGGGAGAATCCTGCGAAGCCCACGCAGTACCGCGTTCTCCTGGAAGTCACTTTCGTCGTTCTCACCCTCGAGGACCAGCCGGACCGCGGTGTACACCAGGAACGCGCCGAAGACGTAGAACACCCAGCTGGCCGCGGAGATCGCCGCCGCGCCGGCCAGGATGAAGATCGCCCGGAGCGCCATCGAGACCACGATGCCGACGTACAGCACCTTGTCCTGTGCCAGCGCCGGTACGGCGAACCGCGCCATGATGATCACGAACACGAACAGGTTGTCGACGCTGAGGCTGTACTCCGTGATGTACCCGGCGACGAACTCGCTGCCCGACTGCCCCGGGCTGAACAGGAACAGCCCGAGCGCGAACAGCCCGGCGAGGCCGACGTAGAACAGCACCCAGCGGGTGGCGTCCTTGATCGTCACGGTGTGGTTGCGGCGGGCGATCACGATCAGGTCGAACGCGACGATCGCGAGCAGTCCGACAATGGTCAGCACCCACACGATGGGTGACATAACAGAAACCATGACGAACCTCCGGACGTCGGCATACCGCAGCGTGGTCCGGAGGTCTCTCCCACCCGGATGACCCTCGTACTCGATCAGTCCGGGCCAGCAGCACCGGTTCGGCCGTCCAGGCCTCCCGTGATGACGACGCTGCCGCGTCGGACCGGCGCCGCGCGGGCGTGGTCCGAGAGGGATACTCCCCTCCTCAACGTGCCCAGTGTAGTCGGTCTGAGCGTGTTCTCAGCAAATGCATACCGCATACTGCCTTCAATTCTAGAAGGATCTCAAGAATGAGACACCGATGTCTCATATGAGCTATTCTTGTCTCATGGCTGTCGATCGAGAGCAAGTACTGCGCGCCGCCGCGACCCTGCTGATGCGGAAGTCCACGGCGACCATGGACGAGGTCGCCCGGGCCGCCGGCATCAGCCGCGCCACGCTGAACCGGCAGTTCGCCGGGCGGGACGCGCTGATCCGGGCGCTCGAGGACCTCGGCATCGCCGAGTGCGAGGCGGCCGCCGCCCGGGCTGCGGTCGACGACGGCCCGGTCGCGGACGCCGTACGCCGCCTGGTGCGCGAGCTCGAGCCGGCCGCCGGGCTGCTCGCGTTCCTGTACTCCGAGAACCAGCTCTTCGAGGGCGACGAGCAGAACGAGGGCTGGGCCCGGATTGACGCCGGTCTGGTGGCGCTGTTCCGGCGCGGCCAGGAGACCGGCGAGTTCCGGATCGACCTCAGCCCGGTGTGGCTGACCGAGGCGCTGTACGGGCTGCTCGTCTCGGCGGCCTGGGCCATCTGCGAGGGCCGGGTGGCCCCGAAGGACTTCACCACGAACATCGCCGAGCTGTTGCTCGGCGGCGCAATACGGAGAGAACAGAAATGAAGCAGCAAGCAGACACCCGCCCGCGTTCGGCGCGCTGGTTCGCGCTGGCCGTGCTGGTGCTCGCGGTCCTGCTCGTCGCGGTCGACGCCACCGTGCTCGGGCTGGCCACACCGTTCCTGTCCGAGGACCTCAAGCCGTCCGGTACGCAGCTGTTGTGGATCGGCGACGCGTACTCGTTCGTGCTCGCCGGCCTGCTGGTCTCGATGGGCAGCCTCGGCGACCGGATCGGCCGTAAGCGCATCCTGCTGATCGGCGCGACCGCGTTCGGCGCGCTCTCGGTGCTGAACGCGTACGCGAACTCGGCCGAGCTGATGATCGTGGCGCGCGCGCTGCTCGGGGTCGCCGGCGCGACGCTGATGCCGGCCACGCTGGCGCTGATCCGCAACCTGTTCCACGACCCGCGTGAGCGCAGTCTCGCGATCGGGATCTGGGGTGCAGCCGCGTCCGCCGGGATGGCGATCGGCCCGATCGTCGGCGGCGTACTGCTGGAGAACTTCTGGTGGGGCTCGGTGTTCCTGATCAACCTGCCGGTGATGGCGGTACTGGTGATCGTGGGCGCCCGGCTGCTGCCGGAGTCGCGGAACCCGCAGCCGGGTCCGTGGGACCTGGTCAGCGTCGTGCTGTCGATGATCGGGATGATCGGTGTCGTCTACGCGATCAAGGAGTTCGCTGCGCACGGTTTCGCGTGGCTGCCGGTCGCGGCGGGTGCCGTCGGTCTGCTGGCGCTCTACGGTTTCGTCCGGCGGCAGCGGCGGCTCCCGATCCCGTTGCTGGACCTGAGCCTGTTCCGCAGCCGTGGCTTCAGCAGCGCCGTACTCGCCGATCTGCTGACGATCCTCGGGTTGTCCGGGCTGATCTTCTTCCTGTCGCAGTACCTGCAGCTCGTCCAGGAGCGGCGGCCGATCGAAGCCGGGCTGGCGGAACTGCCGGCCGCGATCGGGTCGGTCGTCGCGGGGCTCCTCGCCGGACAGGTGGCGCGCCGGTTCTCGGTCCGCGTGGTCGTCGCGGGCGGTCTGGCCGCGATCGGGCTGGCGCTCGCTTCGCTCACCACGATCAACCAGACCACCGGGTACCCGTTGCTCGGCGCGGCGCTGCTCGTCGTCGGCGCGGGCGCCGGATTCTCGTTCACGGTGACGGCCGACGTGATCCTGTCCGCCGTACCGAAAGAGCAGGCCGGTGCAGCGAGCGCGGTGTCGGAGACGGCGTACGAACTGGGTACGGCGCTCGGCATCGCGCTGCTCGGGTCGATCGTCACCGGGGTCTACCGGAACTTCGACGGACCTCTGGGTACGCCGGCTGCCGCGCACGAGTCGCTGGGTGGTGCCGTCGAGGCGGCTGCTCAGCTGCCGCCGGCGGCTGCGGCCGAGCTGCTCGACGCGGCTCGGGAGGCGTTCGCGCACGGCGTCTCGATCGCCGCAGGTGTCGGCGCCGCCGTACTGCTGGCGACCGCGGTCGCGGCGTGGTTCCTGCTCCGCGGGCAGGCGCTCGGCACGCACGAACAGTAGGCAAAAAGTTTCCATTTCCGCAGCGACCTCTGGGAGATTTCGCCAATTCGGAGTACAACGGGTGCTGATCGCCCTCGCCCTTCTCCTACCACCCTTCTGGGCGATCGAGGCGTACGCCGCTGCCGCACTGTCCGTCGGCTTCGTCGGCTTCCTGATCTACTCGAAGGTCGTCGTACCGGAGGCGTCCTGCGGCTGCGCGGGAAAGTCCGCCAAGCCCGTCGGGAACCGCCCCATCGCTCGCGCATTGTTGCTGCTGGCAACATCGGCGGCCGCAACCTTCGCAACAACCGGCTGGTGGTCAGCGGGGAAGGGTCTGGCAGTACTGGTCGTAGAAGCGGCAGCATTCGCGATGCTGTCTGCCGAACTCGACCGCTACTGGCTCCTCCCCCTCCGCCGGTTCCGCATCCGCCTCAGCCACCCGTACGCCAACACGGCCTCCGACAACACCCCACGCGCCGCCACTCAGCGACGAGTACTGCTCAGCCCGGCCTACCGCGCGGTTGACGGGCTGCTCCGTTCCGACATCCACGACTACTGGGACGACGACGGCTGGCGGTTCGTGAGCTACGCCGCCCGGTACGACGGCCGCCGCGCGACCGCCGTGTTCGCCGTGTTCGCCGTGTTCGCCGTGTTCGCCGTACCGCACCAGGACTCCACCGCGGTGTCCAATCGGGTCGCCGTCGTCGACGACGACGGCCTGACTCTGTACCGCCCAACGGCGCTGGCGACGACGGGGTAGTCCCCGGACCGCCACGCCACCACGATTGCACTCCCGCCGCTCCCGGCACGCTCGTCGTGCCGGGAGCGGCGCCATTGTGATGGCCTGGCGGTCCGCACCCCGCTCCGTCAGGGCCGCAGCAGCGTCTTCCCCACCGTCCGCCGGTTCGCGATCGCGACGTGCGCTGCCGTTGCCTCCGACAACGGAAACGTCTGCCCGCCGGTGTGAGTGATCCGGCCCTGCGCCAGTTCGTCGAGCGCGCGACCGGTAGCTCCTGCCATTCGGCCGGGTCCGGCTGGAAGATGCCGACCAGCGTGCCGTCGTCGCGGACCTCGGCCGGCACCGCGAAGTCACCGCTCGCGGCGCCGTACCCGAGGAACCGGCCGCCGGACCGCCTGATCGCGTAGGCAGTCCTGCCGATCGCGCCGCCGGCGCCGTCGGCACCTTGCCGCGCTCCAGCTGCGCGAGCGCCGTCGCCCCGTCGTGCAGGGCAGCGAGCGCCACCCCGAGGTCCAGCCCGTCCGGCACCGCGAACGCCTCGGTCACCGGCACGACCGCCTGCTCGGGGGCTCCCACTGTTGACAGATGGACTTATCGTTAGGAAGCTTTCCTAATAGTTACGTCCCCTGCAGTTCCTCCGCCCCGGAAAATCCAGGAGACCCGCATGACATCCCGCCTGTTCGCGGCGGCGATCGCGCTCGCCGCCGGCGCGCTCACGCTGACCGCGCTCCCACCTGCCACCGCCGCGTCCACCGACTACCAGGCCGAGGACGCGACCATTTCGCAAGGCGTCGTCGAGTCCAACCACACCGGCTACACCGGCACCGGCTTCGTCAACTACGACAACCTCGTCGGCGGGTACGTCGAGTGGACCGTGAACGCCCCGGCCGGCCCGGCCGACGTCACGCTGCGGTACGCGAACGGTACGGCGGCCACCCGCCCGATGGACTTCACCGTCAACGGGCAGCCCGGCGCGGTCGGCATCACGTTCCCCGGCACGGGCGCTTGGACGACGTGGCAGAACAAGACGGTCCGCCTCCAGTTGGCCGCCGGTACGAACAAGATCCGCGCCCGCGCGACCAGCGCCGACGGCGGACCGAACGCCGACAAGCTGACCGTGACACCGACCACCGACGACAGCACTCCCCCGTCGGCGCCCGGGAACCTGACCGTCAGCGACCTGAAGCCGAACGCCGCGACCTTCCACTGGACCGCCGCCACCGACAACGTCGGCGTGGTCCGGTACGAGATCAACCGAGGCGGCAACGTGCTGAAAGTTGTCGACGGCAACACCCTGTCGGCGACGGTGGACACGCTGACCGCGAACACGGCGTACGACATCTCGGTCGGCGCGTTCGATGCCGCGGGCAACGCTTCGCAGCAGAGCAACGTGGTCACGTTCACCACACCGGGCAGCGGTGACACGCAGCCGCCGACGGTTCCGGGGAACCTGCGTTCGACCGGCGCCACCGCGAACAGTGTGTCGCTGGCGTGGAACGCGTCCACCGACGACAGCGGCAGCATCGCGGCGTACGACATCTACCAGGGCTCGGCAAAGGTCGCGTCGACCGGTTCGCTGACCACGACGGTGACCGGGCTGACGGCGAACACGCAGTACACCTTCACCGTGCTGGCGACGGACCCGGACGGCAACGCGTCGGCGGCGAGCAACCCGGTCACGGTCCGTACGTCGGCGACCGGCAGCGGCGGCATTCCGGCGTACGACAAGGACATCGCGAAGGTCGATCTCGGGTGGAGCGTGGCGTTCCTGCCGGACGGGTCCGCGCTGGTGACCGAGCGAGACCGGTTCGAGGTGCTGCGGGTGACGGCGAGCGGGCAGAAGACGACGCTCGGGAAGGTACCGGGCGTGGTGACGACCGACGGCGAGGGCGGTCTGCTCGGGGTCGCGCTGTCGCCGGACTTCGGCACCGACCACTGGGTGTACTTCTACCACACGGCGTCCGGCGACAACCGGATCGTGCGGATGAAGTACGAGAACGGGAAGCTCGCGACGACGTCGTCCCCGGTACTCACGGGGCTCGCGAAGAACCGGTACCACAACGGCGGGCGGATCGCGTTCGGGCCGGACGGGAAGCTGTACGCGACCGTTGGTGACGCCAAGAATTCCGGGAACGCGCAGAACAAGAACTCGCTGAACGGCAAGATCCTGCGGATGAACCCGGACGGCACTCCGCCGAGCGACAACCCGTTCTACAGCAGCGGCGGGAACGCGCGGTACGTGTGGAGCTGGGGACACCGCAACCCGCAAGGGCTGGCGTGGGACTCGCATGGGCAGCTGTGGGCGTCCGAGTTCGGCGAGAACAGCCAGGACGAACTCAACCTGATCCAGAAGGGCGGCAACTACGGCTGGCCCGCGTGCGAAGGCACGATCGGCGACTGCGCCGGCTACATCGCGCCGAAGCGCACCTGGCCCACCTCGCAGGCCGGCCCGAGCGGCATCGCGATCGTCAACGACTGGATCTACATCGCCGGCGTCACCGGCGAACAGCTCTGGGTCACGAAGATCAACTCGGCCGGCACCGGCGTCGACACCCCGCAAGCCGTCTTCTCGGGCCGCTGGGGGCGCCTCCGCAGCGTCACCCACACGCCTGACGGCGGCCTGTGGCTGACGACCACCAACAACGACAAGAACGGCGGCACACCGTCGACAATCGACAATCTGATTGTCCGCTTGAAGTTCTCCTGATCCGTCGACAGGCCCGACCGGTTCCTGCCCGGCCGGGCCTGTCGGTCAGCGCAGTTTGTGGCGGCCGAGCCAGCCGGAAATCTCCGCGGCGATCTCCTTCGGACTGTCCTCCGCCGCGTGATGCCCGGCCTCGCCGCAGTGCACGACCTCCAGGGCCGCGATGTTCGCCGTACACCACTCCGCGAGCTCCGCTCCGATCAGCAGGGTCGGCGATCCCTCGAAGGTCAGCAGCAGCTTCGGTACGCCGGGGCTCGCGGCCAGCCAGGCGTCGTACGCCTCGATCCGGGCGCGCAAGCCGCGACGGCGTGACACCACCATCGGGATCGCGCCGGCGCGCATCCCGGAAGAGCTGCAGCTGCTCCTTGGGGACGCGGCGTTCTGGATCGCGCAGGAGACCTAGCCTTCCCGCCGAGCAGGCGCGCCAGCAGTACCTCGACGCGTTGCGAGCCGCCGACGCCGGTGATTACGCCGCCCTGCTCACCAATGCGGTCAGCTGATTCAGCGCTGGAACAGTTCGAACTGCTCGCACTCGGGGTGGAACGCCGCCGCGCGCTGGACGGCTTCGGGGAGGGGGCTGTTGTACGTACGAAGGAAGAAGAGGTTGGTGACGAAGGCGAGGGCCGCGGTGCCGTCCGGGGACGCGGTTGGGGCGACGTAGTGCGTCGTGCCGGCGGTGCGGAAGGCCGGGGCGAGGTGGCTGGTTTCGCAGCCGAGGTTGATGATTGTTTTGCCGGCGAGGTGGGCGTGGGTGTGGATGTCGGCGGCGGTGATCGGTGGTTCTTCGGGGACGAGGATTCCGCGTTCGTCGCCGTGGCAGGAGAGTATGACGGTCTCGTCGGTGGGGATCTCGCCCGCGAGGAGTTCGAGGAGTTCGGCGCGGGAGCCGACCCAGTGGGTGGTGGTTCGGTAGTTGAGGCCTTCCAGGGTGGCGCGGACGGCGTTGGCTTCCAGGGCGTCGCCGACTGCGATGATCGTGAGGCTCTGCTTTGCGACGTACGGGATCATCGGGGGTGGCCGAAGTCGGTGTACGTCGGGTGGCCGGTGGTGAGGGCGCCGCCGGCGGCGGTCTTCCGCGGCAAGCGGGCGGGGATCCCGGGGTTGAACTCCTTCTCCGGCTCACCTTCGGCAGCAAGATCACTCTGTCGGTCCACCCTCCTAGTGTCACCTCTGAAGGAGGTACTGCGATGCTTCGAGGACGATCCGCGAAGGGGCACTGGTTCGGAACGGTGATCGACGGGCCGGATCCGCAGGCGCTCGGCATGTTCTACCACCAGGTGATCGGCTGGGAGATCCACCGGAACGAGCCGAACGAGTTCGTGCTTGCCGTGCCGGGGAATTCCGAGACGTACCTGGCGTTCCAGCCGCAGACCTCCGTGCCGTGGGCGCGGCCGGTTTGGCCGGCGGCTGAGGGGCGGCAGCAGATGATGATGCATCTGGACATCGAGGTCGGTCGGCTGGACGCCGCGGTCGGGCACGCGGTGGAGCTCGGCGCGACGCTCGCCGACTTTCAGCCGCAGCCGAACGTCCGGGTCCTGCTCGACCCGGCGGGCCATCCGTTCTGCCTTTACACCTGATCTGCCTTTACACCTGATCCAGGCGGCGGGTCATCCAGATCGAGTTGCCGCGTTCGGCGTCCTCGGTGACGCGGCCGCTGTGCTTGAAGCCGAGCTTCTCGAGAACCCGGAACGACGGGGCGTTCCATTCACGAACGGTTGCCCACAGGCGTTTCCGGCCGGTGCCGGCGGCGGCTTCCAGCACGGCCCGGGCCGCCTCCGTGGCGTACCCGTGGCCGTGGGTCCGGTGCGCGAGTTCGTAGGCGATCTCGGGTTCGTCGTACGTCGCCTGGCCGACGGTGAGGCCGCAGTACCCGAGGAACTCGCCGGTGGCACGGAGTTCGATCGGGAGCAGGCCGAGGCCGGGGGCCGCGGCCAGCGGGTTGTCCGTCAGCCAGCCGCGGATCTCCTCGACGGTGGGGTTGCCGTCGGCATCGATCTGGCGCAGGGCGCGGTGGTCGCGTTCGGCCCACAGCGCGCGGTAGTTCTCGGCGTCGGACGGACGCCAGCGGCGCAGGCACAGGCGCTCGGTGGTCAGCTCCGCCGGAAAGTCGTCGTACACGTGGTCAATCTAGTTGAGTACGAAGGTCGGCGAGCTTGCCGACGGTCCGCGGCTCGTGACGTGAGCGCGGTCACGGTCGGGTCGGTCAGGATTCGAGAAGCGCTGGGGGTGCCGTGGCTCCTAGTGTTCTGAGCAACGACGACAACGGAAGGCACTCCGATGGCTACCACGAAGAAGAAGTCGTACGGCGGGTTCACCAAGGCCGAGCAGGACGCGATGAAGGAGCACGCGAAGGACCTGAAGAGCACCGAGGACCCGGGCGCCGCGCAGGCCGCGAAGATCGCCGCGATGGCCGACGCGGACCGGGAGATCGCCGAGCGGCTGAACGAGCTGATCCTCGAGGCGGCGCCGGAGCTCAGCCCGAAGCTCTGGTACGGAATGCCCGGCTGGGCGCTGAACGGCAAGCTGATCTGCTTCTTCCAGGACGCCGCGAAGTTCAAGTACCGGTACGCCACGCTCGGCTTCAGCGACAAGGCTCGGCTGGACGACGGTGACCTGTGGCCGACGTCGTACGCGCTGACCCGGCTCACCCCCGCGCTCGAGAAGCAGATCGTTGCTCTGGTCAAGAAGGCGATCGGCTGATCGTGGTCGATCCGGTGGCGGAGGCGTTCGGCGTACTCGTCGGCGGGGGTCTCGCCCGGCGGGAGCTCGACCGCGGCGGCGGGCGGATGCTGCGGTGGGTCGAGGCAGGGAGCGGTACGCCGGTGGTGCTCGAGGCGGGGGCGATGTCGCCGGTGGTCGGGTACGCCGCGGTGTTCCGGGGGCTGGCGGCCGATCATCGGGTGATCGCGTACGACCGGGCCGGGTACGGCGTGAGCGATCCGGCGCCGCTCAGCGTCGATCTCCAGGTCGGCGATCTCGTCGCCCTGCTCGAGGCGGTGGGGCCGGCGGTGCTGGTCGGGCACAGCTGGGGTGGGCTGCTCGCGCAGTTCGCGACCTGGGACCGGCCTGACCTGATCCGCGGTCTGGTCCTCCTGGACCCGTCCCACGAGTCCTACTGGGCCGACGCCGCCCCGATCCCCCACCCCGACCGAACCCAACCCCCGGCAACCGACCCCCGCTACCCCGAGATCCTCCAGACCGCCCACGAACTGGCCCACGACATCACCCGCACCCTGTTCCCCGCCGCCACTGAACCGCACGACGCCGGGGCCGGGGCCGGGGCCGGGGCCGGGGCCGGGGCCGGGGGGAGTTTGGATTTGGTTGGGGCCTGGTTGGCTTATCTGGGGAGGGACGAGCAGCGGTTTGTCTGGCTTGAGGAGTTGCCGATGATTCTGGACCGGCTCGGCGAGCTTCGGGTCAGGCGGGAGCGGGGGGTGTGGACGGGGCTTCCAGTGGTACTTCTGACGGCTACCAAGGGTCGCCCGCCCGAGTGGACGCCTCGTGTGATCGCGACGCAGGACCAGCTCGCCGGCGAGTGCTACGGGCGGCATCAGGTGGTTCCGGAGTCCGGCCATTACCTGCAGATCGACGTCCCGGAGCTGGTGATCGCCTGCGTACGGGAGGTAGGCACCTGAGCGCGTGGCAAGATCTGCCGGGTGTGGATCGGGATGCTGGGGCCGTTCGAGGTGCGGAACGACGACGGGAACGTCGTCGACGTACCCGGCGCGCGGTTGCGCGGGTTGCTGATCGCGCTGGCGCTCGACGCCGGGCGGGTCGTTCCGAAGGCGACGCTGGTCGACTGGATCTGGGGTGAGCAGCCGCCGGCGGATGCGGCGAACGCCCTGCAGCGCCTGGTCTCCCGCCTGCGCAAGCTGCTGCCGGTCGAAGGGCACACGGACGGTTACCGGCTGCAGCTCGATCCGGACAGCGTCGACGCCCTACGGTTCGAGCGGCTGCTGACGCGCGCCCGTACCGACCGGGATCCGCAGGGCGTGCGGCTGCTGCGTGAGGCGCTCGCCTTGTGGCGCGGGCCTGCGATGCAGGACATCGGGCTGACCGAGAGCGGCGCGTTCGACGCCGCCGTCACGCGGCTCGACGGGCTCCGGCTGGCCGCGATGGAGGACCGGTACGACGCCGAGATCACGCTCGGCAACGGCGCCGATCTGGTCACCGAGCTGACCGACCTGGTCGCCGCGCACCCGGTCCGCGAGCGCCTGGTCGCGGCCCTGATGCGCGCGCTGGTCGCCTCCGGCCGCGACACCGAGGCGCTGCGCGTGTACGAGCGCACCCGCGAGACCCTCGCCGACGAGCTCGGCGTCGACCCCTCGCCCGAGTTGTCCGCCCTGCACGTCGCGCTGCTCCGCGGGGAGCTGGTACGGCGGGACGAGAAGCGCAACACCAACCTGCGGGAAGAGCTCACGACGTACGTCGGCAAGGACGCGGACATCGCCGCCGTCCGCGACCTGGTCGCCGGGCACCGCCTGACGAGCCTGATCGGACCGGGCGGCTCGGGCAAGACCCGGCTCGCGACCGAGACCGCCCGCACCATGTTGCGGGAGCTGCCCGACGGCGCGTGGATGGTCGAGCTCGCCGCGATCGGCGCCGACGGGGACGTGGCGCAGGCGACGCTGGGCGCGCTCGCGCTGCGGGACGCGCTGCTCGGCGACGTACCGGAGGCGGACCCGACGGACCGGGTGATCGCCGCCGTCCGGGAGCGGTCGATGCTGCTGATCCTGGACAACTGCGAGCACGTGATCGAGTCGGCGGCGAAGTTCGCGCACCGGGTGCTCGGCGAGTGCCCGCGGCTCCGGGTGCTGGCCACGAGTCGCGAGCCGCTCGGTATCACCGGCGAGGCGTTGTGGCCCGTCGTACCGTTGGCTCTCCCAACGGAGACGGCGGATCCGGCCGAGATCGACGCGTCACCGGCGGTCCGGCTGCTGCAGGACCGGGCCGGCGCGGTCCGCGCGGATCTCGTGCCGGACCCGGCCACGATGGCCCGGATCTGCCGGGCGCTGGACGGGATGCCGCTGGCGATCGAGCTGGCCGCGGCGCGGCTGCGCACGATGTCGCTCGAGCAGCTGGCGAACCGCCTCGACGACCGGTTCCGGTTGCTGACCGGCGGGAGTCGTACGGCGCTCCCCCGGCATCGCACGCTGCGCGCGGTGGTCGACTGGAGCTGGGAGCTGCTGTCAGACGCGGAACGTGCGGTACTGCGGCGGCTGTCCGTGTTCGCGGGCGGAGCGAGCCTGGAGGCGGCCGAGCAGGTGTGCGCCGGTATCGGGGGTGGGACCGAAGGGCCTGGGGGCGGGAACAACGCGGCGGTCGAGTCGTGGGAGGTGCTCGATCTGCTGACCGCGTTGACCGAGAAGTCGCTCGTCGTCGCCAAGGACGATCAGCGGTACCGGATGCTCGGCACGATCAAGGAGTACGCCCAGCAACGTCTCGACGAGGCGGGCGAGACCGACGAGACCCGCCGTACCCATCTCGGCTACTTCACCGCCCTGACTGAGACGGCGGACCCACACCTGCGCCGCGCGGAGCAGTTGGAGTGGCTGGCGATCCTGGAGCCCGACCACGACAACATCGCCGCCGCGATGCGGGGCGCCCTGACCGCGGGTGAGGCCGCCGGTGCGATGCGGCTGGCCGCGGCGGCGGGCTGGTACTGGTGGTTCGCCGGGCACAAGGTCGAGGGCAACGAGTTCCTGCTCGCCGCGCCGGCGCTGCCGGGCGACGTACCGGACGACATCCGGGCCGTGGTGTACGCGTTCGTCACCGGCATCATGACGTCCGGCCGCGGGCGCGACGAGTACGACGCGGCGGACTGGATCCGGAAGGCGGCCGAGATCAGCCGGCGGATCGACAACCCGCATCCGGCGGTGACCATGTCGCAGGCGCTGGAACGGCTGCTGGACGGGCCGGACCAGTTCGTGACGGCGTTCGAGCAGCTGCTGACCGACGACGATCCGTGGGTACGGGCGCTGGCCCGGCTGCAGACCGGGAAGATGCGGATCATGCTCGGCGACGGCGAGCGGGGCGCGGATCTGGCGCTCGCGACCGCGCTGGAGGAGTTCCGCGCGATCGGTGAGCGCTGGGGTATGTCGTTCGCGTTGACCGAGCTGGCCGACCGGGTCGCCGTCCGCGGGGAGTTCGCCGACGCGTGCGAGTACCACGAGCAGGCGATCGCGGTGGCGGCGGAGGTCGGCGCGACCGAGGACGTCGTACGGATGCGGTCGCGGCAGGCGCAGCTGTACTGGCTGGCCGGCGACGAGGACGCGAGCGCGGCGGCGATGGCCGAGGCGCAGCGGAAGGCCGAACGGGTCGCCTGGCCGGAGGCGCTGATCGAGTTGGCGTTGTCCAAGGCGGAGCTCGCGCACTGGAAGGGCGACGTGGCGGAGGCGCACCGGCAGCTCTCGCAGGCGACGACGGTGCTCGGGCACGAGGCGGAGCGGGCGAACCTGCGGGCCACGATCGAGGACCGGCTCGGCTATCTGGCGACGGATCTCGGCGAGGTACGGGCGCACCGCGCGGCGGCGTACCGGGCGGCGATCGAGGCCGGGCACGTTCCGGGGATCGCGCAGATGCTGGTCGGGATCGCGGACCTCGCGCTGCGGACCGGCCAGGACGAGCAGGCCGCGCGGTTGCTGGGGGCAAGTACCGCCGTGCGCGGGCTGCCGGACCGGTCGAACCCGAACGTCGGGCGGATCGAGCAGGAGACGCGCCGGCGCCTCGGTGACACGAAGTTCACCGAGGCGTCCGACGAGGGCAGGCAGGCGAGCTGGCGAGACCTCGTCGAGGTCACGCTCGCTTCGTGAACGTCGAGGTCGCCCAGAGGTAGCCGACGACCGCGATCCCGAGGCACCACGCGAACGCGGCGATCAGGTCACCGGTGTGCGGTGCGCCGTTCAGCAGGCCGCGCAGCGACTCGATGATCGGCGTGAACGGCTGGTACTGCGCGAACTGCTTCACGCCCGGGCCCATCTTGTCGGCGGGCACGATCGCGCTGCTGAAGAACGGCAGCATCACCAGCGGTACCGAGGCGAGGCCCGCGGTCTCCGGGCTTTTGGCGAACAGCCCGAGCGCGACGGTCAGCCAGGCGGTGGCGATGCCGAGCAGTACGACGAGACCGATCACGCCGAGCCACTGCGCGAAGCTCGCCGACGGGTGGAACCCGAGCGCGAACGCCACCCCGATGATCGCCGCGATCGCGATCAGGTTGGTCAGCACGCTGGCGATCACGTGCCCGGTGAGGACCGCGCCGCGGGGCACGTCCATCACCTTGAAGCGGTTGATGATGCCCTTGGTCATGTCGGAGTTCACCGCGGTCGCCACGGCGCCGAGCCCGTAGCAGACCGCCAGCAGGAGCATGCCGGGCGTCGCGTAGTCGACGTACGGTACGCCGACGCTGAACGCGTCACCGAGCATGTAGACGAACATCAGCATCACCACGACCGGCATCAGGACCGCGTTGAACACGGACGTCGGGTTCCGGGCGAGGTGCTTGAGGTTGCGGCGCAGCATCACCATCGAGGGGTTCTTCATTTCGCGGGTACCTCCGTGGTGTCGTGGCCGGTCAGGGCCAGGAAGACGTCATCCAGATCAGGGGTGTTGACGGAGAACTCGCCGGCGTTCAGCGAGTACTCGTCGAGGCGGTCGAGCAGTCCGCGGACGGACCGGGTACCGCCGTCGCTGGGGACCCGCAGCGCGAGCGCGTCGTCGTCGCGGGTCGAATCCGGGAAGATCCGGGCAGCCATGTCCAGGTCCGCGACCGAGTCGAAGCGGAACCGGACGTGGGTGCCGGGCAGTTGCCGCTTCAGCTCGTCCGGGGTGCCCTGGGCAACCAGCCGGCCCTTGTCGAGGACCGCGATCCGGTCGGCCAGCTGGTCGGCCTCGTCGAGGTACTGCGTGGTGAGGAAGATCGTCACGCCGTCGGCCAGCAGTTCGCGGATGATCGTCCACATCGTCCGCCGGCTGCGCGGGTCCAGGCCGGTGGTCGGCTCGTCCAGGAAGATCAGCTCCGGGTTGCCGACCAGCGTCATCGCCAGGTCGAGCTTGCGGCGCATACCGCCGGAGTAGGTCGCCGCGGACTTGTCGGCCGCCTCGGTCAGCTCGAAGCGCTCCAGCAGATTGTCGACAATCCGCTTGTCGGCATTGACCGGGCTCAGGTCCACCATCAGCTGGAGGTTCTCGCGCCCGGTCAGCAGCTCGTCGACGGCCGCGAACTGCCCGGTGACGCCGATCGCGGACCGGACCGCCTTGGCGTCATTCGCGACGTCGTACCCGGCGACCCGGACGGTACCGCCGTCGGCCTTGATCAGAGTGGTCAGAACGTGCACCGTTGTGGTCTTGCCGGCCCCGTTCGGGCCCAGCAGCGCGAAGACGGTACCCGCGGGAACATCGAAGTCGATGCCGTCGAGCACGGTCTTGTCACCGAATGCCTTGCGCAGTCCTGTGACCGCGATCGCCGAAGTTGTCATGGGACAACCATCGGCAGCGGCGCTGACACGCACCTGACACGCCGCCTACACGTGTCGGCATCAGCCTGACGCGGGCGTGACCTCCGCGGCGAGCGAGGCGAGCAGGCGCAGCTTTTCCGCCGACGACGAGCCGGGCTCGGCCGTGTAGAGCATCAGGATCAGGCCGGGCTCCGCGGTGACGGCGAGTTCCTCGTAGGCCAGGGTGAGCTCTCCGACCTCGGGGTGCTGGAAGCGCTTCGTACCGGTGCCGTGCGTCCGGACGTCGTGCGAACCCCACAGCCGGCGGAACGTCTCGCTCTGCGTCGACAGCTCACCGACCAGGTCCTGCAGACCGCGGTCGTGCGGATCGCGGCCGGCCTCGGCGCGCATGATCGCGACGCACATGTGCGCGAACAGTTCCCAGTCGGGGTAGAAGTCCCGCGACGCCGGATCGAGAAACTGGAACCGGGCCAGGTTCGGCGTCCGGCCGCCTTCGCCGATCACCGGCGAATAGAACACCCGGCCGAGCGCGTTCGTGGCGAGCAGGTCCTGCGCCGGGTTGCGGACGAACGCGACCCCGTCGGTGATCGCCTCCAGCGCCCAGTGCAGGCTGGCCCGCGAGGTGGTCTGGGTGGTCGCTCGGCGCCGGGGCCGGCCGGAGGTCGGGATGCCGTCGGCGGCCCGCGCGAGGTCGAGCAGGTGCGCGCGCTCGGTGTCGTCCAGCCGGAGCGCCTGCGCGATCGCCTCGAGTACCGCGGACGATGCTCCGCCGATCGCTCCCCGTTCGAGCTTGGCGTAGTACTCGATGCTGACTCCGGCGAGTACGGCGACTTCGCTGCGCCGCAGGCCGGGGACGCGCCGCTGGCCTACCGCCGGGAGCCCGACGTCGGCCGGCGTCAGCTTCGCCCGCCGCGAGGTCAGGAACTCCCGCACCTCGGCCTTGTTGTCCATGTCATCGACACTACCGGCGACACACCCGGCGAGGGATGTACTGCTGGTACACCTCATAAGCGGGCCTTCTTCACACGTGTTCCCGGCGCTTGCATGGAACTGCAAGCGATGCAGAGAGGAACCCGATGAGCCTGACCGCCGAGCGACCACCGCAGACCCGCGACGGCGCCGCGCTGACCGCAACCGTGCTGGGCACGGTCGTACTGATCACCGCGATCGCCCCGCTGGCCACGGACATGTACGTCCCGGCGTTTCCGCTCGTCACCCGCGACCTCGACGCGAGCGCCGCCGAAGTACAGCTGACGCTGACCACGTTCTTCGTCGGCATGGCACTGGGCCAGCTGCTCGGCGGCCCGTTCTCGGACCGGGCCGGGCGCCGGCGTCCCCTCCTGGTCTCGCTCATGGTGTTGACCGTCGCGTCGGCACTGTGCGCGTTCAGCCCGTCCATCGGCCTGATGATGCTCGCCCGGCTGGTCCAGGGGTTCAGTGGCGGCTGGGCGATGGTCATCGCCCGGTCCGTGGTCGTGGACCTGACCTCCGGAGCCCGGATGGTCCGGACCCTGAACCTGGTGTCCGGAATCGCCGGTGTCGCCCCGATCGCCGGACCCCTGATCGGCGCGGCCATCCTGCAACTGTCGCACTGGCGGGTGTCCTTCTGGGTCGTCGCCGCCCTTGCCGCGGTGATGGTCGTCACGGTCGCGATCGGCGTACCGGAAACGCTCCGGCACCCCGGCGCTCCGCCCCGGTGGTCCGGTCAGGTACTACAGAACCGCGCGTTCACCGGCTACCTGGTCGTGTTCGCGTTCTCGATGGGCACGATCTTCGCGTACGTCGCCACGTCCGCGTTCGTGCTGCAGTCGATGAACGGCCTCTCCCCGGTCGTCTACTCGGTCGACTTCGCGCTCAACGCGGTCGGGCTGACCGTAGCCACGCTGGTCGCCGCACGACTGGCCGATCGCGTCCCGACACGGACCGTCGTCGGTGCAGGGCTGATCGCGACTGCCGTGGCGGGCGCGGCGCTGCTGGTCGGGGCGGTCTGGTTCGCCATGCCGCTCCCGGTCGCACTGATCGGGTTCTTCGTCCTGATGACGGCCCAGGGCCTCGTCGGCCCGAACGCCGGGGCGCTCGCCTCCGCGCAGGTGCCCGACCACCCGGGGACCGGTTCGGCGCTGCTCGGCTTCCTGCAGTGGTGCACGGCCGGCGTCATCGCCCCGCTCGCGGGTCTCGGTGGTGAACGTTCCGCCGTACCGATGGCGGCCATCGTGCTCGCCCTGACCAGCTTTTCCCTGCTAGCTCTCAGCACCAACCAGAAAGGTTCTCTCCCATGCGTGGAGTCATGATGTACGGACCCGGCGACGTTCGCGTCGAGGAGCGTCCCGATCCGGTTGTCGAGCGGCCGACCGACGCGGTCATCCGGCTGAGCGCCGCCTGTGTGTGCGGCTCCGACCTGTGGCCGTACCGCGGTCAGGACAGGCTGGACGGGCCGACGCCGATGGGGCACGAGTACGTCGGTGTCGTCGAGCAGATCGGGTCCGCGGTGACCACCGTGAAGCCCGGTGACTTCGTGATCGGCTCGTTCTTCGCGTCCGACAACACCTGCGAGATCTGCCGCGCCGGGTACCAGTCCCGGTGCATCCACGCCGAACTGATGGGGACCATCGGCACCCAGGCGGAGCTGGCCCGGGTGCCGCTCGCGGACGGCACCCTGGTCGCCGTCCCGGGCACACCCGATGCCGGCCTGATCCCCTCCTTCCTGGCCGCGTCGGACGTGCTCGGGACCGGTTGGTTCGCCGCCGTCGCCGCCGAGGCAGGACCGGGCAAGACGGTCGCGGTTGTCGGCGACGGAGCGGTCGGGCTGCTCGGTGTGCTCGCCGCCAAACAGCTCGGCGCCGACCGGATCATCGCGATGAGCCGTCACGAACCGCGGCAGCAGCTCGCGGTGGAGTACGGCGCGACCGACATCGTCACCGAGCGCGGGGACGCGGGCGTCGCCCGGATCAAGGAACTCACCGGCGGGTACGGCGCGCACAGCGTCATCGAGGCCGTCGGCACCCAGGAGTCCATGATGCAGGCGATCCGCGCGACCCGCCCCGGCGGCCATGTCGGATACGTTGGTGTCGCCCACGACGTGAGCCTGCCCGGCGACGAGCTGTTCTTCTCCGGCGTGCACCTGCACGGTGGCCCGGCGCCCGTCCGCCAGTACCTGCCGACGCTGATCGACCTGATCTCCCGCCGCGTGATCGACCCCGGCAAGGTCTTCGACCTGAGCCTTCCGCTGGACGACGCGGCCCAGGCGTACGAGGCGATGGACCGGCGCAAGGCGATCAAGGCACTGCTCCAGCCGTAGCCGGTGGACGCCCACGCAGGCAGAAGTGCCTGAATCGGGGCGCTTCGAGTCCCGAAACGGGAGTTCTGCCTGCGTGGGCGACCAGTCGGCGGGTTGACGGAGAAATCCGGAGTTCTTAGCCTTGCGAGCGTGCATAGGCAGACCGGAGTGCAGGCCGAGGACGGCACGATCGACGAGTGGCCGACGTGAGCAGGCCGCGGAACATCCTGTTCCTGATGACCGACCAGCATCGCGTCGACACTCTTGGTGCCTACGGCAACCAACTGGGGACGACGCCGAACCTCGACGAGCTGGCCCGGACCGGGACCCGGTTCGACCGCTGGTACACGCCGACCGCGATCTGTACACCGGCCCGCGCCAGTCTGCTCACCGGGCAGGCGCCGTTCCGGCACAAGCTGCTGGCCAACTACGAGCGCAACGTCGGGTACATCGAGGACCTCGGCGACGGCACGTTCACGTTCTCGCAAGCACTGCGCGACCGCGGGTACAACTGCGGCCTGATCGGCAAGTGGCACGTCGGCACGAACAGGTCCGCGGGCGATTTCGGCTTCGACGGCCCCGACCTGCCGGGCTGGCACAACCCGGTGGACCACCCGGACTACCTGGCGTATCTCCAGGAGCGCGGGTTCCCGCCGTACGAGATCTCCGACCGGATCCGCGGCACCCTGCCGAACGGCGGCCCGGGCAACCTGCTCGCCGCGCGCCTGCACCAGCCGGTGGAGGCGACGTTCGAGCACTACCTCGCCACCCGCGCGATCGAGCAGCTGGAGCAGTACGCCGGGGAGCCCTTCTTCCTCGCGCTGCACTTCTTCGGCCCGCACCTGCCGTACATCCTGCCGGACGAGTACTTCGACCTGATCGACCCCGCCGAGGTCGAGCCGCCGCGGTCGATCGCCGAGACGTTCCAGGGCAAGCCGCCGGTGCAGAAGAACTACAGCGCGCACTGGGCGTTCGACACGATGCCGATCGAGACGACCCGCAAGCTGATCGCGATCTACCAGGGGTACGTGGCGCTGATCGACTTCGAGATCGGGCGGGTACTGGCCGCGATGGAGCGGCTCGGGCTGACCGACGAGACCGCGGTGTTCTTCACCTGCGACCACGGCGAGTTCACCGGTTCGCACCGCCTGCACGACAAGGGCCCGGCGATGTACGAGGACATCTACCGCACGCCCGGTCTGCTCCGCGTCCCCGGCCAGCCGGCCGGCGTCGTACGCGACGAGTTCGTCAGCCTGCTCGACTGTACGGCGACGATCCTCGAGCTCGCGGGCGCCGACCCGGCGCCGGCGATCGACTCACGCAGCCTGCTGCCGCTGGTGACGGGCGATCCGGTCGAGTGGGCGGACGACATCGTCTGCGAGTTCCACGGACACCATTTCCCTTATCCACAACGGATGCTGCGCACCAAACGGTACAAGCTGGTGGTCAACCCGGACTCGGTGAACGAGCTGTACGACCTGGAGCTCGACCCGGACGAGCTGCTCAACGTGTACGAGCACCCGGAGCAGGCCGCCGTACGGTCGCAGCTGATGCGCCGTCTCTACGCGGTACTGCGGGACCGTGGCGACAACTTCTACCACTGGATGACGTCCATGTACGACGTCGGCGACGTCACCTACGACCCGAGCCTGAGCGGGCTGGACGAGTCGACGTACCGTCCTTAGCGGCTCGTTGTCGGATCGGGTCGACGATGTTCGTTGCAGGGATGACAGCACCCACACGGAGGAGAACATCATGTCTGCGACGTACACCTTCGACATCTTCAGCAGCCTGGACGGGTTCGGGTCGCACACCGGCGACTGGGGCGGGTACTGGGGGAAGCAGGGGCCGGAGTTCCTCGCGCACCGCCTGGAGCAGTACGGCGAGGACCAGCGGATCGTCATCGGCGCCAACACCCATCGAGTGAACACCGTGCTACTGGCGGGCGGTGGAGAGGGCTTCGACCCGTGGGTGCGGCGGATGCGCGAGCTGCCCACCACCGTCATCTCGTCGACGTTGCAGGAACCGCTCGACTGGCCGGACGCGACCGTCGTCAGCGGCGACGCCGTCGAGGTCGTGCGCCGACTGAAGGAGGAGTCCGGCGTACCGCTGCGATCCCACGGCAGCCTGACGCTGAACCGGGCGCTCCTGGCCGCGGGTCTGGTCGACCGGGTTCAGGTGACGGTTTTCCCTGTGATTACGGGGCAGACAGGCGTCGACCCGATCTTCGGCGGCGCACCCGACCTCGACCTGGAGCTACTCGAAGCGCGCACGCTGGACGGCAACACCCAGGAGCTCACTTACCGTCCGTCGCTGCACGTGACACGGTGAGTCCGGCCGCGAGTACGGCGACGGTACGGCGGGCGTCGTACCGTTCGTCGTCGTTCGCGCCGATGCACAGGTTGCCGATGGCCCGCATCAGCTCGTAGGCCTCGATGCCTGGCCGGTTGATCTCGCCCGACGCCCGCGCCGCGGCGAGCAGCTCGGCACAGACCGGCAGCAGTTCGTCGAGGAAGTACCCGTGCAGCGCGTCGCCCTGGCTCAGCGCGTCCGGCAACCCGTGCTTGGTGACCAGGAAGTCGACGAACCCGTCGACCCAGCGGAGCAGCGCCGCGTACGGCGTGGACTCGGACTTCAGGTACTGCGGGCCGACCTGGGCCAGCGCCTCGACCTGATGCCGGTAGACCGCGACGACCAGGTCCGCGCGACTCGGGAAGTGCCGGTACACCGTGCCGACGCCGACCCCGGCGCGGGCCGCGATGTCCCGCACCGGCGCGTCGATCCCGGACGCGACGAACGCCGCGGCGGCCGCGTCGAGCAGGGCCTTCTCGTTCCGGCGTACGTCGGCGCGCCGGCGTGGGGTCGTCTCCACCCGTCCTCCCTCGTGAATCTCACCCTCCTCCCCACCGAGCGGAGCGAGGCAGTTCTCAGGCTTGTGAATCTCACCCTCCTCCCCGCCGAGCGGAGCGAGGCGGTTCTTAGGCATTGTGAATCGGAACATCGTTCCGTATTGTCGGATACGGATCAACGTTCCGCTTTGGTCCATGATGACACTTCCGGAGGACACATGCAGTACCGCACACTCGGCCGGACCGGCGTACAGGTCAGCACGCTGGCGCTCGGCGCGATGAACTTCGGCGCGATCGGGCGCACCGGCCAGGACGAGGCCACCGCGATCGTCGACGCCGCGCTGGCCGCGGGCGTCAACCTGATCGACACCGCCGACATGTACTCGAACGGCCAGTCCGAGGAGTTCGTCGGCGCCGCGATCGCCGGCCGCCGCGACGACGTCGTACTCGCCACCAAAGGCAGCCTGCCGATGGGCGAGGACCGCAACCGGCGCGGGGCGTCCCGCCGCTGGCTGACGACGGCCTTGGAGAACAGCCTCCGCCGGCTCGGGGTCGAGTACGTCGACCTGTACCAGGTGCACCGCTGGGACCCGGCCACGAGCGACGAGGAGACGTTGTCGGCGCTGACCGACCTGCAACGCGCGGGGAAGATCCGGTACTTCGGCACGTCCGAGTACCCGGCGTACCGCCTCGTCGAGGCCCAGTGGGCGGCCGACCGGCACCACCTGAGCCGCTTCGTCACCGAGCAGCCGAGCTACTCCCTCCTGCAACGCGGCGCGGAGGCGGAGGTGCTACCGGTCGCGGAGCAGTACGGCCTCGGGGTGCTGACGTGGAGCCCGCTCGCGTCGGGCTGGCTGTCGGGCGCCGTACGCGCAGGTCAAGCCGTGACGACCAGCCGATCCGCCGTCATGCCGGAACGCTTCGACACCACGATCCCGGCGAACGCCGCCAAACTCGAAGCCGTCGAACAACTGGCCAAACTCGCCGACCAGTCCGGCCTCACCCTGATCCAGCTCGCCCTCGCCTTCATCACCACCCACCCCGCCGTCACCAGCGCCCTCATCGGCCCCCGCACCCTGGACCACCTCAACTCCCAACTGGCAGCCGCCGACACCACCCTCACCCCCGACATCCTCGACGCCATCGACACAATCGTTGCCCCCGGCACCGACCTCTCCCCCGCCGAGAAACACTCCGTCTCCCCCGCCCTGACCACCCCACCCCTTCGCCGCCGCTAAACCCTCAGGCGGTCCTTGCCGTACCGAGGTAGGCGTCGAACGGACCCTGTACGTCGACGGGGGCAAACGCCAGCGCGTCGACGTCCGGATGTGCCGGCGTGATCACCGGGACGTGCAGCAGTACGTCGTACGCCGTCAGCACCTCGACATCGCCGTAATGGTCGGCCAGCACCCGCTGCCGTCCTGCCGCTCGAACCGCGCGAGCGTCCGCGTCGGACAACCGCCGCAGGTCGACGCCGAACGGGCCATCGTGGCTGGCCGCCATCAGCCCGTCGATGCTGTCCGGCGCGGCGGGCGGCAGCGGGCTGAAGAGCGTGCCGGTGTAGAACTCCGGCCCGTTCGTCAGGATCTGCCCGGTGTCCATCGTCGTACCGATGACCACGTAGTCCTGCCCGAGCCGGTCGGCAAGGTGCATACCGAGCGGGGTCATCGGCGGCATGCCGGGCAGCACGCCGGGCCGGCGCTGGACGTGGCCGTTGTGCGCGGCCAGTACGACGCGTTCCTCCCGCCCGAGGATCCACTCGACGGCGTCCGCCATGGCGGCGTCCCGGATGTTCATCATCGACAACCGGTCGCCGCCGGCCATCGCACGGGCCAGCGCGTCGAGGGCGACCGCGCCCGCCAACGCGCACCAGGCTTCGCCGTACGCGTCCCGCGACGTACGGTCGACGTACTCCAGCCGCCGCGCAGCCAATCGCGCGACAAGCCCGGCGAGACCCGCGGTGAAGGCGTCCTTCGTGGACTGTTCGAGCTGCCCGTACGCGGCCATCGCAGCGGGCGCGGAGAACGGTGACGACACGGCTAGCGCTCCTGCGGTGTCCCGGATGACGGGGTCGGGTTCGAACTCCGGATCGGCGACACGGAGGTAGTCGAACAGCAACTCCAGGCCGGGCAGCGTGGACACCACCGAGCCCGGGAGGTCGATCCCGTAGAAGCCGACCTTCCCGTTGTGTTGCCGCAGCCACCCGAGGAGGTCGCGCATCTCGGTCCAGACGCCCATGAGCGAGGTCATTCCCGTGGCGAGTACCGAGCCGAGCTCGTCCGGCGCACCGTTCCGGACCCAGGCGTCGGTACGCCGGCCCTCGGGGAAGCCGGACTCCATCGCGTACGCCGTGAACCCGTGCCGTTCGACGAGGTACCGCAGTAACCGATGACGCAACGCCAGGAACTCATGGCTGTAGTGCGAGCTCTCCCCGATCGCGACCACCCGCGCGTCGCCGATCACGTCGTCGAGCCACGTCAGGTCGTCCAACGCATGCACGGCGGCTTCACTCAGTCCAGTCACCACGGACCTCCATTCCCAATTTTGCTAACGGTATCAAATCTGGGATTGTGTGGATATGGATCCGCTCGACCTGCTGCTGCACCCGGTCCGGCTGCGCATCGTGCATGCCATGTCCGGCGGCCGCGTGCGGACGACGTCCGACCTGTGCGCGCGGCTGTCCGACGTACCGAAGACCAGCGTCTACCGGCATGTCGCGCTCCTGGCCGAGGGCGGCGTACTGGAGGTCGTCGACGAGCAGCGCGTCCACGGCGCGGTCGAGCGGCACTACCAACTCCGCGCCGACCGCACCCGGATCGGCCCGGAGGCAGCCGCGACGATGACCCTCGACGACCACCGCCGCGGCTTCACCGCGACGATGGCCGCCCTGCTGGCCGAGTTCAACACCTACCTCGACCGCCCCGGCGCCAACCCGCTCCACGACTCAGTCGGCTACCGCCAAGGCATCCTCTGGCTCTCCGAGGACGAGCTGGCCGCCCTCATCAAGGACATCCAGCAAACCCTGGCCAACTACTCCGGAAACAGCCCAGCGCCCGGCCGCACCCCCCGCCTCCACACGATGATCTCCTTCCCGGTCGAACCACCCGAACAAACCGGATGACGGCTGGTGGGTGGGGTCGGGAGAATGCGGCGTGTGGATGAGGTTCAGGTTGTCGTGGCGCACAGTGAACGGGCGACCCTGCGGGTGGGGGACGTGTTTCTGAAGGTCGACGGTGATCCGGGGAACCTCGAGGTCGAGGTCGAGGCGATGCGGTTGGCGCCGGTGCCGACGCCGGAGGTTCTGTGGCGGAAGCCGAATGTGCTCGCGCTTGCCGCGGTGCGCGGGGCGGCGCTCGGCCGGCTCGGGGAGCCTTCGCCGGCGTCGCCGGATGCGTGGGCCGCGGCGGGCGCCGCCGTACGGAAGTTGCATGAGGCACCATTGCCGCCGTGGTCGGCGCCGACCAGCGAGGAGATCGGCGCGAAGCTCGACGGTGAGTGCGAGTGGCTGATCGCGAACGGCGTACTTCCCGCCGACCTGGTCATCCGGAATCGCGAGGTCGCGGAGCTGGCGTTCCGGCCGTGGGAGCCGGTGTTCGCGCATGGGGACCTGCAGATCACCCACGTGTTCACCGAGGGCGACGAGGTCACCGGCATCATCGACTGGTCCGAGGCGAGCAAGGGCGACCCGTTGAACGACCTCGCCATCATGACGCTCGGGCACGAGGAATGCCTCGACGACCTGCTGGCCGGGTACGGCACCGACGTGGACGTCGACGTGATCCGCGCCTGGTGGTCGCTGCGCAGTCTCCAGGCGTCCCGCTGGCTGATCGAGCACGGCTTCGACCCGAACGAGCCGGGCGCCGAGTTCGACGTCCTCCGAGCGGCCTACGAGCGGTCGTAGTGCGACGGCGGGAACGGGTGCCGGTCGGTGAGCGGGTAGATCTCCCCCTCGGACTCCTCGCGGCGCAGCTCGGCCTCGGACTCCTGGTACTCCTCGGTGTCGCGCACGTCCGTCGGCACCGGGGCGTCGGTGGCCGGCGGTACGTCGTTCGGGTCGTAGTCGTCGAGGCCCGCCTCGACGCGCTCCTCCTCAAGCGCGATTCTCGAACCACGGTACGCCCGGTGTCAGCCGCTGACGTGAGCGGTGTTGTCGATCCAGTGCCGAGCGAGGTCCGCGTCGCCGTCCACGGTGATGTCGCTGTCGGTCAACGGCAGCCGTCGGGTCAACGTCAGCAGCAGCGATCGTGCCGGGCCGGTGATCGTCACCTCGGCCTGTTGGGTTCCGGTTTGCCACGTCGCACCGTCAGGCCGGCGTACGACGAACCAAGCGCCGGCGTCGGTCGCCTGCCACTGCAGGACCTGCCCATCGCCCCGGATCGCATGAGCGGACTCAGGCCGCTGCATCTCCCACGTCGGAGAGGTGAGCATCGCGAGGTGATTGCTGATCAGCGCCGCTGCGATGTCGGCGTCGACGTCGACCGGCCGACCCGCCGCCGCGGCCGCGTCGAAGCCGTGGACGACCGCTTCGTTGAGCTGGCTGCCGATCCAGAACCGCACTCCGGTGCGCCCGTCCCCCGCCGGATTGAACACCGGCGCGTCGAGCGCGTCATCGGAGCACGCCTTCGCGAGTCGCTGCGCGGACTCCGCCAGCCACGCCGACCACTCGCCGGGATCGGCGGGCAGCGCGGCCACCTCCGTGGGCAACTGCGTGGGATCGGTGATGCGCCGCTCGATGATCTCCGCGACCCAGTTCTGGGTCTGGCCGACGTGCTCCACCAGGTTGGTGACAGTCCACTCGGACGCGGTCGGCACGGCGGCGTCCGGCCCGGCCGCGGCGGCTGCTTCCGCCAGGCGCCGGGTGTGGTCGACGATCGCTCGCCGCGCCTGGTCGGCGTTCAGCTCGGTCATTCGTTGTGTCCTTCCAACGGTGGTCAGCTCCGCAGTACGGTGTCCACATAGTCCCCCACCGGGCGGTCATCGACTCGAAAAGTGAGCGAACATACCGCCCGGGCAATTCGGCTGTTCGACGAGCTGGCGGCGGACTACGACGAGGTTCCACTGTTCTTCCGCGGGTTCGCGCAGCTGCACGCCGACTGGCTCGACCCCCAGCCCGGCACCGCCGCACTCGACCTCGGCGCAACCTTCGACCTGGTCTGCGCCGGCTTCGTCATGCACCTCCTCGACGACCCCGCAGCAACAGCCGCCGAGATCCACCGAGTACTGCGCCCCGGCGGCGTGTTCTCGTTCTCCATACCCTGCGACGTCGAGAACGCACCGGACTGGGACTTCTACGGCGCCCTCATCCGCGAGTACCAGCCCTACATCCCGGTCGGCAAGGGCCGCCTGGGCCGCCCCCTCGACGGCCAGCAACTGCTAGCGGCCGAAGGCTTCCACAACCTCAACCAGACCGAGGTCAGCCAACACCTCCCCGACCCCTTCTGGAACTGGTCCCTCTCTCACGGCTCAAGAGCCTTCATCGACGCCCTGCCCCACAACAACGCACAGCCTTCGAATCCCGCCTCCGCCAACAGCTAGCCACCATCACCCCCACGACCCACCCCACCGCAGCCACCATCATCCGCGCCAGCACCCGCAGGTAGCCAAAGCCAACAACGCGCACCTGTTCGGCAACCCGTCGCAGGGTGCCATACGACCGCGTCGCCCACACCCGGACGCGCCCGCTCGTCGAGGTCTCACACCAGAACTCTCCGGACACACCGGGACGATTCAGCTCCGAGCGACGCGGTAGTCAGACCGTGGTCCCACGAAGACGATCAGTCGACAGACCTGCCCCAAACGAATGCGGTCAGGCGGTGGTGCGCACTCGCGTTGGTGGTAGGCCAGCCGGCTCCGCTTCGGCGTGTTCGTACGGCGCCCAGGCCGGCACCCGGAGCGCCGGGCAGTGTTCGGGCGTTGGGTTGTTCGCGATGTCGATCAAGGTGTCGAGAGCATCCCGCGCAGCGGCGAGGCCGGCCATGGCGGTACTGATGCGGCTCCGCTCGGCCGCCATCAGCTCGAAGACCTCGGGGGAAGCCTGCCCGGCTTCGATGCAAGGCATCAGTCGCACGATAGTTCGGCTGGGCAGGCCGGCGGTGAGGAGCTGCTGGATCAGCCGGACACGTTCGACCGCTGTCTCGGGGTAGATGCGCTGGCCGCTGTGGGTGCGTTCCGACGTGAGCAGACCTTGCTCCTCGTAATACCGGAGGGCTCTTGTGCTGACCCCCGCCCGGCGTGCGACCTCTCCGATCCGCATCTGTGCCTCCACTGATCTCGTGTCCTCGGTTCCTCGACTTGACGTTGACGCCAACGTCAAGTTTTAGCCTAGTCGAAACCGAACCAGCTATGCAGGAAGCAAGGAACCCATGAACCTCAGCGACCAGACCGCCCTCGTCACCGGAGCCAACCGCGGTATCGGGCGCCAGTACGTGCTCGAACTCCTGGAGCGCGGCGCCGCGAAGGTCTACGCGACCGCTCGTCGCCCCGAGAGCCTCAAGTTCGACGACCCCCGGGTGGTGGCCCTACGACTCGACCTGCTCGACCACGAGTCGGTCGTCGCCGCAGCGGCAACCGCTCGGGATGTAACGCTCCTGGTCAACAACGCCGGCATCGCGACCGGCGCCGCTCTGGTCACCGGCGACCTCGCCGAGGCCCCGCCGAGAGATGGACACGCACTTCTGGGGCACGCTCGACGTGATCCGCGCGTTCAGCCCCGTGCTCGCGGCGAACGGCGGAGGTGCCGTCGTGAACGTGTTGTCGGCACTGTCCTGGTTCGCGGCCCCCGGCACCGGCACGTACTCAGCCGCAAAGGCCGCCGAATGGAACATGACCAACGGCGTACGTCTCGAGCTCGCGGCTCAAGGCACGCTGGTCCAAGGCGTCCTCCTCGGAGCCGCCGACACCGATATCGCGGCCGGATACGACGGCCCCAAGATCCACCCACGCGACGTACCACGCCGCTCACTCGACGGCCTCACCGCGGGGTCGATCGAGGTGATCGTCGACGAATGGACCGCGATGGTAAAGGCCTCACTCGCCGGCGACCCCGCCACCTTCTATACCCGAATCACCGAACTGCTCGACGCAAGCTGAACAAAGCAGCCGCACCATCTCTCTTCGCACGATCGCTCGTCAAAAGCGCCATTGGAGCGGCTTCTCGATCCCGAGGGCAACGCCCCCGCCAGGGCTCACAACAGCAACAAAGGCCCGAACTCCAGCCACGGATCCCCGCTGGCATGAGTTCGGGCATTGTGCACGGGGTGGAGCTTGGCTCAGATCCGTTGGGGGTCAATTGGTTGCTAAGGGCATCGGTTCTCTGTTGGTGTGGGAGTGGAGAACCCCCAGCACGAGTGGATATCGGCTCCTGTGGGTGGTTGCTGTGTTCCGGGCGATGCTGCAGCCGGGTGGTGTGCATTCTCGACAGGAGGTGTCGGCCTGTCGGGCAGTGCACCTGAGCGTGATCGGGATCGCGCGTACAGGGTCTCGCCGGTGCTCTACCTGTCGAACGTCCACACGAACGTCCCGGAAAAGCCGCCTTGGGGAGGATCGCGTTCCGCTCCGGGAGGGCAATCCTCCCCAACCCCGATCCCCTGGCGGGTGATCACGATGGCCCATCGGAGTACCAGCATCGAACTGGGGCTGGAGGGAAGTAGCGTGTCGGCACCCACCCGTCCCCCGGCCACGCGCCGGCCCGGTGCAGATCGTCTTTGTGCAGCGGATCCGCGTGATCAGCGTCCTGGGGCACGGCTCCGGTGCAAGGGTCGTATCGGTGGCCTACGCGGGACGAGGCTCAGGCCCTTATCTACAAGGTGTTTCGCTGATTGGTGGTTGAGTCCGTGGTCTGCCGGCGCGGACCCCGCTGCGGCCCCGTCCGTGGATTCGGTCCACCGCAGTTGACGACCACATGGCAACGGCAGAAAACGAGTGGTACAAGTCTGAGCACGGGGTCACCCTGGATGACATGCAACTCACCTTCCAGCATGATCCGCGCGGTGAGAGTCTCACCCTGATCCGTCGCGCGGACGGCGCAGTGTTCACGCTCTCGTCGTATACGCGCAAGTGGCGCGTACCGCACGACCTCTCGCACGCGGTGGTCGAACGCGAACTCTGCATCGCCGACGGAATCTTCGGCGTGATCGCGGCAGGCGCGGTGTTCTCGAGCATGACCCAGATCGAGGGAAAGAAGCGCCACGACGCCAAGGTCCGCAGCGCCCGCATTCTGAAGGCCGCTAAGGGCGTCGGTATCAGTGAGGCCATCGCGGCAGTCATCCATGAAGCCGTCGAGAAGCGCCAGCCGACGCCGTACGCCGAAGCCCGCGAACGTTGGGGCGTCATCTCGCAGGATCCCTGTCCCTACCTGGACGAAGACATTCATCGCGCCACCACGATTCTGCGCGAACTGGGCGAGCAGTGGAGCGCGAGTCTCCAGCCCCTGGAGTTTCCATGGCCAGCGAAGCTATGCGCCACCGACCCTCAGCGCTCCAGAACCCAAGCGAGTTAGAGCCCGGCACGTGCGAATGTTGCAGCAGGCTGTGAGGCACCGTCACCAGGATTGAGGCGCGGGTACCAGTCGGAGCAGGTAGTCGCCGTTGGAGACTCGCCGTGTCTCCTCGACCGACCAGGGAGCGCGTGTGTCGACCAAGTCGAAAGCCTCCCACTCGTACTCGCCGATGACGACGAGTTCACCACTGAGGATCAACCGGGAGCCGGGCTCGATATCGCGCGCCTGCCCGTCGACCTGCGCCTGGAGCAGGTGACCGTTGACAGTCAGCACCAACTCGACCCCGGCGTGCTGAGGGCCTGCGCCCACGTCTACCTGGAAGTCTCTGGATCTTTCCACTGTGCCCGCCACGACGTAGTCGACCGTCACCGGAGGCGGACTGGCGAGGGGGTCCTTGCGTGGAGCGATTCCCTCGTCTTCCAACGGGTCGACACGCTCCACCGAGCCGAGCACGCGGATGCCGATGTTAGGCAACACCGCACCTGGCACCAGCTCGGGCACCTCTGCATGGTCGGACGAGATCCTGCCCCGAAACCGGTAGTCACTCAGCTAGTAACTCAGGTCATGAAAAAGGCCGGTTCTCCGAGTGGAGAACCGGCCTCTGACCTGCGGTGGAGCTTAGGGGATTCGAACCCCTGACCTCTTCCATGCCATGGAAGCGCGCTACCAACTGCGCCAAAGCCCCGCGGTGTCTTGCGACTCCGAAAGCTTAGCGGATGAGTGGCTGCAAAGAAAAATCGGTTCCTTCGTGGGGCTGGTGTGGTCCAGGACACCTTGGTTTCGGTGGTGTTGGAGGCCTGCCGGTTACAGTACGTCGCTTCTGAAACGCGTGTCTGCCGAGTCTTTGCGGGGTGGCGATGCTAGGTCCGCAGTCGCCGGCTGCGCGGGTCGTACAGGCGTTGTGGATGACTGAACAGGCTGCTGTCGTCGCCCGCATGTGCAGCTCGACAGGAGGTGTTCGCCTGCTGGCGGCTTCGGGCGCTGCCTGCGAGCCGCGCCGCTCGCGCAACCGACGTACACGTCCTAATGAGAGTTATCGGGTCGCCGTCGGGCAGACTCGGTAGCTGGTAGGCCGCCGGTGGGTGAGCACTCTATACGTCCTGGACTTTGAGTCCTGTCGACAGAGCGTGCCCCTGCCGGTGACCGGGAGAGTTGATCGCTGATGGGATGTCGTGCCTGGCCCCGCCGTGCTGTGTGGTGGGTTGCCGTGAGTACTGCTTCATTAGGTCGCTGATGGTTCTCCCGACCGGCTTGCCTGCGGGTGACTGGCTTGATCGAGAGCGGGAGAACTTAGTGAAGTTGTTCGTGGGTGATGACTGGGCCGAGGCGCATCACGATGTGGAGGTGATGGACCCGGCCGGGCGGGTGCTGGCCAAGGCGCGGCTGCCCGAGGGGATGGTGGGGATGGCCCGGCTGCACGCGCTGCTGGCCGAGCAGTTCGCCGCTGTTGATCCCGATGCCGATCTGGACGAGGTCGAGGTGGTGGTCGGGATCGAGACCGATCGGGGGCCGTGGGTGGCCGCGTTGGTGGCCGCGGGCTACCAGGTGTTCGCGGTGAACCCGTTGCAGGCGAAGGCGTACCGCAAACGGCATGCGGTGTCGGGCGCCAAGAGCGACGCGGGCGACGCGCACGTGCTGGCCGACATGGTCCGCACCGATTCCCACCAGCTGCGCACGGTGGCCGGTGACAGCGCCGGGGCCGAGGCGATCAAGGTCGTCACCCGGATGCACAAGACACTGATCTGGGAACGGACCCGCACCACGCAGCGGCTGCGGCACGCGCTGCGCGAGTACTTCCCCGCCGCGCTGGAAGCCTTCGCCGACCTCGACGCGCCCGACACCCTCGAACTACTGGCCAAGGCCCCCGACCCGGCGTCTGCGGCCCGGCTGACCACCGCGCAGATCACCGCGGCGCTCAAACACGCCCGGCGCCGCAAGATCGACGGCATCGACGGCAGGGCCGCGCGGATCCGGGCCGCGCTGCGCGCCGAGCACCTCGGCCAGCCTGCCGTGGTGACTGCCGCCTACGCCGCCTCGACCCGCGCGCTGGTCGCGGTCCTGGTCGTCCTCGATGAGCAGGTCACGACGCTGCAGGGCCAGGTGGAGGCACATTTTGGCCGGCACCCGGCCGCTGAGATCATCGTGTCCCAGCCCGGGCTGGGACCGATCCTCGGCGCCCGGGTGCTCGCAGAGTTCGGCGACGACCCCGAACGGTACGCCTCGGCCAAAGCCCGCAAGAACTACGCCGCGACCAGCCCGATCACCATCTCCTCGGGCAAGAAGAAGGTCGCCCTGGCCCGCTACGTGCACAACGACCGGCTCATCGACGCCCTCATGACCCAGGCCTTCTCCGCGCTCAACACCTCGCCCGGAGCCCGCGCCTACTACGACAAACAACGAGCCCGCGGAGCCGAACACAACCCCGCCCTGCGCCAACTCGCCAACCGGCTCGTCGGCATCCTCCACGGCTGCCTCAAAACCAGCACCCCCTACAACGAAACAACCGCCTGGTCACAACAGGCCGAATTGCTCGCAGCTTGACACCCTTAGCTCCTGGGATGTCTGTCGAGCTGCACTCCCTGCAGTTCCGCCAGCGGAGGCGCTCGCCCGGGTCGAGCAGCGTCGCGAACGCGTTGTCGTCACGAACGGGCTGCCCTGACCGTGCTCCGCGCCGACGGTTGCTTCGCCGGAGGGCGCGCGCCACGGACCACGTCGCGCGCCGCCGGAGGCGACCAACTGACCAGCCGCCGCGGAGCGGTGTGGGCTTTGGGTGGGTTGCTTAGTGCTGGGGGTCGTCGCTCATTACTGGTTCGGGGAGGGAGCCGGCGTTCCACTCTTCTATGCGCCAGCCGTGGCGGCCGGGGAGGAGGGAGACCCAGTTGCAGTTGGAGAGGCCGCCGAAGGCGGCCCAGTTGGATTGGGGGATGCCTAGGAAGACACAGATGCCGACGCGGGCGGCGAGGCCGTGGGTGGCGATGACGATGGTGTCTTCGGCGGTGCCTTCGGTGGAGATGCGGCTGAGGGCGGCGGCGAAGCGGGTGGCTACTTCCTCGACGGTTTCGCCGTTGGTGCCGCGGCGTTGCGGGTCGCCGCTTGCGATGCGGGCTGCGGCTTCCGGGTTGATGGCGGCCAGTTCGGCGGAGGTGAGGCCGGCCCAGTCGTCGACGTCGATCTCGCGGAGTTCCTCGTCGTACTCGATTTTGAGGTCGGTGAGGGAGGCGAGTTCAGCTGCGGTGGCGGCGGCGCGTTGCAGGTCGCTGGCGAACAGGCGGGTGGGGGCGAGGGACGCCAGCCGGGCCGCGGCAGCGCGGGCCTGGGCGATGCCTACCTCGTCGAGGGGGATGTCGGCCTGACCCTGGATCTTGTTCTGGAGGTTCCACTCTGTCCGGCCGTGGCGCCAGACGATCAGCCGACCGGCGGTCATTCAGCCGCGGCCGAGTCCGTGCCGGCAGCGCCGGTCACAGCGCCATCTGGTACGGCGGACGGGAGGGTGATGGCGGGGCAGTCACGCCACAGGCGCTCTAGCGAGTAGAAGGCGCGCTCCTCGTCGTGCTGGACGTGGATGACGATCTCCAGGTAGTCGAGCAGCACCCAGCGTCCCTCGCGCGCGCCCTCGCGGCGTACCGGCTTGGCGTCGAAGTCGACGCGGAGCTTCTCCTCGATGGCGTCGACGATCGCGCGGACCTGGCGGTCGTTGGAGGCGGAGGCGACCAGGAACGCGTCGGTGATCGCGAGCTGCTCCGAGACGTCGAAGGCGAGGACGTTCTCGGCCTTCTTGTCGTGGGCCGCTTCCGCAGCCGCGGTCAGCAGCTCGATGGCGCGTTCACTGGCAGGCATAAAACGTCCTAACGGTTGGTGTAGAGCTCACGCTTGGCGATGTACTGGACGATGCCGTCCGGCACCAGGTACCAGGTCGGGTTGCCCTTGGCGACCCGGGCGCGGCACTCGGTGGAGGAGATCGCCAGCGCCGGCACCTCGAGCAGGGTGATCCGGTCCATCGGCAGCTGGTCCAGCGGCAGCTCGAGGCCCTCGGTCCCCGGCCGGGTACAGCCGACGAACTGGGCGAGCTTGAACGTCTCGTCGACGTCCCGCCAGGTGAGGATCTGGGCGAGCGCGTCGGCGCCGGTGATGAAGAACAGCTCCGCATCCGGGTACAGCCTGGACAGGTCCCGCAGGGTGTCGATCGTGTACGTCGGCCCGGGCCGGTCGATGTCGACGCGGCTGACCGAGAACCGCGGGTTCGACGCGGTCGCGATCACGGTCATCAGGTACCGGTCCTCGGCCGGGGAGACCTTGCGGTCCGACTTCTGCCACGGCTGGCCGGTCGGGACGAAGATCACCTCGTCGAGGTCGAAGTACGACTGCACCTCGCTGGCCGCGACCAGGTGTCCGTGATGGATCGGGTCGAACGTGCCACCCATCACGCCGATCCGTCGTACCCGCTCCACAGAAGCCACGTCAGCCCTTCACGCCATGTGCACAGCGACAGCCGGTCAGCTGTGCGGCCGGCCCTTGCCCATGATGACGGTGACGGCCAGCAGCAGCAGGAACACGACCATCGCGAACCCGCCGAACCACCACTTCGAGATGTGCGAGGCGTTGACGGCGGCCTCGTGTACGACCGCGATCAGCGGCACCAGGTGCGATTGCATGGTGCAGAGCCTATCTCGTGACGGCGGCGACGACAGCGACCGGTGGCCCTACGGCGCACCGGTCGCGGCTGAGGACGGATCAGAACAGCTGAGGTGAGGTCAGCGGTTGCGGGCGGTACGGGTCAGCAGCCGGCGCCAGGTGGACGGCACGGCGTGCGCACGACGCGCCTGCGCCGCGGCGCGGTGCCGCTCGTCGATACGGGCACGGGCAACATCAGGGGTGATCATGGTTCCTTCACTGGGTTGGTACGGCGGGAACCGGGGCGGACTGTCCCCGGTACCTAAAATTGTACGGTAAGCATTACGCTCTCACAAACGAATTGAAGGAACAGAGCATTCCTTGCCTTAGAATCTGCGGTGAACAGGAGAGGTCATGGACGCGATCGACCGGCAGCTGATCGAGGCGCTACGACTGAACGGCCGCTCCAGCTGGGCCGAGCTCGGCCGAGAGGTGGGCCTGTCGGGCCCGAGCGTCCAGGAGCGGGTACGGCGCCTCGAGGAGCGCGGCGTACTGCTCGGCTACCGCGCCGTCGTCGCCCCGGACCAGGTCGGTCTGGGTACCAGCGCGCTGATCGGCCTGTTCCAGCGCGACGACGTGGAGACCGACGACATCGTCGAGCAGGTCCGGGAGATTCCCGCCGTCGAGGACTGCTGGTTCGTCGCCGGCGACCAGGAGCTCGTGGTCAAGGTCCGGGTCGCCGACGTCACCCAGCTCGAGGCGGTCGTCGGCTCACTGCGCCGCGTGAACGGCGTGGTCAGGACGCGGACGACGGTCGTACTGTCGACGCGCTGGGAAGGGCGTCCGGCGCCGTTGCCCGAGTGAGCAGCAGTACGCCGGCAGCGACCAGCGCGAGGGCCGCTGCGACCGGGTAGAGCAGTCGCGGCGCATGCTGGTACGCCGTACCGCCGATCGCCGGGGCGAGGAACATGCCGCTGATCGAGGCAGCCGCGTACAGGCTGGAGTACCGCCCGACCATCCCTTCCGGCGCCGCGTCCGCGACGTGCGCGGTGGCGGTCGGTTTGTAGAGCATCTCCCCCGCGGTCAGCACCACGATCGCCAGCGCCGCCCCGGCAAGCGCCGGCCAGAGGCCGACGATCGCCTGCCCGATGCCGATGAAGGCGAACCCGGCCGCGATCACCCGGGTCGCGCGATGGCCGCGGAGCCGTACGGCGAGCGGCGCCTCGAACAGCACGATCACGACCGAGCTGGCGCCGAGCAGTACGCCGTACGCGACGGCCGGGGTGCCCGCGTCGCGCAGCAGGAGCGGCAGCGTGGCGAAGATCTGGCGGTAGACGGTGTCGACGACAACGATCGTCGCGAGCACGACCAGGACCGGGCGGTCGCGGAGGACGGACGTCCACAATCCGGTTGTCGACAATCCTCTGGTCCCGCGGGCGTTCGGCACCCAGCGCCAGATGATCGCGGCCATCACCAGGCTGGTGACGGCGTCGACGAAGAAGACCAGCGAGAAGTCGTACGTCGCGAGCAGACCGCCGAGCGGTGGACCGATGGTGAAGCCCGCATTCGTCGCGGTGCGGGACAGCGCGATCCCTTCACGGCGGCGTTCCGCGGGCAGCGAGATCGCGACCAGCGCGCTGAGGTTCGGGCGGCCGGCGCCGCCGAACAGGCCGGCCAGCGCCGCGACGACCGCGATCGACGGGCCCGGCGCGAACGGCATCGCGGTACAGCTGACCGCCCACAGCAACTGGCTCGCGAGCGCCGTCGTCCGCAGGCCGAACCGGTCGCCGAACCAGCCGCCGCCGAGGTTGCCGCCGACCAGCCCGACGCCGTACGCCGCCGCGGCGAAGCCGGCCTGCTGCGCCGACATGCCGCGGTCCTCGACCAGGTACAGCGTCAGGTAGACCCAGGCGAGCGCACCGGCGCCGTTGACCAACTGACCGGCCATCACCGCCTTCATCCAGGTGGGCAGCTCCGCGATCCGGCGCCAGTACACGTCCGTCCCCCTGCGGTAGAGTGAGTTCCTGTTGGGAACTTACTCGACCCGACGACCGGGCAGCAACTGGAATCGAAGGGGTACGGATCGTGCGGCGGAGCAGCTTCTCGCCCGAGCCGGACTGCGCGATCGCGCAGTCCCTCGGCGTCATCGGCGACGGCTGGGAACTGCTGATCGTCCGCGATCTGGCCCGCGGGCTGTCCAGGTTCGACGAGCTCGCGGGAGCACTGCACATCTCGCGGAAGGTGCTGACCGAGCGGCTGAACGGCCTGGTCGACAGTCGGATTGTCGACAAGGTCGCGTACCAGGACCGGCCGACCCGGTACGCGTACCAGCTGACGCCGCGTGGGCGAGCCCTCCTGCCCGTGCTCGTCGCCCTGCAGGACTGGGGTGACCGCTGGCTGCTCGGCGATGGCTCGCTCACCGGGACGAACGCCGAGGACGAGCCGCCGGCCCAACGTCTGCACGAGCTGGTCGGACACCACGTGCCGTACGTCGAACTGCCGTCGACCGCTGGTAGGACTGTCGACATTCTGGATGTCGACAGTCGCGCGACCGTGCTGTTCGGCTACCCCGCGACCGGACGGCCGACGCCGCTGCCGGACGGGTGGGACGACATCGACGGGACGACCGGCTGCACGCTGGAGAACCGGCTCTTCGCCGGGCGGTACGGCGAGTTCACGGATCAGCGGATCGCCGTGCGTGGAGTGAGTACGCAGCGGCCCGACGAGCAGCGGGCGTTCGCTGAGGCGGAGGACATCCCACACCTGCTGCTGTCCGACCTCGAGCTGGAACTGGCGGCGGCGCTGCGGTTGCCGACGTTCCGGGCCGGCGGGTACGAGCGGTTGAAGCGGTTCGTGCTGATCGTCGGCGCGGACCGCGTCGTGCAGGCGGTGCGGTACCCGGTGACGGACATCGCGGAGGCGGTCGACTGGGCGTTCAGGACCGCTTGAGGAAGGCCTTCACCTCGGCGGCGATCCGCCGTACCGCTTCCGGCTTGCCGGCCGGGTTGACGCCGCCGGGATCCGACGCCGCGCCGTGGTCGTAGCCGTCGAACTCGATCCGGCGGACGTTCGGCAGGACCTTCTCCAGGGTGTCCCGGCCGGGCTGCAGGCCGCGGAGTCCCTTCGTGCCGCCGAGCAGCAGTACGTCGGCGTCGACCGTCCTGAACTTCTCGAAGGTGCCGCCGAGCTCGGCGACGATCGTGCCCTCGGCGTGGATCGTCGGCGCGAGATCACGGAGCAGGACCGCGCCGTCGGCGGCCTGGCGCGCGTCCTTGGCCAGCATCTTCTCGGTGGCCCACCGAAGCACGCCGCGGGGCACCACCTTGAGGAACCCGGGCGCCAGCTCGAAGCCGAACATGCTCGTCACCATCGCGCCGGCGATGTCGCCGCGGGCGATCTGCTGGTCGAAACGAGCGAGCCACTCGCGGTGCGGGGCGCCGTCCGCGACGAGCGCCGGCTCGTAGAGCGCGACCTGCTTCAGGGACGACAGCGTCCGCGCGGCCTCGAGCACGACCGCTCCCCCGGCGCTGATGCCGAACGCGCGCTCAGCTCCGGCCACGGTGAGTACGGCGTCCAGGTCCTCGACCTCCGTACGAACGCCGTGGTCCGGCCGGTGCGGGCCGGAAAGACCGCGACCGCGGCGGTCCGGGAGGTAGACGGTGAACTCGTCGGCCAGCTCCTGCGCGAACAGGGTGTGGCTGGTCGCCGATTCCATACTGCCGTGCAGCACGACGACGGCCGGGCCTCGGCCGGTCTTGTAATAGCCGATCTCGGTGCCGTCGCGAGAGGTGACGGCACCTTGGGTCAGGTCTGCGCTCATGGATCGATAGTTACATAGCGGCTAGTTGCATTGCAACTAGTTTCTTTGAACCCTTACAGTGAGGGGGTGACTTTTCGACGCTCGACGCTGGCGATGGCGATCCTCGGGTTGCTGGAGAACGGTCCGCTGCATCCGTACGGGATCCAGCGGCTGATCAAGCAGTGGGGCAAGGACCAGGTGGTGAACGTCGGCCAGCGGACCAGCCTGTACCGGATGATCGTGCGGCTGGAAGAGGCCGGGCTGATCGCGGCCGGCGCGACCGAGCGGGACGAACGGTATCCGGAGCGAACGGTCTACCACCTGACAGACGCGGGGCGGGAGGTGTGCCGGGAGTGGTTGTCGGAGATCCTGACGACGCCGCGGAACGAGTTCCCGGAGTTCCCGGCGGGGCTGTCGTTCGTGATGCTGCTGCCACCGGAGACCGCGGGTGAGTTGCTGGCACGGCGGCGGGAGTTGCTGACGCGGCGGATCGCGGAGCTGCGGCGGGAGCTGGAGGCGACAGTGGACGGGCAGCCGATCCCCCGGTTCGCGCTGCTGGAGACGGAGTACCAGGTCGCGGTCACGGTCGCCGAGGCCGAATGGATCGACGGCGTACTGCGCGAACTGCGGTCGGGCACGCTCACCTGGAAGCCCGGTCCGGTATGACCGCGCCGGTTGTCGAGGTGTGGTGGGCGGGCGTCGATCAAGCCCGGGACGAGTTCGAGCGCGATCTGGACGAGGTCGAGCGCGGCCGGCTGGCGGCGTACGTACGGGATGTCGACAAGGCGCGGTTCCTGCTCGGCGTGACGATCGTCCGGCGGGCGCTGGCGCGGCGCCTTTCGTTGCCCGCAGCAAACATTCTGCTGGACAGAACGTGCCCGGAGTGCGGGAAGCCGCACGGGAAGGTGCGAGCCTCCGGAGGGGTCGAGCTGTCGGTGACGCATTCCGGAGATCTCGTCGGAGTCGCCTTCGCGGATCGCCCGGTGGGGCTCGACGTCGAGCGGATCGATCCAGCGGTGGACGTGGACGCGGTGGCCCGGATCGCACTGACGGCCGACGAGGTCCGCGACCTGTCCAGGTACGACGGGATCGCGAAGCTGTCCGCTTTCACGACGTACTGGACCCGGAAAGAAGCCGTCGTCAAGGCGACCGGCGAAGGCCTACGCGGCGATCTCCGCGCGGCAGCACCCCGCGGCATTCAACTGCTGGAGCTGGACGCCGGCCCCGACCACCGGGCCGCCCTCGCCGTCACGTCGGCCGAGCCGCCCGTCGTCCACATCCACGACGCGACCCACCTCCTGAGCTGACCGGTCACACACCGTGAGGCGGTTCCGCCTGCAGCCCGCTGAACACCTGGTACGGCGCTGCGGCAGGCGCGTCGCTCAGGTGCGGATCTGGCCCTCGCCGGTGACGACGTACTTCGTCGACGTCATCTCCGGCAACCCCATCGGGCCGCGGGCGTGCAGCTTCTGGGTGGAGATCCCGATCTCGGCGCCGAAGCCGAACTCGCCGCCGTCGGTGAACCGGGTGCTCGCGTTCACCACCACCGCTGCCGAGTCGACCGCCTGCGTGAACCGCCGCGCCGCCGCCTGCGAACGGGTGATGATCGCGTCGGTGTGACCCGAGCTGTACCGGCGGATGTGCTGCACCGCGTCCTCGAGCGAGTCGACCACCGCGGCCGAGAGGTCGAGCGAGTTGTACTCCGTCCCGAAGTCCTCCTCGGTCGCCGCCACCACATCCTTGCCAGCAGCAACGACCGTCGGATCGCCGTGCACCGTCACGCCGGCCGCGGCCAGCGCGGGCAACGCCCGGCCGAGGAACTCGTCGGCCACCGACGCGTGCACCAGCAGCGACTCGGCGGCGTTGCAGACGCTCGGGCGCTGGGTCTTCGAGTTCAGCAGGATCTCCAGGCCGAGGTCCAGGTCCGCGTCCGCGTCGATGTACACGTGGCAGTTGCCGACGCCGGTCTCGATCACCGGCACCGAGGACTCGCTCACGACGGTCTGGATCAGCCCGGCGCCGCCGCGCGGGATCAGTACGTCGACCAGGCCGCGCGCCTGCATCAGTTCCTTCACGGCGGCCCGATCGGTCGGCACACCCTGTACGACGTCGGCGGGCAGACCGGTCGACTCGGCGGCGTCCCGCAGTACGGCGATGATCGCCTCGTTGGACGCGGCCGCCGACGACGAACCGCGCAGCAGCACCGCGTTGCCGGACTTCAGGCAGATGCCGGCGGCGTCGGCGGTGACGTTCGGCCGGGCCTCGTAGATGATCCCGACCACGCCGAACGGCACGCGCACCTGGCGGAGCTCGAGCCCGTTCGGCAGGGTGTACCCGCGGACAACCTCGCCGACCGGATCCGCCAGACCGGCGAGCTGTTCCAGCCCGGCCGCCATCGCGTCGACCCGCGACGGGTTCAGCTCCAGCCGGTCCACGGTCGACTCCGGCGTACCGGCCCCGCGCGCGGCCGCCACGTCCTTCGCGTTCGCCGCGACGATCGCGTCGGTGTTCGCCCGCAGCGCGGCCGCCATCGCGTGCAGCGCCCAGTCCTTCGTCGCCCGGGACGCCTCCGCCAGGGCATACGAAGCAACCCGCGCACGCCGCGCCAACTCGATGATCTCGCTCACTTCGCCATCCTAGGTCGGTTGTCGTGCTTGCGAACCTGCTTCACAGCAGGACCAGGTCGTCGCGGTGTACCACTTCGCGTTCGTACGCCGCTCCGAGCTCGCGGGCGAGGTCCCGGGTCGAACGTCCGAGCAGCTCCGGCAGCTCGGACGCGTCGTAGTTCACCAGCCCGCGGGCGATCGTCACGCCGGACGGCGACACCAGATCGACCGGGTCACCCGCGGAGAAAGTCCCTTCAACAGCGGAGATCCCAGCCGGGAGCAACGACGCCCGGCGCTGGGTGAGCGCCCGTACGGCGCCGTCGTCCAGCCGCAGGATGCCCTGCCCGGACGTCGCGTGCGCGAGCCACAGCAACCGCGTCTTCCGCCGCTTGCCCGTGGGATGGAACAGCGTGCCGACCGCCTCACCGCGCAGCGCCTCGCCGACCCGGGCCGCCGACGTCAGGATCACCGGAATCCCTGCCTCGGTGGCGATTCCGGCCGCCTCGACCTTCGTCTGCATCCCGCCGGTGCCGACCCCGGACGCCCCGGACTTCCCGAGCGCGAGCGGTTCGAGGTCGGCGGCGCCGCGGATCTCGGTCACCATCGACGTACCTGGTTTGCGCGGGTCCCCGTCGTACAGGCCGTCGACGTCGGACAGCAGCAGCAACAGGTCGGCGTGCACGAGATGACTGGTCAGCGCGGCCAGCCGGTCGTTGTCGCCGAAGCGGATCTCGGTGGTCGCGACCGTGTCGTTCTCGTTCACGATCGGTACGACGCCGAGCTCGAGCAACCGCGCGAACGTCCGGAAGGCGTTGCGGTAGTGCGATCGGCGCGTGACGTCGTCGACGGTCAGCAGCACCTGCCCGACCCGCAGTCCGTGCGCGGCGAAGGCATCGCTGTACCTCGCCATCAGCAGGCCCTGCCCGACCGACGCGGCCGCCTGCTGCGTCGCCAGGTCCCGCGGCCGGGACCGCAGCCCCATCGGTGCGAGCCCGGCGGCGATCGCGCCGGACGACACCAGGACGACCTCGGTCCCCTCGACCCGCCGCGCCGCGATGGCGTCGACGAGCAGGCGGAGTCGTTCCAGGTCGATCCTGCCGCGCTGGGTCAGCGACGACGAGCCGACCTTGACGACGATTCGGGTGGCGTCGGACGCCTCCGCGCGATGGTTCATGAAATCAACCGTTCTGGTCGAGTTCCTCCGCCGCGGCCCGCTCGCGCGCTTCCTTGCGCGCCTGCTTCGCCACAGCCTCTGCCGCTCGCTTCGACTCGGCCGGGGACAGGTCGACCTCGTCGACCGCCCAGCCGTGCCCATGCTCCGACCATTCCTCGGACCGCTCGCCCTCGCGGAACGCGTGGTACTCCGAGTCCTTCGCCCGCCGCCGCTGCTCCGCCGGACGAACCTCCTCGAGCCGGTGGTCCTCACCGCGCCGGGCCAGGATCTCGGCGCCGGCCTGGACGTCGGGCGCGAAGTCGAAGACGATCGCGTTCGGACCGTCGCCGATCACGACCGCGTCGCCCGGCCGCGCACCGAGCTTGAGCAGCTCGTCCTCGACGCCGAGCCGGTTCAGCCGGTCCGCGAGGTAGCCGGTCGCCTCCGCGTTCGCGAAGTCGGTCTGCTTCACCCAGCGCTCGGGCTTCTGGCCCTGCACCAGCCAGCCGCCCTCGTCCGGCAGCTGCTTCACCTTGAACTCGGGCCCGCCATGCACCCGCGGCCGGATCACGATCCGCGTGGTGTCGGGCTTCTCCGCCTCCGCACGACGGCGTAGGACGATGTCCGCCATCGCGAACTTCAGCGCCTCGAGGCCCTCGTGCGAGGCGGTCGAGATCGGGAACACCCGGTACCCGCGCTCCTCCAGCTCGGCCTGCACCATCTCGGCGATCTCGCGGGCGTCCGGTACGTCGATCTTGTTCAGGGCAACGAGTCGCGGCCGGTCCTCGAGCCCGCCGTGCGCCCGCAGCTCGGCCTCGATCGTGTCCAGGTCGCTCAGCGGGTCGCGGCCCGGCTCGTACGTCGCGCAGTCGATGACGTGGACGAGCGCCGCGCAGCGCTCCACGTGCCGCAGGAAGTCGTGCCCGAGGCCGCGGCCCTCGCTGGCGCCCTCGATCAGCCCCGGTACGTCGGCGACCGTGAACGTGGTGTCGCCGGCGACCACGACGCCGAGGTTCGGGATCAGGGTGGTGAACGGGTAGTCGGCGATCTTCGGGCGGGCGCGGCTGATCGCGGCGATCAGCGACGACTTGCCCGCGCTCGGGAACCCGACCAGGCCGATGTCCGCGACGACCTTCAGCTCCAGGACGAGCGTGCGCTCCTCGCCGTCCTCGCCGAGCAGCGCGAACCCGGGCGCCCGGCGGGTGCTGCTCGCCAGCGCCGCGTTCCCGAGGCCGCCCTTGCCGCCCTGCGCGGCGATGAACTCGGCTCCCGGGCCGACGAGGTCGGCGAGCAGCTCGCCGTTCGCCGTGCTGATCACCGTGCCGTCCGGGACGCCGAGGACCACGTCGCCGCCGTTGCTGCCGGCCTGGTGGTCACCCTTGCCCTGGGCACCGTTCGTCGCGGTGCGGTGGCTGGAACGGTGGTAGTCGACGAGCGTGGTCACGTCCGGGTCGACGCGCAGGATCACGCTGCCGCCGTCACCGCCGTTCCCGCCGTCGGGACCGCCGAGCGGCTTGAACTTCTCCCGGTGCACCGAGGCGCAGCCGTTCCCGCCGCGGCCCGCGGCGACCTGCACCGTGACACGGTCGACGAAACTAGGGATGGCCATCGGTGTTCTCTACTTCCTGCAGGAGCCAAGTACTACTGAGACAGCAAAAGGGCGGGTGCGCGGTATTCCGCGACCCGCCCTTGTGCAGAGCTTCGTGAACCGGGTGGCGGTGTTACTCCGCCGGAGCCGGGACGATGTTGACGACGCGGCGGCCGCGCCGGGTGCCGAACTCCACGTGGCCCTCGGCCAGCGCGAACAGCGTGTCGTCGCCGCCACGGCCGACCAGGTTGCCCGGGTGGAAGTGGGTGCCGCGCTGCCGGACGATGATCTCGCCGGCGTTCACGAGCTGACCGCCGTACCGCTTCACGCCGAGCCGCTGCGCGTTGGAGTCACGACCGTTGCGGGTCGAGGCCGCGCCCTTTTTGTGTGCCATGTCTTGATCAGCTCCCACTCTTTGCCGAAGAAGACAGCTTCTTGGCGTCGATCGCGGTGACCTTGACCTGGGTGTAGTGCTGACGGTGCCCCTGGCGCTTGCGGTAACCGGTCTTGTTCTTGTACTTGAGGATGTGGATCTTGGGGCCCTTGGTACGGCCGAGGACCTCGGCCGACACAGCCACGTTGGCCAGCGCCGCAGCGTCGGCCGTCACGGTGTCGCCATCGACGACGAGGACCGCCGGCAGAGCGACGATGTCGCCCACCTTTTCGGTCAGGCTGTCGATCTCGATGACATCGCCGACGGCGACCTTCTGCTGGGTGCCGCCACTGCGCACGATCGCGTACACCGTGGATCTCACTCTCTGCTGGATCGGAAAACTTACAATCGCGACGGTGTGAAGATTCCTCACACATTCACGGTTAGGCAAAGGTTCGGTGCGCACTCGGCGCACCGAACCACAAGCTTACAACCCCGGGTCGGTAAATCCGAAATCGGTGCTGCTGTGCCGAGCGCCCCGCAGTAGGCGGGGAATTGCCAGACACTAACTGCCGGTGGTGACGAGCTCGGACGGCTCGGTGGTTTCACCCTCGGTAGCGGCCTTGCTCCGGCTCCGGCTGCTCCGCCGCCGCCGGGTGCTCTTCGACGCACCGTTCTGCGCCGCCTCGTCCGGCTCCGGCGCGTCCGTGGAGGTCTCGGAGCTCGGGAAACCGGTCGCTTCCGGGCTGACGTGGTCCTCGGTGTCGGCGGAGACCGGGTAGCCGGTGGGTTCCGGCGTACCGGCGTCCGTCTCGTCCTTCTTCACCGAGGCGGCCGCGATCTGGGCCAGTCGCTGCGCGGCGTCGCCGTTGTGCTGCGTCGCCTCCGCCTCGGCCGCCTGCTCGTCGTCGCCACGGTTCTTGCCGCGGCGGCGGCGCGAGGTCTTCCGGCCGCCCTCGTCGGGCTGCGCGGCCTTGGCCGGCTCCTGAGCGTTCGGCTGACCGTTCCCGGTGCCGTTCTGGCCGTTGGTACGGCCGTCGCGGCGGCGGGACTCCTTCGGCTCGTCGTGCAGGATCAGCCCACGCCCACCGCAGTGGTCGCAGTTCTCGCTGAACGCCTCGAGCAGTCCGGTACCGATCCGCTTCCGGGTCATCTGGACCAGGCCGAGCGAGGTCACCTCGGCGACCTGGTGCTTGGTCCGGTCGCGGCCCAGGCACTCGACGAGCCGGCGCAGTACGAGATCCCGGTTCGACTCCAGCACCATGTCGATGAAGTCGATCACGATGATGCCGCCGATGTCGCGGAGCCGGAGCTGCCGGACGATCTCCTCGGCCGCCTCCAGGTTGTTCTTGGTGACGGTCTCCTCGAGGTTGCCGCCGGAACCGGTGAACTTGCCGGTGTTCACGTCGACCACCGTCATCGCCTCGGTCCGGTCGATGATCAGCGAACCGCCCGACGGCAGCCAGACCTTGCGGTCCAGGGCCTTCTTGATCTGCTCGTCGATCCGGTAGTTCGCGAAGACGTCGTTGTCGCCGGCCCACTTCTCGACCCGGTCGGCCAGGTGCGGCGCGACGCCCTCGACGTACTCCCGGACCTGGTCGTACGCACGGTCGCCGGAGATCACCAGCTTCGCGAAGTCCTCGGTGAACAGGTCCCGTACGACGCGGATCAGCAGGTCGGGCTCGCCGTACAGCAGCTGCGGCGCCTGGCCGTTCTTGGACTTCTTGTCGATCTCCTCCCAGGCGGCCTGCAGGCGGCTGACGTCGGCGGTCAGCTCCTCCTCCGAGGCCCCCTCGGCGGCGGTCCGGACGATCACGCCGGCCTCGTCGGGGACGATGTCCTTGAGTATCGTCTTCAGCCGGTTCCGCTCGGTGTCGGGGAGCTTGCGGCTGATACCGCCGTTGCCGCCGCGCGGTACGTACACGACGTACCGGCCGGGCAGGCTGATCTGGTTCGTCAGGCGGGCGCCCTTGTGGCCGATCGGGTCCTTCGTCACCTGGACCAGGACCGCCTGACCGGACTTCAGCACCTGCTCGATCTTGCGCGGACCGTTGGCGCCACCAAGGGTTCCCCAGTCGACCTCACCGGCGTACAGCACCGCGTTGCGGCCCTTGCCGATGTCGATGAACGCGGCTTCCATGCTGGGCAGCACGTTCTGCACGCGGCCGAGGTACACGTTGCCGATCAGCGAGGACTGCTCGGCCGTCGTCACGTAGTGCTCGACCAGGACGTTGTCCTCGGAGACCGCGATCTGGGTCAGGTCGTCGCGGGACCGGATCACCATCGTCCGATCGACCGACTCGCGGCGGGCCAGGAACTCGGCCTCGGTCACGATCGGCGCGCGGCGACGGCCGGCGGCGCGACCTTCGCGGCGGCGCTGCTTCTTCGCCTCCAGGCGGGTCGAGCCCTCGACCGCGGTGATCTCGTTCGCGGTGTTCTTGCTGCGCGGTTCGCGAACCCGTACGACGGTCTCGTCCGGGTCGTCCGCGGACGTGGCGCTGTCCTCGCCCTTACGGCGGCGACGGCGGCGGCGCCGGCGCGACGATCCGCCCGCGGCGTCCTCGTCGTCGGAGTCGGCCGTACCGTCGTGGTCGGCGTCGTCCGCCTGCGCGTCGGACTCCTCGTCCTGCTCGTCGTCGTTCTGCTCGTCGGCGCTGTCGTCCGCACCGTCCGCGTCACCGGACTTGCGACGACGACGTCCACCCCGGCGACGCCGCCGGCGACGAGTCCCCTCGCCACCTTCGTCGCCGTCCTCACCGTGAGCGTCCGCCTCCTCGGCGTCAGCCTCCCCGTCGACGCGCGAGTCGTCGTCGTCGGCATCAGCAGCACGCCCGCCGGCGCGGTTGCCCGCGCGACCGTCGGCACGGTTGTCGGTACGAGCGTCCGCGGCGCTGTCGGTACGCCCGTCAGCGCGGTTGTCGGTGCGGGCGTCGGCGGCGCTGTCGGTGCGGGTGTCCGTGCTGCTGTCGGTGGGGTCGCCGGCCGGGTCGTCGGTGCGGGTGGCGCGGTTGCCCCGGCCGCCGGCGCGGTTCGAGCGGCGGCCGCCGCGCGTGCTGGTGCCGTCGGCTGCCGCCTCGGCGGTCTCGTCGGTCGCGCTTGCTGCCTGCGGCTGCGCGTCATCCGCGGCGGCCTCGGTCTCGCGGGCCTCCGCGTCACGACCTCGGCGGCTGCGGCGACGGCGGGTGCCGGTCGGCTGCTCGTCGGCGCCGGGCTCCTGGGCGGACGCCGCCGGCACCGCGGCCGCCTCGTCCTCCGTCAGTTCCTCAGCGTTCTTCGGTACGTCGGCGGGAGCCTGGAACAGCACGGCCGCCGGAGCGGGCCGACGCCGGCTCCGCCGGGTGGTGCCTGACGCCTCGCCGTCCGCGTTGGAGGCACTGGAGCCATCCGAACCACCGTCCGCGGCTGCGGAGGCGCTCGCCTGCCTGGCGTTCGCGGATCCACGGCCGCGCGTCTGCCGGGCGTTCGCGCGGGCGCTCGGCTGCTCGGCACCCGTGGACGCGGTGGCGTTCGCCTGCTCCGCGCCCGTGGACGCGGAGGCGCCCGGCTGCTGGGTGTCCGTGGATGCGGTGGCGGCCGCTCGGGGGGTGCCGTCGGTCGCCGGGTCGGCGGTCTTCGTCGTACGGCGGCGGGACGTGCGCTTGCGGGCGGGCGACTCGGCGGCAGCCTGCTCGGCGCCGGCAGCGGACGCGCTCCCGGCGGCAGGTGCGCTCGCCGCGGTCGCTGCGCCTGCAGTGGTCACTGCACCGGAATTAGCCGCTGCGCCTGAATTGGTCGCAGCACCGGCGGCCGGCGACGCCTGGGCGTCGGCGGAGGTCTGCGTGGCGGCCGGTGTGTCGGCGGGGGCCGCGAAGGGGGCGGCAGCCTTCTTCGCGGTACGTTTGCGGGTGGTTTGCTTCGCCGCGGCGGGGGCCTCGGTAGGCTCCGGGGTTTCGGTGACGTCCAGGAGGGATTCCTGGGCGGCAGCGGCCTTCTTCGCCGGGCGCTTGGCGGTCGTCTTGGCGGTCGCCGTCTTGGCGGCGGCCTTCTTCGCCGGCGCCTTCGCGACGGCCTTTTTGGCCGTCTTCTTCGCCGGGGTGGCGTCCGCGGCCGGTTCGGCGGCGGGCTCCGGCTCGGCGATCTTCTTGACCGCGCGCTTGCGCGTCGTGGTGGTCTTCTTCGCAGCCGCCGTCTTCTTGGTGGTTCTGCGGGCGGCGGGCTGGGCGGCGGCAGCCGTGCCGGCTGCTTCGGTGGTCGGCTCGTTGTCGAGCATGTAGTGCGGTCTCCTCAAGCCTTGCGGCGCATCCCCGACCCCTGTCACGGGTCCCGGGCGCCGGCCGTAAGGCGGTCACGGTTCGCCACACCTGGCCGTGGATACTGCACGGGCCGGGGCGTAGCGGAAGCCTGCTGGATCCGCTCCGACCGCGCTCAGGGCACAGAGGGAGCGGCGGCGTCGCCCTCCGCTGTGTGCGTCTGGCGGGGATCTGCCTGGCCGGTCGCGGTCGCCTGGTTGGCGTCGCGGTCACGAGCGAGCGGGTCTTCCACCGTGCCGGTGTCCGTGGTGAGCGGGCCCTGGGCGAGCCTGGTCAAAAGAGCCGGGCCCGTCACCGTCAGCGTCGCTACCTCCCGCACACCGGCGAGAACGTCGTCGGGTCTCACGGCCGGGGTTCCGTGCCGTAACACCACTTGCAGTATCGCACACGTCGCAACCGACCCCGGTTCACTCGCAACGGTGAGTCGGAGAACGGCGGCCCGACAGTCGAACGAGCGAAGTCCCCGTTTGGTCATGCGCTCGACCAGAATTTCCTCCCGGCCGAGGAACGCCTCGACCGCCGCCCCGGCCGCCACCGGATCCACCCCCGGCAACGCGATCCGCCACTCGCTGGCCTCCAGCCGCTCGGCGAGCGCCCCCGGCCCGGCGACGACCACCTCGAGTACGTCGAGACCCGGCGGCAACGCCTCGTCCAGTGCGGCCCGGACCTCCTCGGCGTCCCGCTCCTGTGTGAGCGAGATCTCCAAGTACTCCGCCTCCGACGCGGCCCCGGTCGGCGCGGCACCGGCGTACGAGATCTTCGGGTGCGGGCTGAAGCCGTGCGAGAACGCTACCGGCAGCGCGGCCCGCCGCACGGCGCGCTCGAACGCCCGCTGGAAGTCACGGTGTGAGGTGAATCGCAGCCGCCCGCGCTTGGCGAAGCGCACCCGCAACTTCTGAACGGCGGGCAGCTGCTGCGAGGGCGGAGCTTGAACTGGTGGCACCCGCACAGTGTCTCAGCCCGCGCCGCCGGCGGGTTGCAGGGCCGCTGACCCCGGTGCGACGAGCCGGCCCGCGACCGGCTCAGTCGGATGCGGTGTAGCGCTGCTCCGGCTCGAAGGACGGGGTGGCGTCGAGGTCGAGTTCTACGTGCAGGTCGCCGCGGAGATCGTCGAAAACGACGATCCGGCTGCCGTCCGCGGGGACGCGGTCGGGCGAGGTCCGCATCCGCGCCTTGATCTCGTGCGCCCCGGCGGGTGAGTCGTACGCGATCGTGACCTCGAGCTCCGGGGAGCTCCCGAGCCAGAACACGATGCAGCCGAGCTTGACGATTCCGGCGTACCGGTGGCCGTCGCGGCGCAGCCGGTCGATCGTTGCCTGTTGTTCCCGCGCCTGGACCAGCGCCGACGGCAGCCGGCCGACCACGAAGATCCACCGGACGACGGCGACCAGCGCGAGCGCGGCGGAGATCGCGTACGCCTCGGTGCCGATCCGGAAGTCGCGGGTTCGCTGGAGTGTCCCGGGGTCCACCGAGAAGCCGGTCACGACCGAAAGACCGGCGCCGACGTCGCGTTGCACAACCACGACGTACCCAGCACACTCGCGACGCCCCATGCCACGAAGCACAGCGCGCCCAGGACCGTCAGGCCGGTCGTCACATGGCCGGGTGACTCGCCGGGAGCGAGTCCGGTGATGTGAGCCCCCTTGGCGGTGGTCGAGAACACCGGGCGGTCGTCCCACCAGTCCTTCATCACTACCCCCGGGTCCGTTGCCCGGTCGGAGAGTACTGGTCCGCCGGGCGCTCCGGACAGTGGTTTCACGGCTGCATCGCGGACTTCCCGGTCAAGTACAGCGCCCAGCCGAGGAACCCGAACGACACCAGCGCGAGCACCGTGCGGACCAGGTTGTACGTCGTCCACTTCGCCTCGTCGAACGCCGCCCGGACCGCGGCGACATCGATCGTCGCAGGATCACCGGCCGCCTTCATCGCGTCGTTCAGCGGGACGTTCACCGCGATCGTGACGATCATCGAGATCAGGTACAGCACGAACGCGACCGCGATCCACGGCAATGCCTTCTGCCTCAGGCTGACCACGCCGGCCAGCAGCGTGAACAGCAGGGCGCCGACGAACCCGAGGCCGAGGAACAGCGGGTTCACGATCGCCCGGTCGACTGCGGTGAACGCGCTCACGAAGGTCTTGTCGTCGGTCTTCCCGAGGCCGGGCATGAACGCGTTCGCGTAGATCCCGTACACGCCGGCCACCAGGCCCGTGGTCATCGTGGCCGCCATCAACGACGCCACCCGCAGTCCGTTCATCTCACTCCTTCAGTACGGCGGGAAGGTCCCCGCACCAGAAAGGTAGAAGCTCCGGAGCGCCGGGAACATGTCGGCTTGGCTCACCTCCATGTCCGCTCGACTCAGCGCCGTACCTGTTGCTGTTGCCGATAGCAAGAACCCCCGGTTCGCCGGGAACCGTCGCGGCCGCCGTCAGCAGATTACGAAGGGCGGCGCCGGGGTGTGAGGAGTTCCCGCGTGCCGAGCCGGCCCCGAAACGGCCGTCGTGCGGCATCATGTGATTTCGGGGAACGTGAGGCTGCGTGACATTCAAAGATGGGACTTCGATGACGGAACCGGCACAGTCGCCGCGGCGGGAGCCGGGCCCTGCGGTCGTGGATGCCGGAGACGGCGACGGCAAGGGCATCTACTGGGTGCTCAAGAACGTGGTCGTCGGGCCGCCGGTGAAGCGGATCTTCCGGCCGAAGATCGTCGGCGCGGAGAACGTGCCGGACACCGGCGCGGCGATCATCGCCAGCAACCACCTCTCGTACTCCGACTGGATCTTCATGCCGCTGGTGCTCCGCCGGCGGGTCACGTTCGTGGCGAAGTCCGACTACTTCACCGGCGCCGGGATCAAGGGCCGGTTCCAGCGCGGGTTCTTCAAGGGCACCGGACAGGTGCCGATCGACCGCTCCGGCGGGTCGGCGTCCGAGGGCGCGATGCGGGCCGGGATGAAGGTGCTGGAGCGCGGCGAGCTGTTCGGGATCTACCCGGAGGGCACCCGCTCGCACGACGGCCGGCTGTACAAGGGCCGGACCGGGGTCGCGCGGCTCGCGCTGGAGGCGAAGGTGCCGGTGATCCCGTGCGGCGTGATCGGTACCGACGTGGTCGCCCCGCCCGGGAAGATCGTCGCGTCGTTCGCGTCACCGACGGTGAAGTTCGGCGAGCCGCTGGACTTCTCCCGGTACGAGGGGATGGAGAGCGACCGGCTGATCCTGCGCGCCGTCACCGACGAGATCATGTACAAGATCATGGAGCTGTCCGGCCAGGAGTACCTCGACATGTACGCCACCAAGGCCAAGGCGCTGGAGGGCCGGGCGGTCACCGGCCCGCCGGACAAGGTCCGCAAGTCGGACACCTGATCCGGTTCGTGAGACGGGATAGGTCTACGCTGGGAGATCGTGGAAGGTCCGATCGCATACCAGGGTGAGCCAGGCGCCAATTCGGCGATGGCGTGCACCGACATGTTCCCCGAGCGCGAGCAGCTGCCCTGTACGACGTTCGAGGACGCCCTCGACGCGGTCAGCAGCGGGCGTGCCGGGCTGGCGATGATCCCGGTGGACAACTCGATCGCCGGGCGGGTCGCCGACATCCACCACCTGCTGCCGGAGTCCGGGCTGCACATCGTCGGCGAGTACTTCCTGCCGATCCACTTCCAGCTGCTCGGCGTACCCGGTACGTCGCTGGACCGGATCCGGACCGTCCGCAGCCACGTCCACGCGCTCGGGCAGTGCCGGAAGATCATCCGCGAGCACGGGTGGTCGACGGTCGTCGCCGACGACACCGCGGGGGCCGCCCGGGAGGTCGCCGAGCTCGGCGATCCGACCGTCGCGTCGCTGTCGCCGCGGGCCGCCGCCCAGTTGTACGACCTGGAGACGCTGGCGTCCGACATCGAGGACGAGCACCACAACACGACCCGGTTCCTGGTGCTGTCCCGCGAGCCCGACGTACCGCCGGTCGGTTCCGGGCCGGTCATCACGTCGTTCGTGTACCGGGTGCGGAACGTGTCGGCCGCGCTGTACAAGGCGCTGGGCGGGTTCGCCACGAACAGCGTGAACATGACCAAGCTGGAGTCGTACCAGCTCGGCGGGATGTTCTTCGCGACCCAGTTCTACGCCGACATCGAGGGACACCCAGAGGAGCCGAACGTCGCGCTCGCACTGGAGGAGCTGGCGTTCTTCTCGGTCGAGGTCCGCATCCTCGGCGTCTACCCGGCCAACGAGTTCCGCGCCCAGATCGCCGAACCGGCCGCGAACCGGGCGCTGCGCCCGCACCACTGAGCCGTGCGGGTCCTGCTGATCGGGGGAACCTCCAACGTCGGCAAATCCACAGCAGCCGAGACACTGGCGGCGCGGCTCGGGTACACGTACGTGTCGACGGATCGGCTCGGGCGGCATCCCGGGCGCCCGTGGGCCGACGTACCGGCACATGTCGTCGAGCACTACCGCTCGCTGACCACCTCGCAGCTGTTTGACGCCCTCCTGGCGCACTACGAACGGATGTGGCCGCGCATCGAGGACCTGATCACCGCACACGCCTCCGCCGGCCCGGGGCTAGTGCTGGAGGGGTCGGGCGTCTGGCCGGCGTACGCACAACACCTGACCACGCCGTACACCTCAGCCGTCTGGCTAACCGCACCGGAGCAGGTGCTGACCACGCGCATCCACACGACGAGCGGCTACAACGCTCTCCCCACCGACCGCCGCCACCTGGTCGACAAGTTCCTGGCCCGCTCGACGCTCTACCAATCCAGGATGCTCGACCAGCTCGGCCTCCTCGCACACATCAGCACCCCCGCCACCCCCACCCAGATCCTCGACGCGGCCCGCCCTATCTCCTGAGCACCTCGCGGACGAGGGGGCTGGACGTGGATGCTGAACGCCGTGAACTCTCCGGCCACGGGTAGCCGTACGCCGAGCTCCTCGTGCAGCTCGCGCTCCAGGGTCTGCTGCCACGACTCCTCGGCTTCGGGTTGCCCGCCGGGCAGGTCGAGCAAGCCGGCGTACGGCCCGCGGGTCTTGCGGACCAGGAGTAGCCGGGCGCCGTCGCGGATACGGGCGTACACCCCGAAGTGGTACTGCGCCGCCATATTCCGCACACCTCCTGGCGACTGGCGACAGGCCCGTCGAGCCTGCAGACGCTCGGTGCAAGACGAGAGGTTGGGGAGGATCTCTTCCCGTTCTGGGAGGGTAATCCACCCCAACCCGGCGGGTGTGGTGCCGTGGGGCGGCGCATAGGGTGCCGGGGTGGAGATTGTGAGTGTTGATGGACAGGATGCCGAAGTGTTTCGGCGGTTTTATGAGGTGAAGTTCGGGGTGCGGCGGGAGGAGCTGGAGTTTCCGACTGGGTTGGGGGTGGAGGAAGCCCGGGTGGTGATGGCCGGTACGCACGCGGATGTGCGGGCCGAGGGGCTTGGGGTTGTGGAGGACGGGGTTTGGCTGGGGGTTGCCTGGCTGGACTGGTGGTTGGTGGGGAACACCGACACCGTGGACGTGGAGCTTGCGGTGGTGCCGGCGTACCGGCGGCGTGGCGTGGCCAGTCGGCTGCTGGAGGTCGCGGTCGGGCGGGCCAGGGACGCCGGCCGGCGGATCGTGTCGGGGACGAACACGGCGGGTGACCCGGAGACTGGGGAGAGCCCGGGTACGGCGTTCGCGCGGGCGCGGGGGTTCGTGAAGAAGCATGCCGAGCTGCACCAGGTGGTCGAGCTGCCGGTGGACAACCTGATCGAGCAGCCGGTCGACGGGTATGAGCTCGTGCAGTGGCGGGAGCACACGCCCGACGAGTGGATGCCGCAGTTCGTCGAGCTGCTCAGCGGGATGAGCGAGGACGTCCCGACCGGCGACCGCACGGACGAGCCGGTGCGCTGGACCCCCGAGCTGGTCCGCGACGCCGAGGCCAGGCGGGTCGCGCAGGGGCGGTTCACCTACACCACGGCCGCCGTCCACACCGCCTCGGGCGAGCTGGCGGCATACACCCAGATGGGCGGTACGCCGGAGACCCCGGAGCGGCTGAACCAGTACGACACGTACGTACGCCGCACGCACCGCGGCAACCGGCTGGGGATCGCGGTGAAGGTCCCCAACCTCCGCGCCCTCCAGGCCGGCGTCGCCCGCCCGGCGGTCCTGCACACCTGGAACGCCCCCGAGAACGCCCCGATGATTGCCGTCAACAACAAGATCGGCTTCCGCCCGGTAGCCCAACGCACCGCCTGGGAACGCGAACTCTGACGAACCATTCACCGCACACCGCAGGTTTACGAACGGCGGCGGACGAGGCGCCAGGTGCCGGCGATGGTTACGGCTACCAGGAAGAGGGCGGTTAGTTCGTCGCGGAGTTGGCGGCGTACGGCGTTGTTCTCGCGGGCGCAGTCGGCGAGGTGGTCGAGGACCTGGGTGCGGGTGGTGTGGGGTTGTTCGGCGGCGCAGACGACGACCTCGGTGGAGACGGTGTGGATCGCGCCGCGGTGCTCGATCGCGTCCGGGAAGGCCCAGGCGAGCAGTACGCCGAGAGCGACGACCGTCAGCACCAGCCAGATGGCGAGTTTCCGGGAGCTGATCACGAGACCCGCTCCCGCCGGTGTTTGCGGATCCGCCAGGCGATGATCACGATCACGACGATGCCGGCGACGACCAGCGCCGCGGCCCGGCCGAACGTCTTCTCGACCTTCGAGTACGAGTTGCCGGCCAGGTACCCGAGCAGCACCACCGCGGTCCCCCAGACGATCCCGCCGGCCGCGTTGAAGGTCAGGAACTTCAGGTACCGCATCCCGGACATCCCCGCCAGCGCGGGCATCGTGGCCCGGAAGAACGCCACGAACCGGCCCAGGAACACGGCCGTACCGCCGCGCTCGGCGAGCTGCTTGCGCGCCGCGTCGAGCCGGCCCACGTGCCGCGACAACGCCCGCATCCGGAGCAGGCGCGGCCCGAAGTACCGCCCGATCTCGTACCCGACGGTGTCGCCGAGGACCGCCGCCGCGATCACCACGACCAGGACCAGCGGCAGCGACGCGTGCCCGAGCGCCGCGGTCACACCGCCGAGTACGGCGGCCGTCTCACCGGGCAGCACGAACCCGACGAACAGCGCGTCCTCGGCGAACACCAGCAGTCCGACCATCCCGTACACGGCGATCCCGTGCAGTCCGAGCAGCCAGTCGGTCAGTCCCTTCATGACAGCAGAACCACCCGCAGCCGTGTCTCCGCGACCGCGCGCACGCCCCGGCTCAAGGCCCGCCGTACCAGCAACCAGGTGCCGACGGCAACGAGTGCCCCGAGGACCAGCCCGGCGAGCACGTCGCCCGGATAGTGCGCGGCGATGTAGACCCGGGTGAGCGCCATCAGCACCGCGGCCGCGGCCGCGACGATCCCGAGCCGCCGGTTCACGATCCACAACCCGGCCGCGACCGCGCCGGCCATCGTCGCGTGGTCCGACGGGAACGACGGGTCGGTACTGCGGTTCGCGAGCACCAGGATGCCCGGCAGCGTCGTGTACGGGCGGGCCTCGTGGACCGCGTGCACGATCGGTTGGTTGACTGCCACAGCCAACAGCGTCGCACCTCCCGCACTGATCGCCGCAGCCACCCCCACCACCTGGCCCGACCGGCGCGCGATCCACCACCCCGCGAGCAGCAGTACGCCGAACAGCACCACGCCGTAGTTCGCGTACAACTGCGCCGGCGAATGCAGCCACGGCGTGGCCCGTGCGAACGCGTTGAACTGCTCGAACAGCCAGCGATTCACCCTGGATCCCCTTACTACAATGCAGGCAGTAGATTGATGCTACTACGTTGTTTGTAGTAGCCGTGAGGAGTCCACCCATGAGTCGTGCCCGGGGCGATCTGGAGCTGCAGGTGTTCGCCGCGCTCGCTGCGGGCGACGGCGCGATGACCACGTCGGACGTCCGCGACGCGCTCGGCGGCGAGCTGGCGTACACGACCGTCATGACCGTGCTCGGCCGGATGGCCGAGAAGGGCCTGGCCACCCGGAGGCGGGTCGGCCGGTCGTACGAGTACACCGCGGTCGTCGACTCGGCGGAGGTTGCCGCGCACCAGATCCACCGGCTGCTGGACGCCCGCGGCGACCGTGCCGCCGTACTCACGCGCTTCGCCCGCAGCCTGTCCGCGGAGGAGTCCCAACTCCTCGTCGACCTGCTCCAGGACTCCGAATGAGGACCGCCGCGGTCCTGGGGCTGATCGCGATCGTCGGCTACGCCCTCCTCGCACCGATCGCCACCCGGCGGTTGGCGCCGTCGGCGGCGACCGTCCTCCTGGTCACCGGCAATGTGCTGTCCGCGGCCAGCGGTGTCTTCATCCTCGCCGTCCTCGCGTTCACGTGGATCGGGCAGTTCCCGTTCGTCGCCGAGGAGGGCGCCTGGTCCCCCGCCCTGCTCCGCAGCGACAGCCCGGTGCCCGCGTGGCCCGCCGCGATCGCCGGCTGCCTCGTGACACTCGCCCTGGTCTCGGCCCTCGTCACCGGGCTCCGGCAGATGCGCGCGCTGCTCGAAGTACATCGCGCGTGCCGTCGCCTCACCGCGGTCGGCGATCTCGTCGTACTCGACGACGAACGGCCGGACGCCTTCAGTACGCCGCAGCCCGCGGGCCGGGTGATCGTCACCAGCGGCCTGCTCCGGGCCCTCGATCCGCGCCAGCGCGCCGTACTGCTGGCGCACGAGAAGTCGCACCTCGTCCACCACCACGCCTGGTGGAACCTGGCCGCCGGTCTCGCCGCGGCCGTCAATCCGGTACTGCGGCCGGCCGCCCGCGCCGCCGCGACCGCTGTCGAACGCTGGGCCGACGAGGACGCCGCACGCGCCGTCGGCGACCGGCGACTGGTCGCCACGACCCTGGTCCGGGTCGCCCAGCTGCAGACCCGTTTCGCCCATCCCGCCGCGGTCGTCGCGGCCACCGGAGGCGACCTGGAGGCGCGTGTCCGCGCTCTCCTCGCCCCACCGCCGCGCCGCCGGCCGCTGGTGCTCGCGGCGACGATCGCCGTCCTCGCCGTCGGCGCGCTCCCGGCCGCCGCCGTACAGCACACCGGCGAGGCGCTCTTCGAGCACGCCGAACGGCCCGCCGCCGTACCACACACCTGATTGAAAATCCGCAACGCCACAAGGGGTTTCCGCGGAGTCGAGTACCGGTGCGCGAAGGGTTGTGCGCACGCGGTGACGGGTGGATGGTGAACACAGGGCAGGGACTTGGGGGCCGACTGTTCGGTGGGGGAAGGCGGCAGGACCGCCTTCGGCCGAGGGCGCGCTGGGGGTGATCCCGCGGTTCGGCGTACGTCGGCCTGCTCTCGTGCGCCCCCGCAGAAGGGGGAGAAATGCCGAGGAAGGCCAACGGGCACGCGGGCAAGGACCGCGACGAGTACCGGATGCCGGGCGAGGCGGCCAGGCCGGAGGCGAACGGAAAGCCCGCGGACGGCATGCCGACCACCGGGCAGAACGCTTCCGGCAGTACGGACCCAGGCGCCGGATCGCCGAACGACATGAGCGCCGGCGGATCGGCCGCCGCCGGGATGAGCGGTGGCGGATCGGCCGCTGCGGACATGGGCGGCGGGGCAGCCGCCGGGGCCGGGATGAGCGGCGGCGGGACGCCCGCCGGGCTCGGGATGAGCGGCGGCGGTGCCGCGGGTGGTGCCGGTATGAGCGGCGCGACCGGCGGCGGGCGGACCGAGTCCCCGAGCCGCCGGCAGTGCGGTGTGATGGAGGTCCACCGGCGGCTGCTGTCGACGTCACCGGAGTACGCCGCGAGCCGGTCCGCGCTGGAGACCGCCACGATCGACTACGTCTCCCGCCAGGAACGTTTCACCGGGACCGCCCGCATCCCGGTCGTCGTACACGTGGTCTGGAACGCAGCCGCGCAGAACATCTCGCAGGCCCAGATCGACAGCCAGGTCGAGGTACTGAACCGCGACTACCGCGCGACCAACCCGGACACCAGCATCGTGCCGGGCGTGTTCAGCGGGCTGATCGCAGACGCTCAGGTCGAGTTCTTCCTGGCCACGCAGGACCCGAGCGGCAACCCGACGAACGGCGTCACCCGGACGCAGACCAGCACAGCGTCGTTCTCCACCGACGACAAGGTGAAGTCGTCGGCGACCGGCGGTATCGACCCGTGGCCGGCGGACAAGTACCTGAACATCTGGGTCTGCCAGCTCGGCGGCGGCCTGCTCGGGTACGCGCAGTTCCCGGGCGGCCCGGCGCAGACCGACGGCGTGGTCATCCTGCACAGCGGGTTCGGCACGAACGGTACGGCGGCGGCGCCGTTCGACCTCGGCCGGACGACCACCCACGAGGTCGGGCACTTCTTCAACCTGTTCCACATCTGGGGCGACGACGGCACCGGGTGCAGCGGCAGCGACGAGTGCGACGACACCCCGAACGCGGCCGGCCCGAACTTCGGCGTACCGACGTTCCCGCACGTGACCTGCAGCAACGGGCCGAACGGCGACCTGTTCTACGACTACATGGACTACACCGACGACCGCGGCATGGTCATGTTCACCACCGGCCAGGTAGCCCGGATGCAGGCGACGCTGGAGACCGTACGCAAGGACCTGCCGGTCTTCGGCAGCACGCGGGCGACGCCGGAACCGGCCGGCTCGGTGGTGTCGTGGGGCGCGAACCGGCTGGACGCCTTCGTGCTCGGCACCGACCTCGCGATGTATCACAAGTGGTGGGACGGATCGGCCTGGGGACCGTCGGTCGCCGGGTACGAGTACCAGGGTGGCATCTGTATGAGTGCACCCGAAGTCGCGTCCTGGGCGCCGAACCGGCTGGACGCGTTCGTGCTCGGTACCGACCACGCGCTCTACCACAAGTGGTGGGACGGGTCCTCCTGGAACGGGTACGAGTACCTCGGCGGGGTCTGCATGTCGCCGCCGCGGCTGGCGACCTGGGGTCCCAACCGGCTGGACGCCTTCGTTCTCGGTACGGATCGGGCGCTGTACCACAAGTGGTGGGACGGCTCGTCGTGGAACGGGTACGAGTACCTCGGCGGGGTCTGCACGAGTCCGCCCGAGGTCGTTGCCTGGGGCCCCGATCGGCTGGACGCGTTCGTGCTCGGCACGGACAACGCGGTCTATCACAAGTGGTGGGACGGGTCGTCCTGGAACGGGTACGAGTACCTCGGCGGAGTCTGCGCGTCACCGCCGCGGGTCGTCTCGTGGGGCGCGAACCGGCTCGACATGTTCGTGATCGGGACCGACTCGGCGCTGTACCACAAGTGGTGGGACGGGTCGTCGTGGAACGGCTGGGAGTACATGGGCGGCGTCTGCACGACGGCGCCGACCGTGGTCTCCTGGGGCTCGGACCGGCTGGACGTGTTCCTGCTCGGGACGGACTCGGCGCTCTACCACAAGTGGTGGGACGGGTCCGCCTGGGGACCGTCACTCACCGGGTACGAGTACATGGGCGGCATCTGCACCGACGAGCCGCGGGTCGTCTCATGGGACACGAACCGGCTGGACGTGTTCGTCGCCGGGACCGACAAGCAGCTGTACCACAAGTGGTGGGACGGGTCCGCCTGGGGACCGTCGGTCACCGGGTACGAGGCACTCGGCGGCGTGATCAGCGACTTCCGGGTGACGATCCCGGAGTCGCCGGCGTCGATCGGACAGGCGGTGGGGATCTGACCAGTTCACCGATCGGCCACTGGACGCATTCCTTCGAGGAGGACCACGACGGGATCACCGTCTACCGCCGAGACGACTACGCCTTCCCGCCGGCCCGTGGCCGGCGGGGGGTGGAGTTCCGCGCGGACGGCACGCTGGTGGACTACCCGATCGGCCGCGGCGACGCCCCCGAAGCCGGCCAGCCCGGCCGCTGGGACACCACCGGCCGCCTCGCCCTCACGTCCGGGAAGACCGGGCGCATAGTCACCTCGTCCCCCGACCAACTCGACATCACCTGGCACCCCTGACCCCCTGCACCTCGCTGGGGAGGACACCCCTCCTGGTTCTCCCCAGCCCCAGGACCACCGTGGAGAGGCGGTCTAAACTGACGGCCATGTGGAGCCCGAACGCGCGTGACGTCGGCGGACTTCCGACCCGGTACGGCGTACCGACACGCGCTGGGGTGCTGGTGCGCACCGACGCCTTCGCGACGGTGCCCGACGAGCTGCGGGCGCTCGACGCGGGCCTGGTGCTCGATCTGCGCTCCGACTGGGAGCTGAAGCGACGACATCCGCTCGACGGCACACCGGCGTACCAACGAATCCCGTGGATCGACCCGGAGGCGGAGAAACTGCGGGATCCGGACGCCGAGCCGCGGTTGCTCGATGTCTACCGCAACAGCCTGACGCGGAACGTGGACCACATCCGCCGGATCTTCACGGCCATCGCCGACGCGCCCGCGGACCGGCCGGTCGTGGTGCACTGCAAGGCGGGCAAGGACCGGACGGGGCTCACGGTCGCGGTGCTGCTCGAGCTGGCCGGCGTACCGCGGGACCGGATCGCGGCGGACTACGCGATCAGCGAGGTGAACCTGGGGACGCAGGACGGGCCCGAGTACTCGCGGACCCTTCCCGAGACCATCCTCGGGTCGCTCGAACACCTGGACTCCCTCGGCGGCGTACGGGCGTACCTGTCCTGGCTCGGACTGTCCGCCGCGCAGATCCACCGGCTCGCGACCCGACTCGTGCCGGTCGACGTCGAGGCGATCGTGTTCGACTTCGACGGCCTGCTGATGGACACCGAGACCACGATGGTCGAGAGCTGGCAGGCCGAATGGGCGCACCACGGGCTCGAGCTCGACCTGGACGGCTTCTGGCCCGGGCACGGCGGTGACGTCACCGATCAGCGGTACGCCGTCCTCGCCGCGGCCGTCGGCGCCGGGTTCGACCGCCCCGCGAGCCACGCCCGCCGCCTCGCGCACCGCGACCGGCTGCACGCCGAACTCGACTTCCGCCCGGGGATCCGGGACTGGATCCGCACCGCGCGGGACGTCGGGGTGACGGTCGGCATCGCGAGCAGCTCGCCGCGCCTGTGGGTGCTCGGCCATCTGGAACGCGTCGGCGCGGTCGGCCTCTTCGACCAGATCACCACCGGCGACGAGGTCGCGGCCCACAAACCGGATCCCGCGATCTACCAGCTCGCCCTGCAGCGCCTGGGCGAACCGTACGCGATCGCCGTCGAGGACACCCCGCACGGCGTCGCGGCAGCGCAGGCCGCCGGGATGTACGCGGTCGCCGTACCGAATCCGTTCGTGCCGCCCGCTGCCGTCGCTGCGGCCGACCTGGTTCTAGGCAGCGCCGACCAGCTGTTGCTCAGCGAACTGCTCCTGTCAGCCCGCCCGTAACGGTCAGACGACCGACAGCGGGAGGAGCTTCTTGCCGGTCGGGCCGATCTGGATCTCCGTGCCCATCTGCGGACACACGCCGCAGTCGAAGCAGGGGGTCCAGCGGCAGTCCTCGACCTCGATCGCGCCGTCCTCCTCGAGCGAGTCCTGCCAGTCCTCCCACAGCCAGTCCCGGTCCAGGCCCGAGTCCAGGTGGTCCCACGGCAGGACCTCGGCGTACTCGCGCTCACGCGTCGTGTACCAGGCGAGGTCGACCGGCTCGTCGGCGAGCGCCTTCGCGGTGCACTCGACCCAGCGGTCGTACGAGAAGTGCTCGCTCCAGCCGTCGAACCGGCCGCCGTCGCGCCAGACCGCCTCGATCACGCGGCCGACGCGTCGGTCACCGCGGGACAGCAGGCCCTCGATGATGCCCGGCTTGCCGTCGTGGTACCGGAAACCGATCGCCTTCGCGTAGCTCTTGTCCGAGCGGATCGCCGCTCCGAGCTTCGCGAGCCGGGCATCGGTCTCCTCCGAGCCGAGCTGGGCGGCCCACTGGAACGGCGTGTGCGGCTTCGGCACGAACCCGCCGATCGACACCGTGCAGCGGATGTCGCGTCGGCCGGACACCTCGCGACCGGTCTCGATCACCCGCTTCGCGAGGGCGGCGATCGCCAGCACGTCCTCGTCGGTCTCGGTCGGCAGGCCGACCATGAAATACAGCTTCACCTGCCGCCAGCCGTGGCTGTACGCCGCCGCGACCGTGCGGATCAGGTCCTCCTCCGTGACCATCTTGTTGATCACCTTGCGCATCCGGTCCGACCCGCCCTCGGGCGCGAACGTCAGACCGCTGCGCCGGCCGTTCCGGGAGAACTCGTTCGCCAGCGTGATGTTGAACGCGTCGACCCTTGTCGAAGGCAACGACAGCGACACGTTGCTGCCCTCGTACTGGTCGCCGAGGCCCTTCGCGACGTCCGCGATCTCGCTGTGGTCCGCGCTCGACAGGCTGAGCAGGCCGACCTCCTCGAACCCGGTCTGCTTCAGCCCGTTCTCGACCATCGCGCCGATCGTGGTGATGCTGCGCTCGCGCACCGGCCGGGTGATCATCCCGGCCTGGCAGAACCGGCAGCCGCGCGTACACCCGCGGAAGATCTCCACGGAGTACCGCTCGTGGACGGTCTCGGCCAGCGGCACCAGCGGTTTCTTCGGGTACGGCCACGCGTCGAGGTCCATGACCGTGTGCTTCGCGGTCCGGAACGGTACGCCGGGACGGTTCGGGGTGACCCGCTGGATCCGCCCGTCGTCCAGGTAGTCGACGGTGAAGAACCGCGGGATGTACACACCGCCGGACTTCGCCAGCCGCAGCAGCACCTCGTCGCGACCGCCCGGGCGCCCCTCGGCCTTCCACTCGCGGATCACCTCGGAGATCGCCAGCACGATCTCCTCGCCGTCCCCCATCACCGCCGCGTCGATGAAGTCCGCGATCGGCTCCGGGTTGAACGCCGCATGCCCGCCGGCCAGCACGATCGGGTCCTCGCCGGTCCGGTCGGCCGCGCGCAGCGGGATCCCGGCCAGGTCCAGCGCGGTCAGCATGTTCGTGTACCCGAGCTCGGTCGAGAACGACAACCCGAACACGTCGAACGCCCGCACCGGCCGGTGCGAGTCGAGCGTGAACTGCGGGATCCCGTTCTCCCGCATCACCTTCTCCATGTCCGGCCAGACGGAGTACGTCCGCTCGGCCAGGATGTGGTCCCGCTCGTTGAGCACCTCGTACAGGATCTGGACGCCCTGGTTCGGCAGGGCGACCTCGTACGCGTCCGGGTACATCAGCGCCCAGCGCACGCTGACCGCGTCCCACTCCTTGCTGACCGAGTTCAGCTCACCCCCGACATACTGGATCGGCTTCTGCACAGCCGGCAGCAACGCCTCCAGGCGCGGAAACAACGATTCGACAGTCATAGCAACTTCCAGTCAGCGGTCCAGAGCACCTACCAGCCTAACGCTGCACCACTCCTCAGCTGGAATCAGCCGAGGTGGGCGAGGAGGAGGGGGTTGATGACGTCCGGGTGGGAGTAGGTGACCAGGTGGGCGGCGTTCTCGATGATTTCCAGGTGGGCGCCGGGGATCTGGGTGGCCAGGGGGATGACGGTTTCGGGTGGGACGGAGGTGTCGGAGTCGGCCGTGATGACCAGGACGGGGGCGGTGATGTCGGGGAGGCCTGGGAGGAGGTTGGTGGTGCTGAGGGCTTCGCAGCAGGCGGCGTAGCCCTCGGCGGGGCAGTCTCGCAGCAACTGCCGGATGGGGTCGATGTCCTTGAATTCGGGCAGGAACCAGCGGCCGAGAGTCGCCTCGGTGATCGCCTGGGTGCCTTCGGCGCGGACCTGGGAGGCGCGGTCGATCCACGGCTGCGGGTTCTCGGCAGGGTTGGACGGCGGGCAGATCAGGACGAACCGGTGGAAGCGGTCGGGGGCGTTCTGGGCGAGCCACAGGCCTACCGCGCCGCCGAGGGAGATGCCGACGTACGACGCCTGCTCGACCTCCAGCGTGTCCAGCAGTTCGACGACGTCGCCGCCGAGGTCGTCGATCGTGTACGGGCCGTCGGGAACCTCCGAGCCGCCGTGGCCCCGGTGGTCGAACGCGATCACCCGGAACCGCTTCGCGAGTACGTCGACCTGCGGTGCCCACATCGCCTGGGTCGCACCGAGCGACGACCCCAGCAGCACGACGGGCGCGTCGGCCGGACCGGTCTCCACGTAGTTGAGTCGCATGCCGACCACTCTACGTACAGGGCGCAGGCGCTGGGGTCGCGGAACAAGCTATTGCTTGTCGCGCGACCCCAGCGGTTGTCGCAGTCCCCTACTTCGGAGCGGGCGCCTTCCAGATGCTGCGGCCGAACGTGGCGGCGTACACCGTGCTGCCGTCGCCGCTGACCTTGATGTCGAGGACCGAGGTCTGCGGCAGACCACGGGCGATCCGCGTCCAGTGCTTCTGGCCCGGCCGGACGGTGAACGCGCCGAAGTCGGTAGCCGCGTAGAGACGGCCCCGGACCGGGTCGTAGCTGAGCATCTCGACCGGTGCGTTCGGAAGGTTGCCGCTGGCATCGGTCCAGGTGGTGCCACCGTTCCGGGTCTCGAACACGGACGCTGCCGCCGACCCTTCGCGGAACCCGGACAACGCGACCCAGACATGGTCCTTCTGCCGCGGGTCGACCACGATCGCGTTGACCCAGCGTTCGGGCACACCGGTGAGTTTCGTCCAATGGGCGCCGAGGTCGTCGGTGCGCCAGAGCAGCCCGTTGTCGGTACCGACGTACAGCGTCTTCGAGTCGCCGGCGACGCCGATCGCGCTGATCGTGTGGTAGCTGTTCGAGTAGACCGGGTCCGGCGGCTCGGTCGGCGGGCCGCCCGCCAGGTCCGCGTCACCGGTCGGCGAGATCGCGGCGAAGGTGCGTGCGTGATCGGTCGAGCGGTCGAGGACGTTGCCGCCGAAGTAGACGATCGACGGGTCGTTCGGGTCGAACGCCATCGGCGCGTCGGTGGTGATCCGCTGGCTGTGCCGGGTGCCGAAGTTCCAGCTGGTCTCCTGGCCGTTCACGTCCTGGTGACCGTGGCAGGTCCCTTGCTGGAGACATTCGTAGTACGTGTTGTGGTCCTTCGGATCGATCAGTACCCAGTGCCCGTCACCGCCGCCGAACGCGTTGAACTGGGTCAGGTCGCCCGGCGGACCGGCGGCCGTCCAGGACCGGACGCTGCCGTTGTCCTGCAGCCCGGTCGCGAGCCGGTTCGGGTCGTCCTGCGCGACGGCCAGATGGTACGACTGGTTGAACGGCTCCACCTCGGAGTGCACGAACGTCTTGGTGGCACCGTTGCTGTCCGAACGGTAGACGCCGCCGTCGTTGCCGACGTACAGCCGGCCGGGGACGTTCGGGTCGTACGCCAGCGCGTGCTGGTCCGCGTGCAGCCCGGACAACGCGGTCCAGGTCTGGCCGCCGTCGGTGGACGCCCGCATGTTCAGGTCCGCGCTGAACAGGTGGTCCGGGTTCGCCGGGTCGACCCAGAGCTTCGCGAACCACCACTGGTAGCCACTGCGCCCGCCGGCCTTCCCGCCCGCGGTGAACGTCGTACCGAAGTCGTCGGAGACGTAGAAGCCCTTCTCGGCGCCGTACTGCGTACCGGTGATCACGTACACGCGGTCCGGGTGACTCGGGGCGATGCCGATCCCGATCCGACCCAGGCTCGGGTCGCTGGTCAGGCCGCTGGCGTCACCGTCGGCGAGTTTGGAGATGTTCTCCAGCCGGGTCCACGTCGTACCACCGTCGGTACTGCGGAACAGGCCGGACCCGACGCCGCCGTACGTCCGTGCGCCCGCGGTGCGGTGGTGGTCCCAGAGCGCCGCGAGCATCCGCTGCGGGTTGTTCGGGTCGATGACGACGTCGATGGCGCCGGTGGTGCCGTTCGGTGGCGCGATCACCTGCCGCCAGGAGTGGCCGCCGTCCTCACTGCGGTAGAGGCCGCGCTGCGAGACCGGCTTGTACGGCGATCCCGAGGCGGCGGCGAAGATCCGGCGCGGGTTCTTCGGGTCGACCGCGATCCGCCCGATCGCCGCGCTGTCGCTCAGCCCGCGGTTGTGCCAGGTCCTGCCGCCGTCGCCGGACGAGTAGATGCCGTCGCCGAAGAACGTCAGGCCACCGCCGGGCGGGTTCGCCTCGCCGGTGCCGGCCCAGAGCATGCCGTCCGGCCCGCGTTCGAGCGCGCCCATCGTCTGGTTCTGGCCGGCCGGCCAGGCCGGGGTGAACGTTTTCGATGCGTCCGTACTGCGCCAGACGCCGCCGCCGGAGGCCGCGACGTAGACCGTGTCCGGCCGGGAGGGATCCACCACGAGGCCGACGATCCGGCCCCCGATGTTCGACGGGCCGACGTACGACCAGGCCTTTTTCCCCGGGTCGTCCGGGATCTTCGCCGCCTGGTCCCGGGCCTGCCGGACCTGGTCGAGGCCGATGTCCTTGCCGGACGAGAACTTCGTCGTGAGGTAGTCCGCGGGTCCGGTCGCGCCGGCACCGGCCCGCTCGGCGAGTTCGAAGTGCGCGGCGCAGATGGCAGGCATCCCCGCGGTCTCGGTCTCGCCGTCCTCGCCCGAGAGTTGCCGTTCGACGCGTTCCCAGCCGGCTCCGGCCTTCTGCCCGACGGACGGCGCCTGCGCCATCCCGCAGGTGTCACTCGTTGCCGCCGTGACTCCCACACCTGCCAGCACTACGGCCAGTGCCGCGACTGCTGCGATCTTCCTCCGTCGGCCCATGGGTCGACCACCTCCCGCTCGGCTCGCTGATTGAGCTGGGCAGGTCAGGTCCCCGCGCCTCACGCCCGAAAGTGCTTCTACCCTGCTGTAGCTGAGCGGAAACAGACAGTAGGGCGGAGTTCGTGGGTCAGCGGTCCGGCAGCGGCATGACCGTCGTCCGCCGGTGGTGCTCGAACACGACCGAACTGCGGATGTCGGCGATCTCCTGACGCTTCGCGAGCGCCAGGACCAGGTCGCGGAGCGCCTGGGTGTCCTTGACGGCGACATGGGCGAGGAAGTCGGCGCCGCCCGACACCATGAACATGTCCAGCGTCTGCGGCAGGTCCATCACGTACGACTGGAACGCGGTCGCCACCGCCATCGCCTGCGGGCGGAGCTTGATCGAGATGATCGCCTGCGTGGACCGGTCGATCGCCTGCAGATCGACGGCCGCGTGGTACCCGCTGATCACGCCGCGCTCGCGCAACCCGCGGATCCGTTCCAGGCAGGTCGACGGCGCGATCTTGAGCTCGGCCGCCATCTCCCGGTTGGTCCGCCGGGCGTCGTTCTGAAGCATCCGCAGCAGCGCCGTATCAAGTTCGTCCACGGCGCCCAGTTTCGCAGAACCGCCGAACGATGTTCGGAGTACGCCGTGATCTGCCGTCCGCAGGACTACCGTGACCGCCGTGCTGACGAACAAGATGGTCGTGATCATCGCGGCCGAAGCCCCCATCGGCGTTGCCCTGAACACCGCTGCCCTGCTCGGCGTCGGTCTCGGCCGCCAGCACGACGGCACCGTCGGCCCGGACACCACGGACGCCGCCGGTACGCCGCACACCGGCATGTGCGCGTACCCGATCCCGATCCTCCGCGCCGACGACCTCCGCACGCTCCGGGCCCAGGCCGCCGCCCGCCCGGACGTCACGATCCACGACATGCACCAGGTCGCCCAGCAGGCCCGTACCTACGAGCAGATGGCCGGCACCCTGGCCGGAACCAAACCCGAGGACATCCAGTACCTCGGCCTCGCGCTCTACGGTCCGCGCCAGTCGATCGACTCGCTCACCGGAGCGCTACCCCTCTACCGCTGACAGCTTTGGCGGGATTACGCGGGCTTCAGGACCTGGCGGGCCTTCGTGACGGCGGCTTCGGTCGCGGGGTCCAGCTCGCCGCCCTGGCCGGCGAGCACACCGACCGAGAGGATCACGTCGCCGACACCGGTGACGACCGCGGCGTACTCGAGGCCGCGCTTCGGTCCGCTCGTGCCGGTCAGCTGGAAGGCGAAGGGCTTGGTGCCGTACGCCGGTGCCGTGATCGCCTCGACCTTCATCGACGTGTTGCCGGAGCCCGCGGTCTTCAGCGTTACCTTCGAGCAGGAGTCGACGGCCTTCGCGTACGACTCCCGGAGGTCGGTGACCTCGCCGGCGGTACCCATCGAGTCGAGGCCGTAGTCGATGTACGGGCCTTCCTGGCCGCCGGTGAAGGTACGCGTCGCGGTGGCCTTCGAGCCCGGCGCCTTGCTCGCGTTCAGGTACTTCACGAGCGGCTTGCAGCGGCTGGTCGGTGCGGAGAACGGCGGCGTACCGTCGTCCTCGCTCTTGTCCAGGGAGAACCCGCTCGGCAGGTCGGCCAGCTGGAGCAGCGCCGCGGTCAGCTCGGCGCTCGTCCGGCTCACCGGCCCGGCAGACGTCGACGGCGTCGCGCTCGGAGTCGTACTGGGACCCGGCGTTGCGGGCGGCGCAGCGTCCTTCTTGCCATTCCCGCCGCAGGCGGTCAAGGACAGCGCAAGGACAGCGGCGAGCGCGAGATACCTGGTCACGGGGCCTCCCGGCCTGGACTGAGGAGCGGAGGGAGCGAAGCACCGGAGCGACGAGGGAAGGCCGGGAGCAACAGCCCCACGACCTGCCGCGACGGAGTCGCGGCATTCAATAGAGTCATGGGCCTTCCGAGGCTCTGGGCGGGGGCCGAGCAGGCAGCAGCGTACCTGACCGGGCAGTCAGTGCTGGTGCGACCTCAAGTGGATGTTCTGCAACAGGCCGACGGCCAGCAGACAGGCGAACATCGACGACCCGCCGTACGACACGAACGGCAGCGGCAGGCCGGTGACCGGCATGATGCCGAGCGTCATCCCGATGTTCTCGAACGCCTGGAACGCGAACCAGCAGACGATCCCGGTCGCCACCAGCCGGCCGAACGCGTCCCGCGCGTTCACCGCGATCCGCAGCGCGCGGAACAGGATGATCGCGAACAGCACGATGATCGCCCCGGCCCCGATCAGCCCGAGCTCCTCCCCCGCGACCGTGAACACGAAGTCGGTGTGCTGCTCGGGGACGAAGGCGTTCTGCGTCTGGCCGCCGTGGAACAGGCCCTGCCCGAACACGCCGCCGTTGCCGATCGCGATCCGCGCCTGGTTCACGTTGTACCCGATGCCCTGCGGATCCGAGGACGGGTTCATGAACGCGGTGAACCGATCGATCTGGTACCGCTTCAGGATGTGCGTGCTGATCGCGATCGCCGCGACCACGACACCCGCGGTGAGCAGCCCGAGCATCCAGCGTTTCGGGACCCCGGACACCGCGATGATCCCGAACACGATGGACCCGAGCACCATCACCGTGCCGAGGTCCGGCTGCAGCATCACCAGCACCACCGGGACCGCGGCGACCGCGACGGCCTGCGCGATGTCGAGCGTCCGGGCGTCCTCGTTGCGGTCGGTCTCGCTCTTCTCCGCGATCAGCAGCGCCATCCCGACGATCACCGCCAGCTTGGCGAACTCGCTCGGCTGGACCGACATGGACGGCAGCTGGATCCAGGACCGCGAGCCGTTGATGGTCGCACCGATCCCCGGCACCAGCACCAGGATCAGGCCGACGATCGAGCCGGCGTACAGCACCGGGGCGAGGATCCGGACCCGGCGGTGATCGGTGATCGCGGCGCCGACCGCGAGCACCAGGCCGATCGCGAAGTTGATCGCGTGCCGGATCAGGTACGCGTGCGGGTTGCCGCCGGTCAGCGAGGTCTTGTTGTGCGTCGCGGACCAGACCAGCAGCGCACCCAGGAACGACAGCGCGACCACGCCGAACACGAGGACCCAGTCGACCTGCCACACGGTCGACCGCCGGTCCATCCGCGGGCGGGTCCGGATCGGGCTCAGGAGTGCCATGTCCGCCCTCTCAATGCTTCGGTTGCTTCCCGGGCGGCGGGGCGGGCGTGATGTTGTACAGCGTCTCGTAGATCTTGCGGACCGCGTCACCACCGGCGCCCGAACCGGTACCGGCCTGGCTGATCATCATCACCACTGCGTACCGATCGGTGTACGACGCCAGCCAGGACGTGGTCTGCTTGCCGTAGACCTCAGCCGTACCGGTCTTGGCGCGGACCGGGATCTTGGCCAGCGGGAAACCCTGGAACTTCCACGCCGCCGTACCGGTCAGGGTGGTCTGCTTGAGCGCGTTGTCGATGTACTTCAGGTTGCCCGCCGAGACCGGGAGCTTGGTCTTCACGACCGGCTTGATCTCGTGCGCCTTGCCGTTGGCGCCGATCCAGGACTGCACCACGCGCGGCTCGTACAGCGTGCCGCCGTTCGACAGGGCGGCGTACACGGTCGCCAGCTGCAGCGGGGTGACCGTGGTGTCGCCCTGGCCGATCGCGAAGTTCACCGCGTCACCGGCGCGGTACTTGTACCCGTCGACGCAGAACTCGCGGGAGAACTGCTTCAGGAACGCCGACGTCCCGGCCGGCGGGTTGGCCGAGATCTTGCAGTAGTAGTCCTTCATCGAGTCGTAGTACGTCTTCTTCCACTTCCGGTCCGCGATCCGGCCGCTCACCTCGCCGGGCAGGTCGACGCCGGTCGGCGTACCGAGACCGAACTTCTGCGCCATCTCGACCAGCGGGTCGTGGGTGCTGATGTCGCTGGAGTTGCCGCCCTCGCGGAGCCAGAGCGCGTACGCGACCCGGTAGAAGAACGTGTCGCAGGACAGGGCCAGCGCCCGGTCGAACCCGATCATCCCGTACGACGCGGACTCGTAGTTCTTGAACTTGCGGTTGCCGACCTCGAAGTACGGCGAGCAGTCGAGGCGGGTCTTCGCGCTGTACCCGGCGCCCAGCGCGGCCGAGGTGGTGATCGGCTTGAACGTCGACCCCGGCGCCAGCTGGGCCTGCAGCGCGCGGGACACCAGCGGCGTCCCGGACTTCGCCGAGTACAGCGTGTCCAGCTCCCGCTGGCTGATCCCGCCGACCCACACGCCCGGGTCGTACGTCGGGTAGCTGGCCATCGCGACCACCCGGCCGGTCTTGGTGTCCAGCACCACCGCGGCGCCGGAGTCCGCGACGTACTTCTTGTGGGTGACCGGGTCGGTCTGCTTCCGCGCGGTCATGATCGCGCTCGTCAACTGGGTCTCGACCGCCGCCTGGATCCGGGAGTCGATCGTGCTGACCAGCGTCGCGCCCGGGACCGGGGCGGTCTGCTTCTGGGTGCCGGTGGTGTACCCGACCGCGTCGACGATCACGTCCTTCTCACCGGGCGTGCCGCGCAGGAGCTTGTCGTACGAGCGCTCGATGCCGGCCCGGCCGACCAGGTCCGAGCGGTGCGGGACCGAGTCCTGCCCGGCCTTGTCCATCGCATCGAGCTCTTCGGTCGTGATCGGCGACAGGTACCCGAGGATGTGAGCCGCGTTCACCTTGAACGGCCCCGGGTACGCCCGCAGGGTCTGCGAGTCGGCGGAGATCCCGGGGAAGTCCTCGCGGCGCTCCATCACGTCGATCGCGACCTGCTCGCTGACGTCCTTCGCGACCGGGATCGGCTGGTACGGCGTACCGTTCCAGCAGGCGGGCGGTTTGGACGCGCCGGGCTCACCGCACAGCATCGTGCGTGCCTTGAGGTCCTTCGGCTGCTGGCCGAGCACCTTCGCGAGGCGGGCGATGACGACGTTCTGCTGGGACTCCGGGAGCTTCGCGAGCACCGAGCGGTCGACCGTGATCATCAGCGAGACCCGGTTGCCGACCAGCGTCCGGCCCTGCGAGTCGACGATCGTGCCGCGCGGCGCCGGGATCAGCACCTGCCGGATGTGCTGCTGGTTCGCGGCCTGGGAGTAGTCCGCGCTCGACATCACCTGCATGTACCAGAGCCGGCCGAACAGCGTGCACAGCAAGGAGAAGACCAGCACCCCGATCACCAACAGCCGCAACCTGGCCTTGAGCGGAGCCTCGAACCCGTCCCAGCTCACGACAACAGACCCTTCGCCGGGCTCATGGCGCCACCCGGCGGCGTTCGCGGGCCGGTTTGACGCGGCCCATGATCCACATCACCAGCGGGATCACCACGATCGCGCCGACCACGTCGTACCCCGCGGCGATCCCGAGGCGGACACCGAACTGGCCCCAGTCGACCGACGGGTCGTGCAGCAGCGAGCCGGTCGCGCTGTAGAGGAAGAACGAGATCGCCGTACCGAGAACCACCGTCAGCGCGACGCCCAGCGGACCGACCGGCCCGGACGAGGCGCGCTCCCGGCGGATCAGGCCGGCCACGTACCCGGCGACCGCCATCGACAGCGCCCAGCGGCCGGCCGTGTGGTCGGCGGGCGGCACGACGTCCATCAGCAGACCGCCGGCGAACCCGGCGATCGCGCCCCACTCCGCACCGCGGGACAGCGCGAGCGCGATCACCACGATCAGCGTCAGGTCACAGGTCACGCCCGCGACCGCGATGTGCGTCAGCACGGACGTCTGCAGGGTCACGGCGATCATCAGGAACAGGGCCGCCAACCCGATGCGCAGCGCGATCACAGGTCAGTTCCCCCTTCCTTGATTGACACTGCCGGTGAGTTGCTGGCGCGGCGGCCGGGCGGGTGGCCCGGTCACCACGCCGACGGTGTCGATCTTGGTCGGATCGACGGACGGCTTGATGGTGGCGGTGGTTCCGAGAGCGCCCGCGTTCGGCGTCACCGAGGTGACGACGCCGATCGGGACACCCGGCACGTACGGCGCGTTGCCGGTGGAGCCCCAGGTGACGATCCGGTCGCCGGCCTTCGGCCGTGCCTTCGGGTCGACCAGCTTGTAGTCGAGGGTGCCGGCCACGTCGCCGCGTCCGGAGACGAATCCGAGCGCGAGCGTCGAGTTCAGCCGGCCGCCGACGGTCGAGTTGCGGTCGCCGATCAGCAGCACGGTCGCGGTCCCCTGGGTGGTTCGCACCACCCGGCCGACCAGACCGGTGCCGTTCAGCACGGTCATGTCGGTGCGCACGCCGTCGGCCGTGCCGGCGTCGATCGTGACCGTGTGGCTGAACGTCTGCGCACTACCGATCCCGATCACCCTGGCCGGGGTCATCGTGTACGCCGGTGCGATCTTGAGCAGCTGGTCCAGCTCCTGCGCCCGGCTGCGGGCGTAGTCGGAGGTGTCCAGCTGCCGGGTCAGATCCTCGTTGGCCTTCTTAAGTTTTTCGTTCTCGGCCTTCAACCTATCCATTTCCGCGAAGCGCTCGCGGAGGTTGTCCACAGGCTGCCGGGCCGAGGTCGCGGTCGACTCCAGCGGGCCGAAGACGGCGGCCGCGGCCTCGCGCACCGGCTCGAGCGGCGAACCGGCCGAGCGCCGGGCGTCCAGCACGATCAGCGTGAAACAGGCCAGGATCACCAGCGCCAGCACGGACCGGCGGCGGCGTACCTCGCGCGGCGTACCGGCCGAGCGCAGCGGCGTCTCGCCCGCCGACCGGAACGCGCCCCGGGCCGAGGTGCCGCTCCGGGCCGACGTACTGCGGGACGGGCTACCGAGGTCTTTGAGCATTCCGTGGGTACCTCAGCGCCGCTTGTCGGTGACCAGGATGCGGTTGAGGGTCTCGATGTTGTCCACGCACTTGCCGGCGCCGAGCACGACGGCGTCCAGCGGGTTCTCCGCGACGTGGATCGGGATCCCGGTCTCGTGCCGGAGCCGCTCGTCCATGCCCTTCAGCAGCGCACCGCCGCCGGTCAGCACGATGCCCCGGTCGACGATGTCGCCGGCCAGCTCCGGTGGCGTCTTGTCCAGCGTCGCCTTGACCGCGTCGACGATCGCGGTGATCGGCTCCTCGATCGCCTGCCGCATGTCCGCCGAGGACACTTTCACGGTGCGCGGCAGGCCGGAGACCATGTCCCGGCCACGGATCTCGCTGTCCGGGCCGTCGGTGGTCGGGAACGCCGACCCGATGGTCATCTTGATCTGCTCCGAGGTGGCCTCGCCGAGCAGCAGCGAGAACTCCTTCTTGCAGTAGTTCACGATCGCCTTGTCGATGGCGTCGCCGGCCACCCGGATCGACTGGCTGGTGACGATGCCGCCGAACGAGATGACCGCGACCTCGGTGGTCCCGCCGCCGATGTCGACGACCATGTTGCCGGTGGCGTCGCGGACCTCGAGGTTCGAGCCGAGCGCCGCGGCCATCGGCTCCTCGATGATGTACACCTTGCGGGCGCCGGCCATGTACCCCGCGTCCCGGACCGCGCGCTGCTCGACCGCGGTGATCCCGGACGGCACGCAGACCACGATCCGCGGCTTGGCGAAGTACCGCCGGCGGTGGACGCGCTGGATGAAGTACCTGAGCATCTGCTCGGCGGCGTCGAAGTCGGCGATCACGCCGTCCTTCAACGGCCGGATCGCGGTGATGTTGCCGGGTGTCCGGCCGATCATCTTCTTCGCCTCGTGCCCGAACGCGACCGCTTCCTGCGGATCGTCCGTCCGGGTCGCGACCACCGACGGCTCGTTCAGCACGACGCCCCGGCCGCGCACGTACACCAGGGTGTTCGCCGTCCCGAGATCGACCGCCATGTCGCGGCCGAGCATGCTGTTCGCCACCGCGGCACCTCCCACTCGACCTCACGTCAGGCTAAGCGCCGCCCGCGCACAGCCCGTGGACCGACACGACCCGTCCGCCCAGAACAGATCGTATCTGTTCAACCACCAGCAGTCCGCAACGGCCTGCGGCTACGGCAGTACCGCAGCCTTCTCCAGGCCGGGCGGGACCACCGGGGTCAGGGCAGGTCGGGGAACCAGATTTTGATTTCGCGGGAGGCGGACTCGTCGGAGTCGGAGCCGTGGACGAGGTTCTCGCGGTTGGAGAGGGAGAGGTCGCCGCGGATGGTGCCGGGGGCGGCCTTGCGGCCGTCGGTGGCGCCGTTCAGGGCCCGGACGACCTCGATCGCCTCGTCGCCCTCCAGGACCAGGGCGACCATCGGGCCGCTGGTGACGAAGTCCCGCAGCGGCGGGTAGAAGGCCTTGTCGACGTGCTCGGCGTAGTGCTGGTCGGCCATCTCGCCGTCGATCGTGCGCAGGTCCATGGCGACGATCGTGAGGCCCTTCGCCTCGAACCGGCCCAGCACCTCGCCCACCAGGCCGCGGCGGACCGTGTCGGGCTTCAGCAGGACCAGCGTGCGCTGCGACATCTGTCAACTCTCTCTCGAAGTAGTCGGGGCGGCTGAGCTTAACGTCTCGTGGGCCTTCTTGGCCGACTCGATCCGGCGGCCGAGGACGATCGCGGCCACCCAGAAGGCGGCGAAGGCGGCGCCGAGGACGAACATCACCGGTACGACGAAGCCGAGGCCGACGGCGCCGACCTGGACCAGCGAACCGAGGACGTACCCGGCCTGGAACCGGAGCAGACCGGCCGCGAGCAGCGCCAGTACGAACAGGCCGAGGCAGGTCGGGATCGCCACCGCGGGACGGATGTCCGCGATCGAGATCATCACCGGCGTGACCAGCGCGAGTACGACGGACTCGAACGCGAGCACGATCGAGGCGAGCGACCTCACTTCTCGTCCTTCTGCCTGCGGACCAGCAGCGAGCGCGCCTCGCCCGCGGTGATGACCGAGCCGGTGATCAGTACGCCGCCGCTGCCCAGGGCGACCGCGCCTTCCTCGGCCAGCCGGATCGCGTCGTCGATCGCGTCGATCAGGTGTGGGCGGACCAGTACCCGCTCCTCGCCGAATACCTCGGCGGCCAGGTCCCCCAGCTCCTCGGCGGGCATCGAGCGCTCGACGAAGCTGTTCCGGGTGCAGACGACCGTTTCCATGATCGGCTCGTACGCCTCGAGGAGGCCGTACACGTCCTTGTCCTTCATACAGCCGAGTACGCCGATCAGCGGCTGGAACTGGAACGCCTCAGACACCGCGGCCGCGGTCGCCTCCGCGCCGTGCGGGTTGTGCGCGGCGTCCACGACGATGGTCGGGCTCTGCCGGACGACCTCCAGCCGGCCAGGGCTGGTGACCTGCTCGAAGCCGGCCTGCAGAAGCTCGGTGGTGACCCGGCCCTCGGTCTCGGGACTGGCGCCGAGCAGCGCTTCGACGGCCGCGACCGCGACGGCGGCGTTGTGCGCCTGGTACTCACCGTGCAGCGGAACGAACAGTTCGTCGTACTCCGCGCCGAGGCCCTTGATCGACACCATCTGGCCGCCGACCGCGAGCGTCCGGCTGACCACCCCGAACTCGATGCCCTCGCGCGCCACCTGCGCGCCCATCTCGGCGGCCTTGCGGAGCAGCACCTCGAAGACCTCGAGGCTCTGCTGGGCCATCACCGTCGTACCGCCCGGCTTGATGATGCCGGACTTCTCGCCGGCGATCGTGACCGGATCCGCGCCGAGCAGGTGCGCGTGGTCGACCGCGACCGGGGTGATCACCGAGACCGTGCCGTCGGCGACGTTGGTGGCGTCCCAACTGCCGCCGAGGCCGACCTCGATCACCGCGACGTCGACGGGCGCGTCGGCGAAGATCGCGAACGCCATCCCGACCATCGCCTCGAAGAACGTCAGCGGGTGCTCCTGCTCGGCGTCGACGACGTCGAGGTACGGCGCGATCTCCTCGTACGCCTCGACGAAACGCTGCTCGCTGACCGGCTCGCCGTCCAGCGTGATCCGCTCCCGGACCGACTCCAGGTGCGGGCTGGTGAACCGGCCGGTCCGCAGGCCGGACGCGCGCAGCAGGGTGTCGATCATCCGCGCCGTCGACGTCTTGCCGTTGGTTCCCGTCAGATGCACCACCGGGTAAGCCTTCTGCGGGTCGCCGAGCAGCTCGACGAGCCGCCGGACGCGCTCCAGGGTGGGCTCGATCTTGTGCTCCGGCCAGCGCTGCTGGAGCCGCGCCGACACTTCGGCGAAGGAGAGGTCGCTCATCAGAAGGCCCAGTCTAGGAGGGGGGTGTGGATAACCGGTCGGAGCACCCCTTGACAACCACTAACATTGTGCGCATGAGCCAGACGTCCCGCGTTCCAGACAAGCCCACACTCGATGGCCTCGAGGAGAAGTGGGCTGCTGTATGGAAGGAGCAGCAGACCTACGCCTTCGACCGCACCGCCGAGCGCGCCGATGTGTATTCCATCGACACGCCGCCGCCGACGGTCTCCGGGTCGCTGCACGTCGGGCACATCTTCAGCTACACCCACACCGACCTGGTCGCGCGGTACCAGCGGATGCGTGGCAAGCAGGTCTTCTACCCGATCGGCTGGGACGACAACGGCCTGCCGACCGAGCGCCGGGTGCAGAACTACTACGGCGTCAAGTGCGATCCCACGCTGCCCTACGACCCGGACTTCACGCCGCCGGCCAAGCCGGACCCGAAGAAGCAGATCCCGATCTCCCGGCAGAACTTCGTCGACCTCTGCGGTGAGCTCACGCACATCGACGAGCAGGCGTTCGAGGCGATGTGGCGGCAGGTCGGCCTGAGCGTCGACTGGACGTACCTCTACACCACGATCTCCGAGGACTCCCGGCGTACGTCGCAGCGCGCGTTCCTGCGCAACTTCGCCCGCGGCGAGGCCTACCTGTCCGAGGCGCCGACGGTCTGGGACGTCACGTTCCAGACCGCGGTCGCGCAGGCCGAGATGGAGGCCCGGCCGTATCCGGGCGCGTACCACCGGCTCGCGTTCCACGGCGCGGACGGGCCGGTGTACATCGAGACCACCCGCCCGGAGCTGATCCCGGCCTGCGTCGCGCTGATCGCACACCCGGACGACGACCGGTACAAGCACCTGTTCGGTACGACGGTGAAGTCGCCGCTGTTCGGTGTCGAGGTCCCGGTCCTCGCGCACCCGGCCGCCGAGATGGACAAGGGCGCCGGGACCGCGATGTGCTGCACGTTCGGCGACCAGACCGACATCCAGTGGTGGCGCGAGCTGCAACTCCCGGTCCGTACGGTGATCGGCCGCGACGGCCGGCTGCTGCGTGACACCCCGGCGTGGCTGGAGGGCTCGGAGCTGTACACCGAACTCGCCGGGAAGACGGTCTTCAGCGCGCGCGAGCTGGTCGTCCAGAAGCTCCGCGAGAGCGGCGAGCTGGACGGCGAGCCGAAGAAGACCGAGCGGATGGCGAACTTCTACGAGAACGGCGACAAGCCGCTCGAGATCGTCTCCACGCGGCAGTGGTACATCACCAACGGCGGCCGGAACGCCGACCTCAAGCAGGAGTTCGTCGAGCGCGGCAACGAGCTCGCCTGGGTCCCGGAGCACATGCGGCACCGCTACCTGAACTGGGTCGAGGGCCTGAACGGCGACTGGCTGATCTCCCGCCAGCGGTACTTCGGCGTCCCGTTCCCGGTCTGGTACCCGCTGGACGCCGACGGCGAGGTCGACTACGACCACCCGCTGCTGCCGTCCGAGGCCGAGCTGCCGATCGACCCGACCTCGCAGGCGCCTCGCGGGTACGACGAGTCCCAGCGCGGCAAGCCGGGCGGGTTCGAGGCCGACCCGGACGTGATGGACACCTGGGCGACGTCCTCGCTGACGCCGCAGATCGTCTGCGGGTGGGAGCGCGACGACGACCTGTTCCGCCGTACCTTCCCGATGGACCTGAACACGCACGCGCACGAGATCATCCGCACCTGGCTGTTCTCCCGCGTCGTCCGCGCGCACTTCGAGAACGGCACGCTCCCGTGGGCGCGGTCGCTGATCTCCGGGTTCGTCGTCGACCCGGACCGCAAGAAGATGTCGAAGTCCAAGGGCAACGCGATCGTCCCGTCCGAGATCCTGGAGAAGTTCGGGTCGGACGCGGTCCGCTGGCGCGCGGCGATGGCGCGGCCGGGGCTGGACTCGCCGTTCGACGAGTCGCAGATGAAGGTCGGGCGGCGGCTCGCGATCAAGGTGCTGAACGCGTCGAAGTTTGTCCTCGGGTTCGGGGCGACGACGGTCGACACGTCCGCGGTCACCGAGCCGGTCGACCTGGCGATGCTGCAGCGGCTGCGGTCGGTCGTCACGGACGCGACGGCGGCCTTCGAGCGGTACGACTACACCGGGGCGCTGGAGATCGCCGAGCGGTTCTTCTGGACCTTCTGCGACGACTACGTCGAGCTGGTCAAGGAGCGCGCGTACGGCGGTCAGGGTGAGGCCGCGGCGGCGTCGGCGAAGGCCGCGCTCGCGGTGGCGTTGTCGGTCCAGCTCCGGCTGCTGGCGCCGTACCTGCCGTTCGCGACCGAGGAGGTCTGGTCGTGGTGGCAGGAGGGTTCGATCCACCTGTCGTCGTGGCCGACGGTGGAGGACGACCTGACGGTGGCCGAGCAGGAGGCCGAGGTCCTGGACGCGGTGTCCGAGGTGCTCGCCGGGATCCGCGGCGCGAAGTCCGAGGCGCAGGTGTCGATGAAGACCGAGGTCTCGAAGGTCGAGGTCACCGGACCCGCCGCGCGGCTGTCACTCGCCGAGCGAGCCGAGCCGGACCTGCGCGCCGCCGGCCGCATCACCGGCGAGATCGTCTGGAACGCCGACGAGTCCGACGCGGTCAAGGTCGTCGCGACCCTCTGAGCACCGGCCCCAGGTGCCCGCCTCCTGCTTCGGGAGGCGGGCACCTGTGCGTTCGGCCAGGGGGTGTCTGATGGGTCCGCGCCGTAGCGAGAAGGTGCCGTGCCGGGTGCCCCGCAGTAGGCGGGGACCCAGCGGACTCCCCAACCCTGTGAGACCGGCTTGTCCTGATGTGGAACGATCGGGACGAAGCACTACGACCCGACGCCGTAGCACCCCGTGACCGCACGTCCGAGGAGCCACTCTCGATGACCGACCCGACCACCCCGGCGGATCCCAAGGCCGAGGCTGCCGACACCAAGGCGGACACCACCGAACTCCCCGCCGTCCCGGCAACCGAACCCACCCCCGGCAACGACGCCGGCGCGGCTGACGCCGCAGGCGGGGCTGCTGCGGGCGGGGCGGGGGCGGTTGCGGGGAAGAAGCGGAAGGGGTTGCGGCGGGTTCGGTTGAGTGGGGCCTGGTTGACGGTTGGTGGGGCGGTGGTTCTGCTTGTCGTACTGGCGTTGCTCGGCTACGTCTGGGGGCTTGGACCGCTGAACCGGCTGAACACCAACCGCGGCATCAACCCGCCCGCGAAGCTCGCCGGGCTGGACCGGATCACCGACAAGGACATCCGCGACCAGCTGCAGCTCGACCAGACCCGGCAGGCGCTCAGCCGGATCAACAACGGCAAGCAGGCGACCGTCGAGGCGTACGGCACGATCGACGGCAGCCGGATGTACGTGATCATCGCGCTCCGCGGCAAGGTCGACATCAGCAAGACCGTCGCCGACTCCGGCGCCACCCCCGACAAGATCAAGAAGGTCGGCAACAGCACCTGCGTCGAGGCCAGCGGCAACCTCCCCACCCAGTGCTACCGAGGCTCCAACACCCTCACCGTCATCGCCCAGTCCGCGAACGAAGGCGTCCCCGTGGACCAGGTGGCCCCCGTAGCCGAAGAAGCCTTCAAAGCCATGCGCTGAGTCAGGTCAAGAGGCCGGCTATCAGGATCATGACGGGGATGGAGAGGAGGGTGCTGAGGAGTACTGCGCTGCGGGCGAGGGTGCGGCTGGCTCGGTAGTGGACGGCGTAGACGTAGACGTTTTGGGCGGTGGGTAGGGCCGCCAGGAGTGTGGGGGCGAGTAGGGCGGGGCCGTGGAGGTCGAGGAGCCAGTGGGCGACGGTGAAGGCGACCACGGGTTGGGCGACGGTTTTCAGGGCGACGGCCAGGATCACGTCACGGCGGAAGGTGATCGAGTCCTTGGTGCCGGCGCTAAGGCTCAGGCCGTAGGCGATCAGAGCGACCGGTACGGCGGCCGCGGCGAGCAGGTCGATCGGGCGCATCACCAGCTCGGGCAAGTGGACGCCGAGCAGGGACACGAGGAGCCCGAGCAGGGACGCGACCGTGAGCGGATTACGGAGCGGCCGCGTCACGACTGCCTTCAGCGACACCCGCCGGCCGCTCCCCTGGCGGTCGCCGTCCAGTACGGCGAACGCGATCGGGGCCATCACCAGCACCTGGAACAGGACGATCGGTGCCACCAGCGCGCCGTCACCGAGGACGTACGCCGCGACCGGTACGCCGAGGTTGCCCGCGTTCACGTACGACGAGGCGAGCACCCCGATGGTGGCCTGGGACCGAGTCCGCCGCCACAGCACCACCGCGATCAGCAGGAACACCGCCTGCACCACGAACAGGCTGATCAGGTTGGTGACCAGTACCACCGAGAAGATCGACCGCAGGTCGGCGCGCGCGACGGTGGTGAACAGCAGCGCGGGCGTCGCCACGAAGAACGCCAGCCGGGACAGCACCAGCTCGTCCTGCGAGCGCAGTACGCCGAAGAGGCCCACGACGTACCCGAGCGCGGCCACTGCGACCAGCGCCGCGAAGGCGCCGATGACGGCCGACATCTCAGGAACTCAACGGGTTGGGCACGCCCTCGATCGTAGGGGTAAACGCTCTCCCCGCAGCCCGGGAGCTCACTCGGCGGACGGTGACGTGCGGCACCTCAGGATGATACCTTCGACCGTACTGCGGAACTGCTCGCGGTCGCCGGACGGGATCGAGTCCGTCAGCCGACCGAGCGCCTCGCCCATGTCGGAGTGGAACGCGGACGCCGCCTGCCGCCCGGCCTCGGTGAGCGTCACCCGGACCGCGCGCCGGTCCCCCGGTACGGCGGAACGCACCGCGAGCCCACGCTTCTCGATCCGGTCCATCAAACCGGTCAGCGCGGCCTTCTCGACGCCGAACAGCTGCGCCAGCTCCGCCATCCCGCGCGGTCCGCCGATCAGCACGCACAGCAGCTTGGCCTGCACCGGCGTCAGCTCGTGCCGCTCCGAGGCGGTCGTGTAGATCCCCTGAACGAGCGTCATCAGCTGGATCAGCCCGGTACCGGTGTCCAGCTGCTCCGCCCACGTCTCGCCCACGGCACTACGGTACATGGCATGTATGGTTAATCTCGCATACAGTACATGGCATTAACCACCGTGGAGGACCGATGTCATTCAGCGACGAGGAACTCGAGTACCTGCGCTCCCAGCGGATCGCCCGGATCGCGACGGTCGGCCCCGACGGCCAGCCGGACGCCGTACCGGTCGGGTTCGAGTACGACGGCACGCACCTGTTCATCGGCGGCCTCGACCCTGCGAAGACGCGGAAGTACCGCAACGTGCAGGCCGGCAACACCAAGGTCGCGGTGATCCTCGACGACGTGCCGTCCACGGATCCGTGGGTCCCGCGCTACCTGCGCATCTACGGCACCGCCGAGACCGTCGAGCGGACCGGGCAGTTCGGGGCCGGCAAGTATCTGCGGATCACGCCGACGATCTCCTGGAGCTTCAACCTCGAGGGCAAGCCCTTCGGCCACGGCGACCAGGTCACCACCAAGCGCACAGTGCACACGTCATGAGCTTCGACACCCGCGCCGGCACCCGCGGCTCCCGGCAGCCCAAGGGGCGGCTGGTGCAATGGATGAACAGCCTCGTCTCCCGCCGGATCCGCCGCGGCCGGAACAGCAAGTTCATGGGCTTCGACGCCCTGGTACTGCGGACCGTCGGGCGCCGGTCCGGCGAGGAGCGGTTCACGCCGCTCGGCTGGTTCCCCGCCGCGGACGGCAGCCGCTTGATCGTGGCCGCGGCGGCCGGGGCAACCGGGAACCCTGCCTGGTACTACAACCTCGCCGCGCACCCCGACGACGTACGGATCGACGTCGGCGGCGAGACGGTCGACGTACGCGCCGAGCAGTTGCACGGGGCGGAGCGCGAGGAGGCCTGGCAGCTGATCATCGCGGCGTCACCGCGGTTCGCGGACTACCAGCTGAAGACGGATCGGGAGCTCCCGGTCATCCGGCTGACCACACGCTGACCGTACGCTGATCGGTGCCTGGAGCAACGAGCTGCGGTAGTACGTTGAGGCCATGAGGCGTGTGCTGCTGTGCGCGGTGATGCTGCTCGGTACGGCGGGCTGCAGCGGCGGCGGGCCGAAGGAGCCCGCCACCACCGCGCCGTCGCGGATCACCGTGTCCAGTCCGGCGTTCCACGACGGCGGCTCGATCCCCGCGAAGTACACCTGCGACGGCGCCGGCAACTCGCCGCCGCTCGCCTGGACCGGTACGCCGGACGATGCCAAGGCGCTCGCGATCGTCGTCGACGACCCGGACGCGCCGAGCGGCACGTTCACACACTGGGTCCTCCTGGACGTCGATCCGAAGACCACGTCGCTGGCCGCGGGCGGCACACCACCCGGCGCCGCGCAGGCCGCCAACTCGGCCGGCAAACCGTCGTACTACGGCCCGTGCCCGCCCAGCGGCATGCACCACTACCGCTTCACCGTCTATGCGTTGTCCAAGGCAACCAACCTCCCGGCCGGCACCAAACTCGCCGACGCTCTCAAGTCGATCGACGGCAGCACGATCGCCCGCGGGCAGCTGACGGCTGTCTACAAACGTCAGTAACCGTTGCCGTAGCCGCCACCGGAGGACGACGACGGAGCCGACGACGGTGGCGTCGCGGACGTGGTCGCGGCGTGCCAGGTGAAGCTGGTGCCGGCGAAGTTGTCGGTCACGTTGTTGCCCTTGGCCTGGCCGTTGTTGTCGAGCTTGAAGCTGTACAGCGGCTTGCCCTGGAAGGTCAGCTGGTCCGCGCCGGTGTCGGAGCGTTTCATGGTGCCCAGTCCGCTGACCGACTTGGCGTCGGCGGCGGTCCCGGTCGCGGGCACCCAGATGTCCAGGCAGCCGCTGGTGCACTTGATCATCCCGCCGGCCTCCTGGTCGGCGAAGTACAGCGTCTTCCCGGAGGCGTCGACCAGCGCCTGGCCGACCCCGCTGACGTCCTTGACGGAGACGGCCGCAGCAGCACCCCCGCCGGAGGACGGCGGGGGGCTGCTGTTGCTGCCACCGCAGGCGGTCAGAGTGCCAAGCGCCGCCACTGCTGCACCAATGAACAACGTTGTGGTCTTCATCAGGATCTCCTCTCACCCGCACATACGTGAGATCCCTCAGACCGGTTCACCAACTGTTGTTGGAGATGCCTGTGCCCAGGATGACCTGGTCGTACGTGTTGCCGTCGCTGTCGTCGGTGTATGCGACGGCGACCTCGGCGTACGGCGAGACCGCGACCGCCATCTGCTCCTGCCGGCCCGTGCTCACCGAGCTGAGCTTCTGCGAGGACAGGCGGCCGGTATCGGTCCCATCGGTGCCGAAGCCACGAACCCAGACATCAGGGTCGCTTCCTTGGGTGGTCCAGCCGACGACTGACTGCGCCTGGTCGTCGATGCCGATTGACGGTGCAGTACCGCCGCCTGCGACCTCTGTGTCGACGTAGCGCGCCGTACCGGTTGAGGTGAACGAGCGCGTCCAGACACCTGGAGTACCGGTGTGGTCGGACTCCCAGGCGACTGCGAAGTCGCCGTTGAAGTCAGCGGCTACCGACGCGTGCGTCTGCTGGCCGCCGCCGGAGGCGTTCGCGGAGCGGCGTGAGAGCGTGGCTGCGCCGTTCGTACGAGCCAGCCGGATCAGGCCGATCTGGTAGTAGCCGTTGCCGTCGGCATCGTCGTCCCAGACGACAACTGCGTCGCCCGACGCGGACACGGCCACGTCGGGGTTGTGGTGCTGGCCGGTCGTGGCAGAAGCCGAGATCTCCCAGGCGCGCGTGGTCGGGCCCGTGAAGCCAGCGGCTTTCACGGTGGCCTGTGCGCCGGTCTGGATGTCCTCCCACACGACCGTGAACGCCACACCGGCACCAGCAGGTGCACCGTCCGGGTCTACAGCGACCCGTGGGTTGATCTGCTGACCAGTCGCGCTGCTGTTGGCATTGCCGGACGCTGTGACCGCGCCTGCGGTGTTCACGACGCGGTACGGGATGTTGTAGTACCCGTTGCCGTCAGGGTCGTCCTCCCAGACGACAGCGACGTACCCGTTCCTTTTGGTGGCTACGGAGGCGTTGTCCTGGTCACCGGTGGACACACTGTTCGCGGTTGTCCACGTAGGAGCCGCAATGTGCGCAAAGGCAGCCCCAGTCGTACAGACCAGCCCGGCAACCACAAGCGCAACGGTAGCTACTGTCTTCTTCATGGTCACACCGCCTGCAGGCCGGGGTGGCCGTCTTGGACGACGAACGACTTCACGGTCGCGGCAGCGGCACCGTGCTCGGAAACCTTTGCCACGTTGCGGAAATCGGCCCGTAGCTCGGTCGGGCTGACCGTAGCGCGCACGTACCCGCGGCGGTTGTTGTAGAACTGCAGCCACGGGTTCGTACCCACATCAGGCACCGAGGTCGACCCGTCGCCGTCGCCGCTCGACGTGACCGAGCTGGTGACCAGCTCCGTACCGATCGTCGCGGAGTTCGCGTTGTTGTAGTCGGCCTTCAGATCGCTCGCCCACGCGCGGTGCACGTCCCCTGTCAGTACGACGGGGTTGCGGACGGCCCGGTCCACCCAGCCCTGCTGGATGCGCGCCCGCGACGCCCGGTACCCGTCCCACGAGTCCATGCTCGCCCCGGTCGAGTTGAACCGGCGGGCGAAGAACACCTGCTGGCCGATGATGTCCCACGTGCCCAGGTGCTGCCCCAGTCCGTCGAGCAGCCAGCTCTCCTGGGCGTTACCGGGCAGACTGCGTGACGCAGGTCCGCGTCCGAACACACCTTCCAGCCGTCACCACAGGCCTGGTCGTTGCGGTACTGGCGCGTGTCGAGCATGTGGAACGTCGCCAGGCTCCCCCAGCGCAGCCGCCGGTACAGCTGGATACTGTTGCCGCTGTTGACCTGAGCAGGCCGCAGCGGCATGTTCTCGTAGTACGCCTGGTACGCCGCCGAGCGCCGCGCGGTCCACTGCGCCGCCGTCAGCGCAGGCGTGTTGTTCTCGCGCACCGTCCCCGCGTAGTTGTTCTCCACCTCGTGGTCGTCCGGTACGACGATCCACGGCGCGACGGCATGCGCCGCCTGGAGGTCCGGGTCGGTCTTGTACTGCGCGTACCGGCGGCGGTAGTCCGCGAGCGACACGGTCTCGTCGCCGAGGTGCAGCCTGGTCCGGCCGGCCGTCGCGCCGTACTCGTAGATGTAGTCGCCGAGGTGCAGGATGACGCCCGGGTTCTCCTCGGCGATCCGGCGGTACACGGTGAAGTAGCCCTCCTCGTAGTGCGAGCAGGAGGTGAACGCCATCAGCAGGTCGCGGCCGGCGGCGCCGACGGCGGGCGTGGTGCGGGTCCGGCCGACCGGCGAGAGGTGGCCCTGCGCGCGGAACCGGTAGAAGTAGTCGGAGTCCGGGGCGAGACCGCCCACGATCGCGTGCACCGAGTGCGCGGCGGCGTACGGCGCGGTAACGGTCCCCGAGGACACCAGGGTGGCGAACGTGTCGGTCGTCGACACCTGCCAGTCGACGGCGACGTCGGCGTTCGCCATCCCGCCCTGGCCGTCGGCGTTGGTCGGCGACGGCGCCAGGCGGGTCCAGAGCACGACGCTGTTCGCGTCGGGCTCGCCGGACGCGATGCCGAGCTGGAACGGGTACGGGACGGCGGCGGTGGCGGTGGCTGTGATCACGGATGACTGTGCGGCTGCCGGGACGGCGCCGGCACCAGCCGCGGCGAGTCCGCCGAGAACGAGGGTCCTGCGACTGATTGGGCTCATGAGCCTCACCTTCACGGGTACTCAGGGCGGCAGGCCTCCGGATCCCCCGAACCGTGGGTGACCATCCAGGAACCTTGAGTGTGTGCGGTGCTTGCTGCCCATGATTGCGCAGACTCGGTAAAATTCCTACAGCGCGAGGGTGAGCTGCTTGCGGTAGGTGCCCGGGGGTACGCCGAAGTCGCGTTTGAAGGCTTTCGCGAAAGCGAACTCCGAGGTGTACCCGATCGCCTTGGCGACCGTGGCGAGTGGGCGGTCGTGGTCGCGCAGCAGCCGTGCCGCGGTGGTCATCCGCCAGCGGGACAGGTAGGTCAGTGGCGGCTCCCCCACCGCCTCGGTGAACCGGCGCGCGAACGCGGCCCGCGACAACCCGACGTCCGACGCCAGCTCGGCGACCGTCCACGCGGCGCCGGGCCGCTCGTGGATCAGCTCCAGCGCCTGGACGACGGACGGATCCGTCAGCGCCCGCGCCCAGCCGCGGTCCGTCGGGCAGTTGTGGTCCTCCATCCAGGCCCGCAGGATCAGCACCAGCAAGGCGTCCACCAGCGCCGGTACGACGGCCGTCGCGCCGGGCCGCTGCGCGTCGAGCTCCTCACCCAGGATGCTGATTGCCGTATGCAACGACCTGTGCCGCCCCGGATCCGCCGGTACGACGACCACGTCCGGCAGCCGGGTCAGCATCGGGTGCGGGCGCTCGCGATCCAGCCGGTACGTCCCGCACAACAGCAACGCCCGCGCGCCCTGCCCCTGCGGCGGCTCCGCGACGGTCGGGTCGAAAGGAACCACCGCCGAGTCCGGGTGATCGACGAGCGCATGGTCGAGGCCGCGCGGCAGCAGCACCGCGTCACCCGGGCCGAGCGGGATCGGGTGACCGTCCGGCGGCAGCAACCACGCCGAACCCTGCAGGACGAGGTGGAAGGTGGCGCCGGACGAGTGCACGAAGCCCAGGCCCCACGGCCCGCGGACGTCGGTGCGTCCGGAGGTGGCGGGACCTGTCCGCATCGCGTCGACGACGTCTGCAAGTACATCCATACCAGGCATCATACGCGCAGCGATCAAGACGATCGGACATAAACCAGCGCCTGATGGACATAGATCCGCTCGCAGATGCCGTCTACTGTCGGTGACAGACATCAACGAGAAGGAGCAATCGATGAGCATCGTCGTCACCGCAGCAACCGGTCACCTGGGCACCCTCGTCGTCGACGAGCTGCTGCAGCGGGTCCCCGCCGACCAGGTCGTCGCCGTCGCGCGGAACGCCGAGAAGGCCGCCCCGCTCGCCGACCGCGGCGTCGAGGTGCGGATCGCCGACTACAACGACACCGACGCGCTGGCGAAAGCCTTCGGGGCGGGCGACACGGTCCTGCTGATCTCGGGCCTCGAGCCGAACCGGCTCGACCAGCACCGCGCCGTGATCGCCGCGGCGAAGGAGGCCGGGGTCGCACGGATCGCGTACACCAGCGCCCTCGGCGGGCCGAAGGCGGACTTCGACCTGGCCACGGACCACATCGCCACCGAGCAGGCGATCCTCGACTCGGGGCTGCCGTACACGTTCCTCCGCAACGGCTGGTACAACGAGGTCTACACCGACCAGATCCCCGTCCAGTTGGCGAACGGCGTCGTCGGCAGTGCGGGCGACGGCCGGATCGCGTCGGCGGCGCGCCGCGACTATGCGGCGGCCGCAGCCGTCGTACTGACCGGGGAGGGGCACGAGACGAAGGCGTACGAGCTGAACGGCGACACCGACTGGACGTTGACCGAGTACGCCGCGGAGCTGTCGAAGCAGTCCGGGAAAGCCGTTGCCTACAACAACCTTTCGCCCGCGGACCATGCGCAGGTGCTGGTCGGTGCCGGCCTGCCCGAGCCGGTGGCCCAGCTGTTCGTCGGCGTCGACGACGCGATCGAGCGTGGCCTGCTGGCCCGTCGCAGCGGCGACCTCAGCCGACTGATCGGCCGCCCGACCACCCCCGTCGCCGACGCCGTCGCGGCGGCGTTGAAGGCCTAGGCGGTTCTCCATGCAGGCAGAACCCCGGTTTCGACGCTGTTCGAACGCTCAAAACCCGGGTTGTGCCTGCGTGCAGGTCCATCATGGCGCCGCGACCAGCTGGTTGCGCTGCTCCCCCAGTCCGTCGGCCCAGGTCCGGAGTACGTCGCCTGCCCGCAGGTAGCGCGGCGGCTTCTGGCCCGCGCCGACGCCGGCCGGCGTACCGGTGCTGATCACGTCGCCCGGATAGAGCGTCATGAACTGGGAGATGTAGTGCACGAGGTGCGCGACGCCGAAGATCATCTCGGCGGTCGAGCTGTCCTGCAACGGCTCGCCGTTCACGTCCAGCCCGAGCTTGATCGCCTGCGGATCCGGTACCTCGTCGGCGGTCAGGATCCACGGCCCGAGTGGGCAGAACGTCGCGGAGTTCTTACCCTTGTCCCACTGCCCGCCGCGCTCGAGCTGGAAGTGCCGCTCGGACACGTCGTTGACCAGCACGTACCCGGCGACATGGCCGAGCGCTTCCGACGTGGAGTTCAGGTACGCCGCCGTGCGGCCGATCACCACGCCGAGTTCGACCTCCCAGTCCGTCTTCTCACTCCCGCGCGGAATCACGATGTCGTCGTACGCACCGACGACGGTGTCCGGCGCCTTCAGGAACAGGATCGGCTCGGCGGGTGCCTGCTGCCCACCCTCGGCCGCATGGTCGGCGTAGTTGAGGCCTACACACACGATCTTTCCTGGATCGAGAGGTGCTGCGAGCCGCACCTCCGCGAGGTCCAGGGCGGCACCGTCGGGTGACCCGTCCGTCAGCGGTTGCACCCTGCCGTCGTCGTTCAGGACTGCGTCGCGCAGGCCGTCCGGAGTATGGATCCGGAGCAGTCTCACTTGTTCCTCCATCCAGAGTTCTTCGCCCAGTTCAGGTACGCGATGCCCAACGCGTGCGAGCCTTGTACGGGTTGGAGTTGCACCGCGTCGTACACGCGCAACGACTGCTGGTAGATCAGCAGGTCCTGCTCGGCGTACTCGCCCCAGCGGGCGCATTGCACCGCGTTCGCCGGTACGGCGTCCCCGGTCCCGTCGAGGCGGAACCAGACCTCGTTCGCGGACCGGATCAGCTTCTGTGTGAAGGTCTTCGCGAACGCCTGCACGTCCGTCGCCGGCCCGCCGTCGATGCCCGCGTCGTACGCCGCGTGCACGAACTCGGTACTGATCGCCGCGTGGCTCAGGTCCTCGACCTGCGTCGACGCCGGGTACGACGGCGTGTACTCGGAGATGCCCGCGGTCTTGGGGTAACCGGCGTACAACTCGCTGTACGGCGGCCAGTACGTCCACACGTACGCGCCGTCGACCGGTCGTAGAGCGGGCTGATACGACTTCAGCAGCTGCTGAACCCGAGTCCGGTACCGAGGCTGCTTCGTCACGCGGAACAGCTCGACCATCACCTGCCCGAGGGCCTGGCTCTGGTTGTACGGCTGGATCGTCCCGTCGAACGGGATCGGCGCGCCCTTCGGCCACACGTAGTTTCCGGTCCCGTCCCACTCCGGGTCGTGAAAGGCAACGGCTTGGGTCGCCGCGTCCAGGACCTCCCGCGCGAACTTGTGGCGCGATCTGAGCTTCGACGACTGCAGCACCATCCGGGCGTACCGGGCCAGCGGGAACGCGATCATCCCGGTGTGTACGGCGAACACGTAGTACTGCGGCTGGAAGGCGATGCTGCCCGCTGCCGGGGCGGGAGCCGCCGCCGGGGCGTCCCGGAGCTCGACCGCGGTCCAGCGCAGCCCGGCGTTGTACGCGTTGTTCACCGCGGTCACGACGTACGCCGGGGACGTGGGGTCGAGGTCGACGTTCCGCAAGGTCACCACGGCCGTCGTTCCCGGGTTGCGCAGTACGAGAGTAAAGGTGCTGTCGGCAACGTTCGACACCTCGGCCGTCGACTCGGCCGACCGGGTGCCGGCCCAGCGCAGTTGGACCGCGGGCTTGCCGGTGCCGTCGGGCAGTACGCCGTGCCCCGCGGTGTAGTTGCCGGCGGTCCGCCAGACCTTGCCCGAGCGGCCCGCATAGTCCACGACGTGCCGGGCGTGGTCGGTGGTCCGCATCACGTGCCGGGCCCGGTCCTCGAACGTACGCAGGTAGCGCTCGTCCTGGTAGGCCTCGTACATCCGGAGCAGGCTGAGCAGGAAGTAGGACTCACCCCAGGCGTACAGGCCGGCCTCGTTGTGCTGGGGGTCGGAGGCCAGGTATCCGGCCTGCGCGACGTCGAAGGCCGGTGACGAGTCGTAGGCGAGTGGATCGGCGGAAGCGAGCGACGGGAGACCTGCCCAGGCGGCGATACCGCCCGCGGTGGCTCCGAGGACGAAGGTGCGGCGGGTGGGGTGCATGATGCCTCACAAGGGTGAAGGGGTCAGCCTTTGACTGCGCCGCCCATGCTGTTGAGGATGCGTTTCTGCAGCAGGAGGAAGACAACGATGACGGGAACCAGCGAGATCACCGTGCCGGCCGCAAGACCGCGGACGTCGGTACCGGCGACCCCACTGAGGTAGGCGATCCCGAGGGCGATCGGGAACTTGGACTGACTGGTCAGCACGACCAGCGGCCAGATGAAGCTGTTCCACACCGAGACGAATCCGAGGATCGCGAGCACGGCGAGGGTCGGGGCGACGATCGGTACGCAGATCCGACCGAAGATCTGGAACTCGTTCGCGCCGTCGACCCGGGCGGCCTCGACGACCTCGTCCGGGATCTGCGCGAACGCCTGGCGGAGCAGGAAGATCCCGAGCGAGGACAGGATGGCCGGCAGGATCACCGACGCGAACGTGTCGGTCAGCCCGAGCTGGCTCATCACCAGGAACCGCGGGATCAGCATCAGCTCGCCGGGCAGGAACATGATCGACAGGAACAGCATGAAGAACACACCGCGGCCGCGGAACGCGATCCTGGCCAGCGGGTACGCCGTCAGCGCCGACACCACCAGGTACGCCGGGACCGTGATGCCGACGTAGATCACCGAGTTCACCAGGAACCGTGCGTACGGGATCGTCGTCCACGCCTCGCGGAACCAGGTGCCGACCGGCGGCCGCGGAATCAGGTCGGGCGGGAACCCGAACACGTCCTGGCCTGCCGGTTTGGTCGCTGCGCTCAGCAGGATCAGGAACGGTCCGACGAACAACGCCGCCACCGCGACGAGCACGACGTACCACGCAACCCGACGACTCATCAGACATCCCTCCGCCGTGTGACCAGCAGGTTGAACCCGGCGAGGACGATCATGATCGCCCACAGCAGCAGGCCGACAGCGCTCGCGTATCCCATGTCGTAGTCCTGGAAGGCTTTCGACCAGATGTAGTAGCCGAGGGTGAGAGTGGCGTCGAGCGGGCCGCCGCGGGTCAGCACGTACACGGACTCGAACGCCCGCATCGCCTCGAGCATGCTGAGTACGAGCGTCACCGCGAACGTCGGCCGCAGCGCCGGCACGACGACGTACAGCAGCCGCTGCCACGGTCCGGCACCGTCGATCGTCGCGGCCTCGACCTGGTCGGACGGCACCGCCTGGAGCCCGGCCAGGTAGATCATCATGAACAGGCCGGCGTTCTTCCACGCCTCCAGCAGTACGACGGTCGGCAGCGCCCAGTGCCGGTCGAGCAGGAAGTCCGTCGGGCCGGCGCCGAACAGCCCGAGCACCCAGTTGACCACGCCCTCGCGGTTGAAGACGTACCGCCAGGCGACCGCCACCGCCACCATCGACGTGATCACCGGCAGGTAGTAGAGCATCCGGAACGCCTGGATCGCGCGCAGCTTCAGGTTCACCAGCATCGCGAGGAACAGCGGCGCGACCACGGTCAGCGGCAGGAACATCAGCACGAAAAGCAGCGAGTTCCGCAACGCGATCCAGACCCGCGGGTCGTGCACCAGGTGGACGAAGTTGTCCAGGCCGGAGAAGCGCACCGGATGCACGATGTCGTAGTCCGAGAACGCCAGCTGGATCGCGATCACGGCCGGCCAGGCGAACATCGCGGCGTAGAACAGCAGCCCGGGCAGCATGAACACGTACGGCGTGTACCTGTGCTGACCGACCACACGGCCCTTCAGACCCGGCATGCACGCTCCTCATGTCTGAAACCCGGCTTTCAGACCGGAACCGTAGCGCACAACTCTGGACGGCAGGAAGCGCTAACTCCAGAAAACTTCAGGCGTTCCGTTGACTCACGCGATCCAATGGCGAACACTCTGATGTCTGTAAGCCAGGTTTAGGACACTCCATTCTGAGGAGCCAATGATGGCCCGACTCCGACTCGCGCTCGTCGCCACCCTCATGCTCGCGGCGGTCAGCTGTCTGGCCGGCTGTGTGTCCGGCAGCCCGGCCGGCGGCGGCGACCAGAAGCAGTCCGGCGACGCGTACTCCGGTGACGTCGAGTGGTGGACGATCAACCTGCAGAAGAACTACGGGCCGGACATCCAGCAGTGGATCGACGCCTACCAGAAGGACCACCCGAAAGTGCACATCAAGTGGGTGGACGTGCCGGGGCAGGACATCACCACCAAGCTGCTGGCCGCGCTGGCCAGCGGCAAGGTGCCGGATGTCGTCAACTTCACCTCGGCGACCACCGGGCTGTTCGCCTCCTCGATGGCCGACCTGAACTCGCTGTTCAGCAAGGAGGACGCGGCGGCGTACCTGCCGAACCTCTCCGAGCCGTTGGTTGTCGACGGCAAACGGATCGCGATTCCCTGGTACAACGGCGGTACGTCGCTGTCGTTCTACAACAAGGACCTGCTGGCCAAGGCCGGGTTCGATCCGGCGAAGCCGCCGGCGACGTACGACGAGGCGCTCGCGCTGGCCACGAAGTACCACGACGCGACCGGCAAGTCCGCGACCAACTTCATGGCGTACTCGGCCGTGGTGCAGGCCGACGGCGTCAAGCTGCTCTCCGGCGACGGCAAGAAGGCCGCGTTCAACACGCCGGAAACGCTGGCCTTGCTGGAGAAGTTCAAGAAGCCGTTCGACTCGGGCGCGATCGCCCCCGGCAGTCTCGGCGAGAACCGGCGGGACCTGCCGCAGACGCTGGAGAACAAGCTGATCGCGTTCAACCCGGCGGCGGTGTCCAGCTCGCTGCTCAACGTGCAGAAGAACGCGCCCGCGGTCTACTCGTCGATCGTGGTCGGCCCGCCGGTGACAGGTGCCGACGGCAAGTTCTACATGCCCGGCCAGCAGGTGATGGGGATCCCGGCGAAGTCCGGTCACCAGGCGGCCGCGGCGGCGTGGCTCAAGTACGTCGCGGCGCCCGAGCAGCAGCTCGCACTCTGCAAGCTGGTGCCGATCTACCCGTCCTCGGTGAAGGCGCTCGAGGACCCGTTCTTCACCGACGTCACCGGGACGGCGCCGGCCGACCAGGCCCGGAAGATCCTCGTCGACACCTTCAAGCAGAGCGTGGACGCGTCGATGGGTTCCGGAAACGACGAGCAGCTGCGCCAGCTCTTCGACGACCAGGTCCGGGCGTACATGTCCGGGACGAAGACCGCTCAGCAGGCGCTCGACGCCGCCGAGAAGGCCTGGAACGACACGCTGGCGAAGGGAAAGTGACTGTGACGTCCGACAAGCTGCGGATCGGGATCGTCGGGGCCGGGATCATGGGGCGCGGCAACGCGCTGTCGTTGTCCGCCCGGCCCGACGCCTCGATCACCGCGGTCACCAGCCGTTCGGCGGCATCCGCCGAGCTGCTCGCCGGCGACATCGGCGGCCGCGGCGCCCGGCCGGAGGTGTACCCCGATCTCGCGGCACTGCTGGCGAGTGACTCGGTGGACGCCGTCGTGCTGACCACTCCGGACGACCTGCACGGCGAGATGATGGTGCAGGCCGCCGCGGCCGGTAAGCACATTCTGGTGGAGAAGCCGCTGACCACGTCGGTCGCCGAGGCGGACGCCGCGGTGCAGGCGATCCGGGCGAACGGTGTCGTCGCGATGTGCTTGTTCAATCACCGGTGGGTGCCGGCGTACGCACAGGCCTACGAGTTGCTCGCCGATCTCGGCGAGGGCGCGGTCGCTTACGCGCGGAAGGACGACACGATCTTCGTGCCGACCGAGATGCTGTCGTGGGCGGACCGGACGACGTGTGCCTGGTTTCTCTCGAGTCATGACATCGACCTGGTGTCGTGGTTGCTGCGCGACCAGGTACGGCGGGTGTACGCGACGGCGCGCTGGGGGAAGCTGCGGTCGCTCGGGATCGACACGCCCGACGCGATCCAGATCCAGGCGGAGTACTCGCGGGGCGCGGTGGCGACGTTCGAGTCGGCGTGGATCTATCCGAACACGTTCCCGACGACGGTCGACTCGTACGTGTCGGTGGTCGCGGACAACGGCGTCGTACAGCTGGATCGGCAGAAGGAAAGCGTCGTACTGGCGCGGGCGGACGGGTACACGTATCCGCGGAACATGCTGCAGCGGGTGATGCACGGGGTCCCGTCCGGTGCGTACGCCGACGCGATCGCGCACTGGGTCGACTGCTGCCGTACCGGACGGGAACCGCTGATCACGATCGAGAGCAGCCGGAACGTGACCGCCGTACTGGAGGCCGCGCACCTGTCGATCGAGACGCGGCAGCCGGTCGAGGTCTCGTGAGCTCGGGTCCTGAGAAGCCCCGGCACATCGACGGGCGGATCAACCGGATCGGGACCGACGATCTGCTCAAGGCGTTCGGCTCGCGCGCCGCCGATCTTGAGGGGCTTCGCGGCTTTGTCGGTCAGCAGCTGCGGCGGCCGGCCTGGCCGTTGCCCGAGTGGGCCGCCGCAGCACAACCGGATGCCGCCCTGGCCGCTGCTGCGCCGTTGCTCTCGGGAGTGGACGTTACTGGGCGTGGGCTTGGGCGCTCGCAGCTCTACGGCTTCCACTACCTGGGGTGGTTACTGCCAGGGGTGCAGGCGTGGCTGCTGACTGGTGACGAGCGGTACCTGCAGGCGTTCGAGCGGCACCTGGACGAGTGGGTGGAGCGGCGTGACACCGTTGTTGGCGAGTGGCCTGGGCTGGACCCCGTCTGGTACTCGCTAGGCACGTGGGCTCGTTGTCGTAGCCTGCTGCCGACTCTTGAAGTACTGACGACCTCACCGCTCTCCGACTGCGTCTGGGGCCGGCTGGTGGCGACGCTTGTCGGTGGTGCCCGGTGGGCGTACGACGAGCACGACGTGTTCCGGCACGGGAACTGGCAGCTGGTCTGCGCTACCGAGCTGCTGCACCTGAGCGCCGTACTGCCGTGCCTGGTGGAGTCTGCGGCGTGGGCGGCGCGTGCCAGGGAGCGGATCGAGGAGCACTTGGTTCTGGACGTCTATCCGGACGGCGGACACTACGAGAGGTCGCCCGGGTACCACCGGATGGTTCTGACCGCTCTACAGACCGCAGCGCGGATCGACCCGGCCGTGGCGGCGCATCCTCGGTTTGCTGCGATGCATGGGTGGATGGGCGAGTTGGCGTCGTCCGGCGGGTGGATGCCGCACCTGCAGGACAGCGGGATCGAGTGGCCGGCTGCGTCGTTGCTGCGCGGTAGCTATCTGCTGAACGACCCTGCGTTGGCGCGGGTTGCCGCGCAGTGGCTGTCGCCGTCGGAGCTTGCTGCTGAGGCTGCTGCGTTTCCTGCTTGGGCTGGGCGGGAGGAGCGGTGGTTGGAGCCGGGGCCTGCGGCTGAGCTGGCGCCGTCGACTGTGCTGCCTGATTCGGGGTACACGATCCTCCGGGGTGCGGACATCCGGGCCGTCATCAACCACGGGCCGCACATCGAGCACGAGCTGGAGTCGCACTCGCATCGGGCGGTGCTCGATCTTGTGGTGGACGGGTGGCAGCAGCCGTTGCTGTGGGAGGCAGGTGGTCCGCCGAGCTACGACGATCCGTCGTACCTGACCTGGTACCAGGCGGGACTCGGGCACAACACTGTGGTGGTGGACGGTCGGGAGCTGTCTACGGACCGGGGTGTGCAGGTCGACGCCTTGGTGGACACGGGGCCGGTTGCCGTCTTCGCCGGGCGACACCACGGGTACGGGATCCCTCAGTCGCGGACGATTGCGCTGGTCCGCGAGGAGCCGTCGTACTTCGTGGTGGTCGACAACGCCGAGGGGGCAACGTTCCGTGCGTACTGGCATGCACTGCACCCGTGGCGAGAGCTGCGACCAGGCACGTACGACGCCTCCGCGCCGGACGGGCCGGGTCTCCTGCTGCTCGACGCGGACGCCACCGCGGCCGAACTGACAGAAGGCATCGCCCGCCGCCCGGTCCTGCGTAGTCGGTCGGCTGAATACGGACCCCTCCATTCGCTGGCGATCACGCGGACGGTTGGTGATTTCACGACCGTGCTGGTACCGCACGCTCAGGGCGAGCCGCCCGCGGTGACGGCGGAGCGGGCCGACGGTGAACTGGTGGTCGGCTTCGGCGCGACCGTCGATCGGATCGGTACGTCGACCTGGGCCCGGACCGTCGACGGGAAGTTGTCCTGGGCAATCGGTTGGGGCGTACGCGAACTCCCGGGACTCCTACGCTCGACGGACGAGGTCGACGTACTCGCGAAGCTGACCGACGACGGGATCCGCTTCGAGGTCAACAGCTCGGCCCGCTGTGGACTGTGGATCCATGCCAGTGGAGAGATCCGGCTGGACGACATAGCCGTCGACGCGGTTGTCGAGAACGATTGGGCGCACCTCACCCTCCCGTACGCCGGCCCCTGGACTGTGGAAGCCGGTCGTGATGAGTAAAGGGGTGACTTCTGGGTGGTTCGATGCTCGGGTGGTGACTGGGGCTCACCCTGCGAGTCTGTTGCCGGCTGCCGATCGGGAGGCGATCGCCGCGCATCTCGACCGGTTCGAGCTATCTGGTGCGTTGGTCAGCGCGATGGCGTCCTGGTTGCACGATCCGATCGGTGGGAACAGTGAAGCGTCTGCGGTGGCACATGATCTGGCTGATCGTGGAGTGGTCGCCTGCTGGACTGCGGTGCCGGCAACAGCCGGCGAGCTGGACTCGCTGAGCGGACTGGTTGAGCGGGCGCTCGACGACGGTGTGGCCGCGTTCCGGATTCATCCGGCATCGCACGGCTACTCGCCCGGGCTGCTCGACGAGTTGTACGAAGCGCTCGAGGCCAACCGCCTGCCCCTGTGTGTCGACGCGGCCGAGCTCTCCTGGCCGGAGCTCGGCGCGATAGCGACCCGCCACCCCGAGCTACCGATCGTCCTCTCCACCCTCGGCTACCGGAAGCTCCGCGAGCTCTGGGCCGCACTCGATGGCCACCCCAACGTTCACGTCGACCTCGTCGACTTCGCGGCGCACCAGGGCGCCGAGTGGCTCGCCGAGAACGACCTCGCCGATCGTCTCCTGTTCGCCACCGGGCTCGGCGTCCGCGACCCCGGCGAGAGCATCGTCCGGCTGGCCTGGTCCGGGCTCGACGACCCGACCGTCCGCCGGGTCGGCTTCGGCAACGCGAGCCGCCTGTTCCGGCTCGGAGCCCGGCCGTGATCGGCCGCCGGCCGCAGTACCGCAGTGTCGACGTGCACGCGCACCTCGGCCCGTACTCGCTGTTCTTCATCCCCACTCCGGACGCCGCGACGATGGTCGCAGTGATGGACGCCACCGGCACCGACGTCACCGTGCTCGCGGCCAATCGTGCGATCCAGCAGGACGCGCACCTCGGCAACTCGCAGTCGCTCGCCGCCGTCGACGCGTACCCGGACCGGATCGCGGCGTACGCCGTCGTCAACCCGTGGCAGGACCCGGAGCGGGAGCTCACGCGGCTCGCCGACGACGCCCGGTTCGTCGGTATCAAGGTGCATCCGAGCCTGCACCGCTACCCCGTGACCGGCACCCGGTACGCCGCGGTCTGGAAGTTCGCCGCGGAGACGGGCTGCCCCGTGCTCAGTCACTCCGAGCACAGGTCGCCGTACGACTCCCCCGCGATGTTCCGGACGGTCGCCGAACGCTACCCGGGTACGTCGGTGATCCTCGGACACGCCGGGATCACCCCACCCGGCGTGGACGAGGCGATCGAGGTGGCAAGCCGGTACGAGTCGCTGCTACTGGAGGTGTGCGGCTCGCACATGACCGGGCCGCTGATCCGCTCGATGGTGGACCAGATCGGCAGCGACCGGGTGCTGTTCGGTTCGGACTTCCCGTTCATCGACCAGCGGATGTCGCTGGGCCGGGTGGTGTGCGCGCCGCTGACGGAGGGTCAACGTCAAGATGTTCTCAGCGGGAACGCCCGCAAGCTGTTCCGGTGGCGGCCGCTGCCGGGAGGACGAGGGGTTGACCAATGAGTGACGAGACGCAGCAGCCGGAGCAGGTGTCGGGTGAACGGTTGCCGTCGGTGACCGTCGGCCTGTTCGGGCCGCGCCGGCTGGTGAAGACGATGGCGGAGGTGGGCCAGGAGGTCGCGGAACGGTCCACCCACGGCATCCGGTTCCTCACCGGCGGGTACGACGACCAGTCCGAGGCGGAGGAGCGCTACCTGCGGCTGCGGGACCGCATCGACTCGGCGGTGTTCCCGGGCCCGTGGGCGTTCGACCTGGCGACGACCGGCCACTGGCTCACCGTCCCGTCCACCCACCTGCCGCTCACGGGCGCCGCGCTGTACGCCGCCCTGCTGCGGGCCTCGCTGAGGATCGAGAACGTCGACCTCAGCCGGGTCAGCATCGACTCGCTCTCGCTCGCGGACGTCACTGAGGCGTACGACGAGATCGGCCTGGACACCGCAGAGGTGTACGACGTGCCGTACGAAGGGCCTGCCTCCGTGGACAGGTTCGCGGCGTTCCACCGGGAGAAGTACGAGCGGCAGCACACGACGGTCGCGTTGACCACGATCCTGTCGGTGGAGCGGGACCTGCAAGCAGCCGGCGTACCTGTACTGCGGATCGCGCCGACGCGGTCGAGTGTGCGGGACGCGTTGGAGACCGCAGTACTGCTGGGACAAGGCACGCGCATGGGGGCGCACCAGCTGGCGATGATCGCCGTACAGGTGATCCCGTCGCGTGCTGAGTCCGGAGACTACTGGCAGCAGGAACTGGCGCTGCTCACACACCAGAAGCTGCTGTCGGAAGCACGTCAGGTGGGAGCCTCCGTCACACGCCGCTCAGACACCCTGTTCCTGGTGACGACGACGTACGGCGCTCTTGTGCGCTTGACCGAGCAGTTCGCCTTCGCGCCCTTCCTAGGTGCGTTGACCGCGCAGCTCGGTGTACCTGTCGCGGTAGGTGCCGGTACAGGCCAGACGGCTCGTGCTGCCGAGGCAAACGCCCTCATGGCTGTGGAGGAGTCCGTAGCGGCCGGTGGGAAGGTCGCGGTCTACCTGGACGGTGGCAGCGACCGGCTGGACCTGGAGCCAGGCCCTGCCACGACTGACGCCGCACCGATCGACAGTACGTCGCCCATTGACCAGCGGGCGCTGGAGATCGTCACGTCGATCGCCTCCGCCATGAGCTCCACACCCGGCCGGCAGGTCGTCGTAGACGTCGAGAGCGTCGCCGCGATCATGCAGGTCACCCAGCGCACCGGCCGCCGCATGCTGAAGGAGCTGGTCGACGCAGGCCTCGCCTGGCCGTTGCCACCGGCACGGTCCACCGGCGGCGGCCGGCCACGCCAGCAGTTCCGGTTGTTGACCGAGAAGCTCGACTGACCGCCCTTGGAGGACGCTGTGCACACCCAAGCCGACCGTCTGTACGCCCGTGCCAAGCAGGTGATCGCGGGGGGAGTGTCCAGCGACGCCCGCCGCGCCGAGCGCCCGCTGTTCGTGGACCACGCCGGCGGCGCGGAGCTGTGGGACGTGGACGGCAACCGCTACGTCGACTACGTACTCGGCCAAGGCCCCAACCTGCTGGGCCATGCAGCGCCGCTGGTTGCTGACGCGGTGTCTGCACAGGTACGCCGTGGTGTCGCGTACGCCGCACAGCACGAACTGGAGGCACAGGTCGCCGAGCGCCTCTGCAGCATCGTCCCCGCAGCAGAACTGGTCCGCTTCAACAGCGTCGGATCGGAGGCGGTGCACGGCGCGATCCGACTGGCCCGCGGGCACACCGGGCGGCCCAAGATCGTGAAGTTCGAAGGGAACTACCACGGCTGGCTCGACCCGGTGCTGTACAGCGTGCACCCGGACCTCGCGCTGGCGGGCGACGCGCGGCACCCGACCGCGGTCGGCGGTACGGCGGGCCAGCCGCGGCACGACGCGGACGACCTGATCGTGCTCCCCTACAACGATCTTCCAGCGGTCGCCTCGGTCATGCAGGACGGTGGCGACGACATCGCCGCCGTCATCCTCGAGCCACTGCTCTGCAACACCGGCTGCATCACCCCACAGCCCGGCTACCTCGAAGGCCTCCGCGAACTCACTCGGCGGCACGGTTCGCTGCTGATCTTCGACGAGATCATCACCGGCTTCCGGGTCGCTCCGGGCGGCGCCGGCGAACTGCTGAACGTCGTACCCGACCTGGCCGCCTTCGGGAAGGCGATGGCCGGCGGTATGCAGGTGTCGGCACTGGTCGGCTCCCGCGAGGTGATGACGTCGATCGCCGACGGCAAGGTCGCGCACGCCGGTACGTTCAACTCGCACCCGGTCGCGATGGCGGCAGCGGACGCAGTACTCCGTCACCTCGACGAGAACCGTGCCGCCGTCTACCCGTCGCTGAACGCCATGGGTCAGCGGTTGATGGACGGTCTCCGTACGGCGGCAGCACGGCACGGCGTACCGCTGCTTGTCGACGGCCCCGGCCCGGTGTTCCAGACGTACGTCACGGACCAGGCCGAGGTCACCGACTACCGCTCGTTCGCCGCCTGCGACCGGGCCGCGATGGCTCGGTTCCATGCGGGGATGTTCGCTGCCGGGATCAACATCGTCCCGCGTGGACTGTGGTTCCTGTCGACCGAGCACACCGCGGCCCAGGTCGACGAGACTATTGCGGCAGCAGACTCGGTGCTTGCGTCCCTGTAGGCACCGGGTCGAACGGCTTGCGGTCCTGGTTGCATGTCGTACCGTCCGCAGGCGCCTTCAGCTCAGTCAGGTACTCCGTGGTGAGACGGTCGGCGCAGGCGCTCTTACCGATGGTGGTGTGCCCCCAGCCCTCGACCGTCACCATGCGCGCGTCCGGGTACAGGTCGGCGTACGGCCTCGTGGCCTCGTACGGCGTCGCGGGGTCGTGGCGGGTGCCGAAGACCAGCACGGGCTGCTTCACCTTGTTCCGCCACGGGCCGAGGAACGCGTCGTGGTCGCGGATGCCCAGGAACTCGCACTGGATGCCGATCCACGCGCGGTACGCACCGAAGTGCGGCGCCCGCTTGTCCGCGGCCGCGGCGTACGCCGGGTAGGCCAGCGGACGGCCGGACTGGTTCGCCTCGACGCATGGCTGCAGCGCAGTACCGATCGAGGTGTAGTCCTCCTTGCGGCGGTTCCACTCCACGATCGCCTGCGGGATGGTGGTCGCGGCCTTCGCCCGATTCGTGCTCGCCAGCTCGGTCCACAGCTGCGCGAGCGCCGGGTACCCGTTCGGGTCGTACAGGTTCGAGAACGTGACGGCCACCGCGAGGGCGTACGTCATCCTCAGCGTGGAGCCGTCGGGCATGCTGAGGTCGACCGGATGCGTCTTCAGCCGCTCCAGCGTGCCCTCGACGACCGTCTTCGGGTCACCGAGGCTGTTCAGCGCGCAGTTCCCGCCGGCCTTCTTGCACTCGGCAAGGAACTGCTCGTACGTGTCGTACGCGCCCTCGCCCTGCTTCATCCGGACACCGACCGGAGACCTGTCGCCGTTCGAGCCGGAGTACCACTCCGGGAGCAGCGTGCCGTCGAGCACCAGCGCCCGTACCTTGTTCGGGAACAGCTTGGCGTACGTCGCAGCGAGATACGTGCCGTACGAGTAGCCGACGTACGACAGCTTGTCGTCGCCGACCGCCTGGCGGAGCAGGTCCATGTCCCGGGCGACGTTCGCGGTCGAGTAGTGCGCCATCCGGTCCGGTGACGTGGTCCGGCAGCTGACCGCGAGCTTCGCGCTGTCGACGATGAACTGGCGCTCCTCCTTCGCCCCCACCGGGAACGCCGGGTAGTTCGCCAGCGCCTTCGACTCGTCGGCCTTGGTCGGGTAACAGGTCGCCGGGTCGGACTGCCCGACACCGCGCGGGTCGAAGCCGAGGATGTCGAACCTCGCCCGGACCTCCGGCGTGTAGATCCGCAGTCCGTCCTGATGGAGGAACAGGACGCCGGGACCGCCGGGTCCGCCGGGGTTCGTGAACAGTGTGCCGATCTTGTCTGCCGGGTCGGTGGCCGGCAGCCGGGTCAGCGCGATCTTCGTGGTCGGACCGTGCGGGTTGTCGTAGTCGGTCGGGACCTCGACACTCGCGCACTGGAACGGCTTCAGCCTCGGGTCGGACCCACAGGTCCCCCACTTGATCTCGGGTACGACGGACTTCGCCTGGGCGACGGCAGTGGTCAGCGGCGTCAGCAGCACCAGGGCCACGCCGGCGACAGACAGTCTTCGAAGGATTCTTCTGGGCGTCATGTCACCGACCGTAGGAGGGCGGCCGCTCCCGTCGCGTCCACCACGAGAAGGAGGCCGGGAACCCGCCGTACGGCGGACCCGGCCTCCCTCTGCGGAGTGAAGTGGTCAGGCGCTCTTCTCGCGCCGGTCGCGCTTGGTGCGCTCGATCTGGTCGCGCGGGATCAGCGTCGGGTTGACGTTCTCCAGCACCACCTCGCCGGTGACGACGACCTTCGCGACGTCCTCCCGGCTCGGCACCTCGTACATCACGTTGAGCAGGACCTCTTCCATGATCGCCCGCAGGCCGCGGGCGCCGGTGCCGCGGAGCAGCGCCTGGTCGGCGATCGCCTCGACCGCGTCGTCGTCGAACTCCAGCTCGACGTTGTCGATCTCGAACAGCCGCCGGTACTGCTTGACCAGCGCGTTCTTCGGCTCGGAGAGGATCTTGATCAGTGCATCGCGGTCCAGCGGCGACACCGTCGTGATCACCGGCAGCCGGCCGATGAACTCCGGGATCAGCCCGAACTTGAGCAGGTCCTCCGGCATGACGTCGGCGTACCCGCCGGCCTCTTTCGGCTTCTCCGGCTCCCGCGAGGCGTTGAAGCCGAGCGTCTTCTTGCCGACCCGCTGCTCGACCATGTGGTCCAGCCCGGCGAACGCGCCGCCGACGATGAACAGCACATTCGTGGTGTCGATCTGGATGAACTCCTGGTGCGGGTGCTTGCGGCCGCCCTGCGGCGGCACACTCGCGGTCGTGCCCTCGAGGATCTTCAGCAGCGCCTGCTGCACGCCCTCGCCGGAGACGTCCCGGGTGATCGACGGGTTCTCGCTCTTGCGGGCGATCTTGTCGACCTCGTCGATGTAGATGATCCCGGTCTCGGCCTTCTTGACGTCGTAGTCGGCCGCCTGGATCAGCTTCAGCAGGATGTTCTCGACGTCCTCACCGACGTACCCGGCCTCGGTCAGCGCGGTCGCGTCCGCGATCGCGAACGGGACGTTGAGCATCCGGGCGAGGGTCTGGGCGAGGTACGTCTTGCCGCAGCCCGTCGGGCCGATCAGCAGGATGTTCGACTTGGCCAGCTCGACGGCCTCGTCCTTCGCGTGCCGGCCGGCGCTGGACGCGCCCTGGCCGTCGCGGACCCGCTTGTAATGGTTGTAGACCGCCACCGCGAGTGCCTTCTTGGCCACGTCCTGACCGACGACGTACGCGTTGAGGAAGTCGTAGATCTCGCGCGGCTTCGGCAGCTCGGTGAGACCGACCTCGGAGCCCTCGTTCAGCTCCTCCTCGATGATCTCGTTGCAGAGATCGATGCATTCGTCGCAGATGTAGACGCCGGGACCGGCGATGAGCTTCTTGACCTGCTTCTGACTCTTGCCGCAGAACGAGCACTTGAGCAGGTCGCCGCCGTCACCAATGCGTGCCACCGGGACAGATCCCTTCTATGCGCAGTCGGACCGAATTCGACGGTACCCCGTACGGGGTAGAAAAACCGCGCTCGCCACCGGGTTGTGACTACGCCGGTGGCGAACGCGTCAGGCCCTTGACAGCCGGTCAGACCGGCTGGGCCAGTTTCGAACTCGTTCAGACGCCGGCCGGGACCGGGGTCTTGAGGCTCTGCAGGACGTCGTCGATCAGGCCGTACTCGATCGCCTGCTCGGCGGTCAGGAACTTGTCCCGCTCGATGTCGCGCGAGACCTCTTCGTGCGACTTGCCGCTGGCGTCGGCGATCATCGTCTCCAGCAGCGCGCGCAGCCGGAGGATCTCGTTCGCCTGGATCTCGATGTCGCTCGACTGGCCGTACGTACCCTCGGTGGCCGGCTGGTGGATGATGATCCGGCTGTTCGGCAGCGCCAGCCGCTTGCCCGGCGTACCGGCCGCCAGCAGCACCGCCGCGGCGGAGGCCGCCTGGCCGAGGCAGACCGTCTGGACGTCCGGCTTGATGTAGCGGACGGTGTCGTAGATCGCGGTCAGCGCGGTGAACGAGCCGCCCGGGGAGTTGATGTAGATGCTGATGTCACGGTCGGAGTCCATCGACTGCAGGCAGAGCAGCTGCGCCATCACGGCGTTCGCGATCTCGTCCGTGATCGGCGTACCGAGGAAGATGATCCGGTCCTCGAAGAGCTTCGTGTACGGATCGATCCGGCGCATGCCGTACGACGTGCGCTCCTCCCACTGCGGGATGAAGTAATTCATGGTGCTGTCCTTAACTGACGGAGTGGGAGATCAGGAGTTCGGGCTGCCCGGGCTGAGCTGGGCGGCGCTGGCGAACACGTGGTCGATGAAGCCGTACTCCTTGGCCTGCTCGGCGGTGAACCAGCGGTCCCGGTCGGCGTCGTTCTCGACCTGATCGAGCGGCTGGCCGGTGTGCTCGGAGATCAGCTTGAACAGCAGCGCCTTCAGGTGCAGGGACTGCTCGGCCTGGATCTTGATGTCGGAGGCCGTGCCGCCCATACCGCCGGACGGCTGGTGCATCATGATCCGCGCGTGCGGCAGCGCGTACCGCTTGTTCTTCGCGCCGGCGCAGAGCAGGAACTGGCCCATCGAGGCGGCCAGACCCATCCCGACCGTCGCGACGTCGTTGGAGATCCACTGCATGGTGTCGTAGATCGCCATGCCGGAGTCCACCGAGCCGCCCGGCGAGTTGATGTACAGCCAGATGTCCGCGTTCGGGTCCTGCGCGTTCAGCAGCAGCATCTGCGCGCAGATCGCGTTCGCGTTGTCGTCGCGAACCTCGGACCCCAGGAAGATGATCCGGCTTTTCCGCAACTCCCGGTAGATGTCGTCGTCGTGTCCGCCGGATCCGTTGCCGCCCGCGGCGGTGGGGCTGGCTGCAAATGTCTCGTTCACGAACCCGACATTACTGGTCCGTGGCGACAGACCTAAGGCTGGGCCGGAGGTGTTCGCTCACGGCGCACCCCGCGGCTCCTCCTCGTCTGCTGTCAGCGAATCCGGGAACGTTCACCACCCGCACAGCACCACGGACCCGGACTCCTCGACGGTTGCCTCGTCAGGTACCTCGCGGGGGTCCGGCCGGTCGGCGTCCCGCCGTACCTCAGGCTCCTCCAGCAGCGCGGCCACACCCGCCCCCTCCGCCTGGAAATCGTTTCACCGAGCACGCTAGGCGAGGAAGGTCACAGCCGGGTCGCGAACGTACGACGGCATGCGAACGGCCCGGACCCACCGAGGGTCCGGGCCGTGCTGGGGATTTCAGGGATTTCGGGTGCGTCAGGCCTTCGCCGGCTCCGGCTCCTCGGCCGGCGCCTCGGCTTCGGCGGCCTCCGGGTCGGCGTACGTGCCGTCCGGCTGCAGGGTCTGCAGCTCGACCGTGTTGCCGGACGCGTCGGTGACCTTGGCGTTCTCCACCAGGTAGGCCAGGGCCTTGCCACGGACGACCTCGGACACCAGGCTCGGGACCAGGTTGTTCTCGACCGCGTGCTGGGCGAACTGGTCCGGGCTGACGCCGGAACGCTGCGCGTGCCGGACGATGTGCTCGGTCAGCTCCTGGTCGTTGACGCTCAGCTCCTGCTGCTCGGCCACCAGGTCCAGCACGAACTGCGCCTTGATGGCGTCCTCGGAGCGCTTCTTCAGGTCCTCGTCGAACTCGTCCTGGGTCTGCTCCTCACCCTCGAGGAACTGCTCCATGGTCATCCCGGAGTACCCGAGCTGCTGCTCCAGGTTCTCCTTTCGGGCGGCCAGCTCGTCGGTCAGCAGGCCCTCGGGGACCGGCACCTCGACCAGGGTCAGGATCTTCTCCAGGACCGCGTCGCGGGCCTCGCCGGCCTGCTCGAGGCGCTTGCCGCGCTCCAGGCGGGTCTGGACGTCGGCCTTCAGCTCGGCCGCCGTGTCGAACTCCGACGCGGTCTGCGCGAACTCGTCGTCGAACTCCGGGAGCTCCTGCTCCTTGACCGCGGTCACCGTCACCTCGACGTCGACGTCCTCGCCCTTCAGCGAGCCGCCCACGAGCTGGGTGACGAACGTCTTCTTCTCGCCGGCGCTCAGGCCGATGACAGCCTCGTCCAGGCCGTCCAGCAGCTGGCCGGAGCCGACCTGGTACGACAGGCCGGTGGCCTGCGCCTCCTCGACCTTCTCGCCGTCCTTGCTGGCGGACAGGTCGATCGTGATGAAGTCATTGTCCCCGGTGGCGCGCTCGACCGGGTTCAGCGAGCCGAAGCGCTGACGCAGCGACTCGATCTGCTCGGTCACCTCGTCGTCCGAGATCGCGATGTCCTCGACCTCGGCCACCAGACCCTCCAGGTCCGGCAGCGTGATCTCCGGGCGCACCTCGACCTCGGCGGAGAACTGCAGGCTCTCCTTGTCGTTGAACTCGGTCACGTCGACCTCGGGCCGGCCGATCGCCTTGACCTGGTTGTCACTGACCGCCTGCGAGTACAGCTTCGGGAGCGCGTCGTTGATCGCCTCCTCGAGCACCGGACCGCGACCGACGCGCTGGTCGATCACCTGCGGCGGGATCTTGCCCTTGCGGAAGCCCGGCACCACGATCTGCTGGCCGATGCTCTTGTACGCCGCGTCGAGGCTCGGCTTGAGCTCCTCGAACGGCACCTCGACGAGGAGCTTGACCTTGGTCGGGCTCAAGGACTCGACGGTGCTCTTCACGGTGGCGGTTCTCCTTGATTCGGTGACATGTTGCGGCGCCGGACAGCCGACGCCACAGCCGGTACTGCACGGGGTTTGTCGGGGCGACAGGACTCGAACCTGCGGTCTCCTGCTCCCAAAGCAGGCGCGCTAGCCACTACGCTACGCCCCGCAGTGACCGGACGAGTCTAGCCGCCCCGAACCAGTGCTCGCGCCACCGGGTCCCCACCACTGCCTCAACCGGGGCCTCGCCCGTGGCGTTTTGAGTCCAATGCCCCCCGTGTGGAATCATGTCCGGGCACGCGGGTGTAGCTCAATGGTAGAGCCTCAGTCTTCCAAACTGATTACGCGAGTTCGATTCTCGTCACCCGCTCGGGCGAGCGGCGAGGCATGCCTGCGAACAGCGCAGGCGGCCTCGCCCTCTTCTTTTGTGCGCCGTCGCTCCGCTCGGCGCCGGCGGGGGCTCCGCCACCCGCACCCCCTACGCCTTCGCTCCGCTCGGCTGCTCAGGTCGGGTTTTGTGGTTATGGGGCTCGGAGGAGGGCTACGGCGTCTATTGAGGTGGGGGCTGTTGTGGTGGAGATGATTTTTAGGGGGCCGGTGCGGAAGGCCGTTGTGGGGAGGTAGGTGACGACGCGGGTGGTGGTGGAGGCGGACAGGGAGACGGTGCCTATTTTGATGTTGGCGTGGTAGATGTCGACCTTGCCTTGGCCGGGGCCGTGGAGGGCTATCAGGGCTATGCGTTGGCCGGACTCGGTTGCCTTGGTGAGGTAGGCGCCGTTTGCTCGCAGGATTGTGGTTGTGCCCTGGAAGGCCAGTGGGCTTGTGGTGCGGGTTACGGTGCCGGCTGAGGTGAGGGCTCGGTCGTCTTCGGGGGCTACGGAGCAGATGGGCGCCGACCAGGCGGACACGTTGCCGAGGTAGTCGCGGGCTCGGACCATGAAGCACTCGTCCCAGCCGGGTCTTGGCGCCCAGGTGATCGCGGTGATGCGGGTGTTCTGCCAGTTGGCCGGATAGATCCACTGGCCGAGTGCGGCGCCCGTCGCGGCGGTCTTGTAGACCACGTCGTACGACGCGATGTCAGTGTCGTCCTTGTACCCCCAGCGCACCGTGGCGATCCCGCTCAGCTGGACGCGGTCCCCGATCCGCCACGTGACCAACGCCGGCGCCGTACCGTCCACCTCACTGCAGTACGACGTACTCCAAGCGCTCAGGTTGCCCGCGTAGTCCCGCGCCCGCACCTGCCAGCACGTATCCGTGCCAATAGGAGCCGTAAGACTCGCAGCCGTCGACGTCAGCCCCTGCCAGCCCGGTACCTCGTTCCACGCACCGTACGGCGACGTCCGACTCGGACGCTGCTGGATCCGTAGGTCGTAGCTCAGAACCCCGCTGGCCGGAGAGTTCGGGTACTGCGGGTCGTCGTACGCCCACTCGAACGACAGGCTCGTGTTGTCACGCACCCTGTCCCCAGCAGACGCGTTGGTCAGTACTGGCGCCACAGTGTCCGGGAGCTGCTGCGGGTCCGCGGTCAGCCAGCTCAACGTCGCCACCCGCGGGTTGTTCGACCCGTCGGCGTACACGAGCTTGGCCTGCCCAGAGCCATCCACGCGGAAGCTAGGCCCAGTACTACGGATCGGCCCGTAGCTGCGCTGCCCGAGGCCCGGATCGTTGAGGTCCGTCACCAACAGGTTCGACCCCGACGACTGTACGGCGAACCCGTTGCCCAGCTGGGAGTCCGCGGCAACGGTGAGGTTCCGTGGCGGCTGCGGCCCGTTGACGTCAACGACCTGGTTACAACCGCTCAGCACCGCCCAGCGCCCGTTCACACCGCCGGGCCCAATGCTGCACGCGCTGGCAACGAGCACGGACTTCACGTCACCAGTGGTCAGGTTCTTGCCGTCAAGATGCCCCGGCTCGGTCACCTTCCACAGCGTGTCGCCGGACAACGCGAACGGCGGCGCCACGTCGGCCAACTTGGTCTTGCCGGCAACGTCGTACACCTCAGCCGTCGCAGCACTCGCAACACGGTGCGAAACGAGCAGTCCGCCCTTCCCGAGCACCACGTCGTCCGTCGCGGGGAACGTGAGCCCACCGACCTTCGCAGTACTGCCGTCGAACGTCAGCAGCGCCGCACCCTCCACCTGCAACGGCTTGCCCGAAGAGGTACCGCCCGACGCCGTCCACGTCGTCCCGTTGTTGCTGGTCTCGTACACCGCGTGCGTAGCCGGATCCGACACGACCACGCGCGCACCGGACAAACCGACGTCGGCCGCCGTATGGCCCGGGACCAGCACCCCGGCCTCAACAGGATCGGCAGCACTCGCCTGCACCGCGCTCAACGGCAGCAGTACGACGGAACAGACAGCAACAGCTCTGGCACGAAACACGAGACCCCCCAGCACTCCTAAGCCATCGCACCCTAGCCAGTAACCGCCAGTAACGGAAGCGACGCGCGAAAACCAGGTGACACCCCGTGACCTCCAGAGGATCCTGGAACGTTGGCCACCAACCGAAGGGAAGGCATGCAGGCAGGAATCACGGTATCGGCAGCCGAACTGCCAGAAGTACTACTGCACGTCGCAGTTGTCCGCCCGGTGTTCCTCTGGGGAGCGCCCGGCATCGGCAAGAGCAGTCTGGTACGGGCGTTCGCGGAATCGCTCGGCCTGGAGTGCGTGACGCTCCTGGGCACCCAGCTCGCTCCGGAGGACCTGATCGGCGTACCGCAGATCGTCGACGGCCGCAGCCGGTTCGCGCCGCCGGTGGCGATCGCCCGCGACGAGCCGTACTGCCTCTTCCTGGACGAGCTGAACGCGTCCTCCGCCGAGGTGCAGAAGGCGTTCTACTCGCTGATCCTGGACCGCCGCATTGGTGAGTACGAGCTGCCGGAGGGATCCGTCGTGATCGGCGCCGGCAACCGCGCCACCGACAACGCGCTGGCCCGCCCGATGGCGAGCGCACTGGTCAACCGGCTGGTCCACATCCACCTGCGCGCCTCCGCAACGGACTGGCTGCAGTGGGCCGGTACGGCGGGCATCCACCAGTGGGTGCTGGAGTACCTGCGCAACCGCCCCGACCACCTGTGGACCGCTCCGCCGAAGACCGAGGAGCCGTTCTCCACACCGCGCAGCTGGCACATGCTGTCGGACGCCCTGCATTCGTACGGCGACGACGTGTCCGACGAGACGCTCCGGGTGCTTGCCTTCGGCACCTTGTCCGCCGGGCATGCGTCCGCGTTCCGCGCGTACGTGAAGACGGTCCGGCACGCGTTCGGGCTGGACGCCGTACTCAAGGGCGAGGCCGGCTGGCCGGCCACCCCGGAGGACCGCGACCTGCTGTACTTCCTGGCCGAGACGTTCCGGGCCCGGCTGATCAAGGAGCTGGCGGCCGACAAGGCGTCCGCGAGCCCTGCGGCCCGGCAGCTCGCGCACCGCGGCAAGGCTCTGCTGGTGGAGCTGGCGGAGATCTCGCTGGAGGTGGCCCAGCTGGTGATCGCGTCCGACGACGACGGCCGCCCGGTGCTGCCGACGTGGTTCCTGGTCGAGGTGAGCCGCGACCTGCCGCGTCTGGTGGCGGCCCGTGCCTAAGCGGAAGAAGCAGGACCCGGCACTGGAGGCCATCCAGGCCGGCTGGACCGCCGTCGTCCAGCACCCGCTGTTCGCGCCGATCACCGACCGGACGTACGCCCCGCAGCGCGACGACGGCTGCCCGGACGACGGCTGGGCGGTCATCGACTCGAACGGGCAGATCCACACGCACCGGACCCGACGGGCGACGCCGGAGGAATGGACCTGGGTCTTCGCACACCTGCTGATCCACCTAGGGCTCGGTCACGCCACACCGGGCCCGGCAGCGAGCGCTGCGTGCGACGTAGCGGTCAACCGCTACCTGCAGTCGCTAAAGCTAGGCACACCGGTCGTGGAGCTGCCCTCTACGTTCCCCAGCATGGAAGAAGACCGGCTGGCCCGACTCTGGCGGCGTTCGGGCGTACCTCCTGAGTACGACGGCCTGGGCGTCGCAGGTCACGCAGCCGACGTCACCACGGCCCGCTGGAACGGCTGGGGCAAGCCACCCAACTGGAGCGAGCTGTTCGCGGCAGGCCTCTCCGCGGCGGCTGCAGCGGCCGTTGATGTCGCAGGTGGCGCTCGGTCCTCCCTCAGCAGGGGCAGCCGCGACAAGTGGGACCTGGCGCTCGGCTGGTTCGTCTCGTCGTACCCGCTGCTGGGTGCGATCGCGTCGAGCATGACAGTCGTCGCGGAGCCCGAGCTCGCCCGCGGCTGGGACATCCACGTGGCCGCGGTGAACGCGAGTGCCGGCGAGATCTACGTGAACCCGCTGACCGACCTCACCCAGAACGAGTGGCGGTTCGTGATGGCCCACGAGATGCTGCACGCCGCGCTCCGGCACGGCGAACGGGTCGGCGGCCGCGACCCGTACCTGTGGAACGTCGCAGCGGACCTGGTCATCAACGGCTGGCTGCTGGAGATGGGCGTCGGCACCATGCCCGACGGCGCGCTGCACGACCCGCAGCTGAAGGGCATGTCCGCTGAAGAGGTCTATGACCGGATCACCACCGACCTGCGCCGCTACCGGAAGCTGGCGACGCTGCGCGGCGTCGGACTGGGCGACGTACTCGGCCATCCGCTGCCGCACGCAGGCGAAGCAGCCAGTGCAGCCGGGCTGGACGACATCTACCGGCGCGCACTGAACACCGGACTCGCCTACCACGACCCCAGCCGCGGCACGCTGCCAGCAGGTCTGGTGGAGGAGATCCGCGCGCTGGACCACCCGCCGCTCGCCTGGGACGCACAGCTGGCCCGCTGGTTCGAGGAGCACGTTCCTGCCGTCGAGAAGCGCCGCACGTACGCACGGGCGTCCCGCCGCCAGTCCGGTACGCCGGACATCCCGCGGCCCGGCTGGATCCGCCCGCTGGAGCTGGAGCGCCTCCCGACGTACGGCGTGGTGCTCGACACGTCCGGCTCCATGAACCGCGAGCTGCTCGGCAAGGCACTCGGAGCGATCGCCTCCTACTCACGGGCACGCGACGTACCGGCTGCGCGGGTCGTGTACTGCGACGCCGCGGCGTACGACGCGGGCTACGTGCCGGTGGACGACATAGCCGGCCGCATGAAGGTGCACGGTCGTGGCGGGACCGTCCTGCAGCCGGGTGTGGATTTGCTGGAGCGTGCTGACGACTTCCCGGCGCAGGGGCCGATCCTGCTGATCACAGACGGGCAGTGCGACGTGGTCCGCGTACGTCGGGAGCACGCCTGGCTGATCCCTCGTGGTGCATCGCTGCCGTTCACTGCAAGAGGTCCCGTGTTTCGCGTGGAGTGAACTCCGTCTGCTGCAGGCGAACAGGCGTAGTCGGGTGGCTCTGCTCCGTGACAGGTTCGCGGTCATGGCATGGGTCGTGAGAGGTGAGTTCCGGAAGCTCTGGCTCGGGCAACTGGTGTCGGCATCGGGCAGTGCGGTCACCACGGTCGCCCTGCCGCTGGTAGCCGTCGTGACGCTGCATGCCTCGGCTGTGGAGATGGGTGCGTTGTCGGCGTTGTCGATCGCACCGCACCTGGTGTTCGGGCTCCTGGCCGGTGTCTGGGTCGACAGGTGGTCGCTGCGCAGCGTGCTGATCTGGACGGACCTCGGCCGGCTCGTGCTGCTGGCCTCCGTGCCCGCAGCGGCGGCCCTGGGCTGGCTACGGATCGAGCAGCTGTACGCCGTCGCCGTACTGACCGGAGTACTGACTCTGCTCTTCGACACCGCCTCGCAGACGATCATCCCGTCGCTCGTACCGCGTGCTGACCTGATGCGGGCCAACAGCGCGGCCCTCCTCAATGCGAACCTCGCGTCGACGCTCGGACCGTCCGCGGCCGGCCTGCTCGTACAGGTACTCACCGCACCCTTCGCGATCCTCGTGGACGCCGCGTCGTACGTCGTGTCCACGGTGACGGCGTACCTCCTCCGTGAGCCTGCTCGCCCACCTGCACAGCCACGGTCCGAAGTACGACTGTCAGCCGGGCTACAGGTGCTGTTCGGCAACCGGATGCTCAGGCCGCTCGTCACCTCGGCGGCAATTGCGGCCATGGCCGGAGCGATGCTGGGACCGCTGGTCGTGCTCCTCCTGATCCGGGAGCTCCACAAGTCTCCTGCGTTCGTAGGACTGAGCCTCACAACGTTCGGAGCTGCTGCGGTCGCCGGGACCTTTGTCGCCGGGCCCTGGTGTGCCCGGGTCGGTATCGGCCGCTCTTATCTGTCCGGTGTATTCCTTGCGTCACTGACCGGCGTCGCACTGTTCACCGGGCTGACGCCGGTCATCCTTCTCGGACAGGTGTGCACCGGACTCGGCATGTCGCTGTTCAGCGTGCCGCAACGCACGCTGCGACAAGCAATGGCGCCGCCGCACCTCCTGGGCCAGGTGACCGCCTCCTGGCGCACCCTGGTGATCGGCGGCCAGACCGTCGGCGCAGCAGGCTCCGGTGTGCTCGCGACCGCCCTCGGTGTCCGGCCGACGCTGCTCATCGTCACCGCCGGCATGCTGGCCGGTTTCCTGGTCGCCGCCCTCTCCCCGCTCCGCGGATTGCGTGAGTTGCCCGAAGTCGCGCGATCGATCGCGCCGGACCGATAGCGATCCGTGATAGGTCCGCGAGCCTCCGCCGCGTGGAACCGCGACGGCCTATTGCGAATCATTTGCCGGGAATGGAATTGGCAGGACAAGCGCTTACCTAGTGGGCGATACTGGAAAGTGCGCCGTTTTCAGGTCGCCAAACCCCAATTTGATCCGAAATAGATGGGAAGTGCGCCCGTCCAGATGCCCTCCGAGCTCCCTGTCCAAGCGCCCTCGATCGCTGCCCCTTCCACCCGTACCCCGGAACGTAGCCGAAACCTCTGGCGGCTGCGTCCCTATCTGAAGCCACACCGCTGGCGCCTCTCGGTGATGTTCACCACCGCCATGCTCGGCGTCGGCGTCAGCCTCACCGTCCCGCTGGTCACTCGGGCCATCATCGACGGCCCGGTCACCCGCCGCGAGCTGAGCCTGCTGGTCCCGCTGACCCTGCTGGCCCTCGGACTCAGCATCTCCGAGGTCATCCTGGTCTGGATGCGCCGCTGGGCGCAGTCCCGGACCGTCAGCGACCTCGAGGCCACGCTGCGGCACGACCTGTACGTCCGGCTGCAGTCGCTGCCGATGGAGTTCCACACCCGCTGGCAGAGCGGTCAGCTGCTGTCCCGGGTGACCACCGACCTGTCCACGATCCGCCGGTTCATGGGCTTCGGCCTGCTGTTCCTGGTGATGAACATCCTGCAGCTGATCGTGGTCACGATCCTGCTGCTCCAGCTGTACTGGCCGCTCGGTCTGGTCGTCCTGGTGGCCGCCGTACCGATCGTCATGGTGTCGCTGAAGTTCGAGAAGAAGTACCTGCGGATCTCCCGCAAGGTGCAGGACCAGCAGGGCGACCTGGCCACCCGGATCGAGGAGTCCGCGCTCGGCTTCCGGGTGATCAAGGCGTTCGGCCGGCGCCCGCACGTCCAGGAGCAGTTCGACGACGAGGCCACCACGCTGTACCACTCCGAGGTCGCGAAGGTCCGGCTCGCCAGCCGGTTCTGGAGCTTCCTCGGCGTGATCCCGAACCTGACCCTGGTGATCGTGCTGCTGCTCGGCGCGCTCGCCGTCGGCCGGGAGGCGATCACGCTCGGCACCCTGGTCGCGTTCATCACGCTGATGCTGTCGCTGGTCTGGCCGGTCACCTCACTGGGCGCGATCCTCGCGATGGCCCAGGAGGCGATGACCGCGGCGGACCGGATCAGCGAGATCCTCGACACCTACTCGGTGATCAAGTCCGGTCCGGACGAGCTCACCCACGCCCGCGGGCACCTGCGGTTCGAGAACGTCGGCTTCCGGTTCTCCGACGACTCGACCGAGGTCCTGCACGACATCAACCTGGACCTGTCCCCCGGTACGACGCTCGCCCTGGTCGGCGCCACCGGATCCGGCAAGACCACGCTGACCGCACTGGTCCCGCGGCTGTACGACGTAACCGCGGGGCGGATCACCATCGACGGCCACGACATCCGGGACCTGTCCCTGGTGTCCCTGCGGACGGCGGTCGCGTCCGCGTTCGACGACCCGACGCTGTTCTCCATGAGTGTCCGGGAAAACCTGACGCTCGGCAGGCCCGACGCCTCTGAAGCAGAGGTACAACAGGCGCTAGAGGTCGCACAGGCGCAGTTCGCCAACGACCTGCCGTGGGGCCTGGAAACCCGGGTCGGTGAGCAGGGCATGTCGCTGTCCGGCGGTCAACGGCAACGGCTGGCGCTGGCACGCGCAGTACTCGCCAAGCCCGCCGTACTGGTGCTGGACGACACCCTGTCAGCTCTCGACGTACACACCGAGGCCCTGGTCGAGGAGGCACTGCAGAACGTGCTCTCCGACACCACCGGCATCGTGGTGGCGCACCGTGCTTCGACGGTGATGCTGGCCGACAAGGTGGCCCTGCTGCAGAACGGCACTGTCACGCACGTAGGAACCCATCAGGAACTGCTGGCCACGGTCCCGGCGTACCGGCACCTGCTGGCAGCTGACGAAGAGGAGGTGCACGCATGACGACGACCCAGCAAACACCTCCTCAGGACAAGGAACAGCAAGAGCAGCCGGAGGAGCAGAAGTGGCGCGGGTTGTTCGAGGAGGACCCCGACCGGGAGATCTCCCGCGCTACCAGCATCCGGCTGAAGGAGGACTCCCGGAAGCTGCTCGGGGAGCTGCTCCGGCCGTACCAGAAGCTGATCTGGCTGCTGGTGGTGATCGTGATCGTCGAGAACGCTGCCCGGCTCGCGGTGCCGTACCTGGTCCACCTGGGCATCGACAAGGGCATCCCGCCGATTCTTGCCGGTCAGGGCTCCCAGCAACTGATCACCATCGTCATTGTCGTACTGGCGTCGGCGTTGCTGCAGGCCTGGGCGCGGCAGATCTTCCTGATGCGCTCGGGGCGGCTCGGCCAGACCATCCTGCTCGGGCTGCGGAAGCGGGTGTTCGACCACTTCCAGCGGTTGAGCCCCGCGTTCCACGACCGGTTCACGTCCGGCCGGGTGATCTCCCGGCTGACCTCCGACGTCCAGGTCATCGACGAGATGCTGGCCAGCGGGTTCGACAGCCTGGTGACCGCAGTCCTGACCCTGGTCGGTACGTCGATCATCCTGCTCACGCTGGACCTCAAGCTCGGTCTGCTCGCACTGCTGTCGTTCCCGGCGCTGCTGATCCTGACAGCGTGGTTCCGGAAGCGGTCAGCGGCCGTGTACCGGCAGACGCGTGAGGCCGTCGTACTGGTCATCGTGCACTTCGTCGAGTCGATGACCGGGATCCGCGCGGTCCAGGCGTTCCGCCGGGAGCCGCGGAACGAGGAGATCTTCCACGGGGTCAACGACCGCTACCGGAAGGCGAACCTCGAGTCGTTCCGGCTGAACGCGGTGTTCATGCCGGCCATCAAGGGCGTCGGCAACATCACGATCGTCGCGATCCTGGCGTACGGCGGCTACCAGGCGTACCACGGACACGTGACGGTCGGCGTACTGACGGCGTTCCTGCTGTACCTGCGGCAGTTCTTCGAGCCGCTGCAGGACATCACGCAGTTCTACAACACGTTCCTGTCCGCGTCGGCGGCGCTGGAGAAGCTGTCCGGCGTACTGAACGAGACCCCGGACGTGCCGGAGCCGATCAAACCGGCGAAGCCCGGCCCGGCGCACGGTCACCTGGAGCTGCGGAACGTCCGGTTCGAGTACGTCGACGGCGTACCGGTGCTGCCCGGTCTGCAGCTCGACGTACCGGCAGGCCAGACGCTGGCCCTGGTCGGTACGACGGGTGCGGGCAAGACCACGATCGCCAAGCTGGTGTCCCGGTTCTACGACCCGACCAGCGGCCAGTTGCTGCTCGACGGCGTGGACCTGCGGGACCTGTCCGAGGACGACCTGCGCGAGCGGGTCGTGATGGTGACCCAGGAGAACTTCCTGTTCACCGGATCGGTTGCCGACAACATCAAGTTCGGCAAGCCGGACGCGACCATGGAGGAGGTCGTCGAGGCCGCCAAGGTGATCGGCGCGCACGACTTCATCACGGCGCTGCCGCACGGTTACGACACCGCGGTCGAGAAGCGCGGGTCGCGGCTGTCGGCCGGTCAGCGGCAGCTGGTGGCGTTCGCCCGGGCGTTCCTGGCGAACCCCGCCGTACTGATCCTGGACGAGGCGACGTCCAGCCTGGACATCCCGAGCGAGCGGCTGATCCAGCGGGCGTTGAAGACCATCCTGGCCGACCGGACCGCGATCGTGATCGCGCACCGGCTGTCCACGGTCGAGACGGCCGACCGGGTGCTGGTGCTGGAGTACGGCCAGATCATCGAGGACGGTTCGCCGGACCACCTGATCACCGTCGACGGCCACTACGCCGGCCTGCACCAGGCCTGGGAAGAGTCCCTGGCCTGACGGCTGTGGGCGCGTGGGGTCATCCCCGCGCGCCCACTTCAGGTACGACGTTGTCCGAGGGCGTCTGTAGCTTGGTCGCATGCTGACGACGCTGGCGGTGGAGAACTATCGGTCACTGCGGCGGGTCGTCATGCCCCTTGGCGGGTTGAACGTCGTGACCGGCGCGAACGGGACCGGGAAGTCGAGCCTGTACAAGGCCTTGCGGTTGCTGGCCGATGCGTCGAGGAACGGGGCGGTGGCTGCGCTGGCGCGGGAGGGCGGGTTGCAGTCGACGCTGTGGGCGGGGCCGGAGCAGGTGCGGAAGGATCGGCCGACGCAGGGGACGCGGCGGACCGGGCCGGTGACGTTGCGGATGGGGTTCGCGGGGGACGACTACGGCTACCTGATGGATCTCGGGCTGCCGATCGCGGGTGGCTCGCGGTTCGACCTGGATCCGGAGATCAAGCGGGAGGCCCTGTGGGCAGGGCCCTTCCTGCGGCCGGCGGCGCTGCTGGTCGAGCGCAGCAACAGCGAGGTGCGGATCCGTTCCGCGAGTGGTGAGTGGCAGCGCGCGGGGCACAAGCTGCAGACGTTCGACAGCATGCTGAGCGAGTTCGCGGACCCCGAGCGCGCGCCGGAGCTGATGGTGGTGCGGGAACGCCTGCGGGGCTGGCGGTTCTACGACCACTTCCGGACCGACGCGACCGCTCCCGCCCGGCTGGTGCAGGTCGGCACGCGGACCGCAGTACTCGCGTCGGACGGAGCGGACGTCGCCGCCGCGCTGCAGACGGTTCGCGAGCTGGGACTGCCCGGGGCCTTGGACGAAGCGATCGAGCTGGCGTTCCCCGGCAGCTACGTGGAGATCACCACCAACGCGGGCCGCTTCGAGATCGCCTTCCGGCAGCAAGGGCTGCTCCGCCCCCTCTCGGGCGCCGAACTCTCGGACGGCACCCTCAGGTACCTGCTGTGGGTCGCCGCCCTGCTCACGCCACGACCGCCCGAGCTCCTGGTGCTCAACGAGCCGGAGACCAGCCTGCACCCGGACCTCCTACCGGCCCTCGCCAACCTGGTCGTCACCGCGGCCAAGGAGACCCAGGTGATCGTGGTCTCGCACTCCCGCCCGTTCATCAGCGCACTCGAGGCCCTCTCCCCCGACCTCCACACCATCGAACTCGTGAAGGAGAAGGGCGCCACCACCATCACCGACCAAGGCCCCCTCGACGAGCCTCCGTGGAAGTGGCCGAGTCGCTAGGGTACGTCTCCCGATCCCACGCCGTCGCGAGGAGGTGCCGTGCCGAGTGCCCCGCAGTAGGCGTGGGATCGGGAGACGTGCCCTAGTGCTTGACGCTCTCGAAGCGGACCAGGATGACTGAGCCGGTTGCCGAGAGCAGGAAGCCGGCGATGGCGGCGGGCCACCAACCTGCTCGTACGGCGTCGTTCAGGACGAACACTCCGACGGCCGCCGGGGTGATGGTCTGCAGCGCGATCATCGGCGTGGTGGCCAGCGTCACCGAACCGCGCTGCAGCGCCAGCGAGTACAGGATGAACGCGAGTGCCCCGCTGATCGGCAGCGTGTACAGGGTCGGGCTGTGGAACAGCTCCGCCAGCGACCCGTCCTTGAGCAGGCGCGCCGAGATCGCGACCCCGGCGTACCCGAGACCGGCCAACAGTCCAAGGAGCGCCGTCGAGGCACCGTGCTGCGAGCGGCTCGCGACACCACCCAGTACGGCGAGGGCGACCAGCCCGACGACGATGCCGACGGTGAGCGCGTGATGTTGCGCGCTTGCGCCTGCGTCCCCGGCCGCCACCGCGAGCAGACCGAGCCCGACGACGACGCCGATCACCGCCGACCACTCCAGCGCGCTCAACCGGTCCGACATCAACCGGGTCGCGAGCAACGCGGTGACCACCAGGCTGACCGCGATCCCGGCCTGGGCGAGGTACAGCGGCAGCAGCCGCAGCGCGACGAAGTGCAGCCCGAAGCCCGCCAGGTTCAGCGCCAGTGCGCCGAGGAACGCCGGCTGCTTGAGCAGCTTGACCACGAACCCGCCGAGCCGCCGCGGATCCAGCTCCGACTCGGTCGGTACCTTCCGCGAACCGACCGCCTGCAGGATCGCCCCGACACCGAACAGCACCGCGGCACCAAGGGCCGCGCCAAGACCAAGAACCACTACGCGACGACCCTACGGCGCCAGGTCAGGTACAGGCTCAGGCCGGCGTAGTACACGAGGTAGGCGAGCGAGATCGCGACCACGACCACGTTCGGGTGCGGCATCTGCGCCAGGAGTACGGCGTACGACGCCAGCCAGATCGCCGTGGTCAGCAGGTTCAGCGAGCGGAACGCCTTGGTGCGCGACGGGTACACGTACTTCACCGGGACGAAGACGAGCACCGAGAACACCACCAGCAGTACGCCGGTGACGATCGGGCTGAGGCCGAGCACGATGATGTAGAACGCGACCACGTTCCAGTAGCTCGGGAAGCCCAGGAAGAAGTGGTCCTCGGTCTTCGCGTCGACCCGGCAGAACTGGTAGCTCGATGCGAGCAACGGCAACGCGCCGAGCGCCGCGCCCCAGGTGCCGGCCGGGAGGTACCCGCCGGTCCAGAGCAGCACGATCGGCGCGAACGCGTACGTGAGGTAGTCGACGATGTTGTCGAGCATCGCGCCGTCGAACCACGGGATGGTCTCCTTCACCCGCAGCCGGCGCGCGAGCATCCCGTCGGTACCGTCGATCACCAGGGCCGCGAGCCCGAGCCAGAGCGCCCGGACGGCGTCGCCGTCGATGGCGGCGATCACGATCAGCAGCGCGAGCACCGTTCCGCTCGCGGTATAGGCATGCAGTGCAAGTCCGGCCAGACGCAGCCGCGTCGACCCGACGAACGGTTCCCGCACCGCGTCGTGTGTGGTCAGGACAACTCCCAGAACTCATCCGGCGCAGAGCGCCGGACCGGGTCAAGGTGAACCCGGCCGCCGCCAGCGTCTCACAAGCCTGGTCCCGCTCCGGTCACCGACCGTCGTCCGGAGCGAGATCTTTGCAAGGACTTAGTTGACCCGCTCCAGGAGGAACAGCGGGATCTTGCGGGTGGTCTTGGTCTGGTACTCCGCGTACGGCGGGTAGGCGGCGACACCGCGCTGCCACCACTCGTCGTACTCCGCGCCGTCGACCTCGCGGGCGACGTACTCGCCGACGACGTCGCCGTCCTGGAGGGTGACCTTCGGGTCGGCCTGGAGGTTGTAGTACCAGACGGGGTTCTTCGGGGAGCCGCCGAGCGAGGCGAACGCGGCGTACACACCGTTGTGCTCGACGCGCATCACCGGCACCTTGCGGATCTTCCCGGACTTGGCGCCGCGCATCGTCATCAGCACCACCTTCATGCCCTTGATGTCGACCGCGTCGGTGGTCCCGGCCTCGGTCACCTTGTCGACCTGGTCGCGGACCCACCCCGCCGTGCTCGGCGCGTATTCTTCGTCATGCTTCGATGTCATGTCACCAATACTAATGGTGACGCGTCACACACGACAGTCAACTCACGGCGCGCAGGTCTGCAGCTGGGTCGCGGTGGCGATCGTGGCCTCGATCCAGCGGCGGCGGAGGAAATGCGCCTTGGCCAGTCGATGGACGCCGTCCAGGACGACCAGCCGGCCGCGGTACGCGACCAGGTTGATCGGGAAATCGAGGTCCGCGTCCATCACCCGCTGGTAGTGCGCGCGGAAGTTCATCGGCGTCTCCGCGACCTGGTGCGGCGTGACCCTGAACCGCTCCCCCTCCAGCTGCCACAGCGGCAGGTCGAACATCCAGACCAGGTCCGCGATCTCGACCGGCTCGACCTTCAGCTCGAGCTCCCACAGCTTCGCGAGTTGCCAGCGGTACGGCGGGAACACCTCCCGCAACGCCTCCGGCATCATCGCGACCAGCTCTTCGAACGAGACGTCCGGCGCGGCCCGATCCGCGCCGAAGGTGTCGCCCAGCCCATCGATCGTCACGACGGAGCAGGCTACGCCATCAGCGGACCCGCCTGGTTGCCTCAGGCATGCGCCTTGCGGTGGATGATCACGATCGCCGAATCGTCCCCCGGCCCGCCGGCGGTCGCGACCAGCTCCTGCGCCGCGCCCAGGAACCCCTGCGCCACCAGCCGTTCCGCGTGCCCGGCGAGCCGGTCGGTGCCGCGGCCGATGTCCCGCCGCGGCGTCTCCACCATCCCGTCGCTGTACAGGAACAGCGCGTCGCCCAGCTTCAGCTGCCCGTGGTTCATCGCGAACTCGGGCGCCTCGACCAGCCCGAGCAGCGGCCCGTCGGCGTCCCGCGTCTGCCACCGTCCCGACCAGGCGTCGAACTGGATCGCCGGCGGATGCCCGGCCGTCCGTACGTCGAACTCCCCGGTCGCGAGGTCGATGGCGACGTGCACGACGGTGGCGAAGTCGTCGTCCCACTCCTGCCGGCGGATGTACCGGTTCGCCGACGGCAGGAACTCCTCCTCCGGTACGACGCCCAGCAGGCCGCCGAACGCGCCCGACAGCAGCAGCGCCCGGGTCCCGGCGTCGATGCCCTTGCCGGAGACGTCGACCAGCGCGACCTCGAGCACCTGGTCGTGCACCGTCGACACCACGAAGTCACCGGAGAACGTCGAACTGCCCGCGGACTGGATCGCGACCTCGACCCGCCAGCCGGCCGGCAGCGTCGGCATCTCGCCCTGCGCGGTGAGCGTGTCCCGCAGCTCCATCAGCATCGACTCGCCGCGGGTGCCCGGCACCCCGAGCCGGCTGCGCACCTTGGCGCTGGTGATCATGATCCAGCCGACCACCAGCAGCACCAGCACGAACCCGATCCGGGGCAGCGTCACGCCGCGGGACAGTACGACGTACGCCCCGAAGACCGCGGTGATCGCGGACAGGGCGACGAGTTCCCGGAACTGCAGCAGGACGCCGCCGACCACCAGCGGGACGATCAGGAACGAGGCCGGCGTCAGGTCCGGCCAGGTGAGGCTCGCGATCGCGATCACCAGCTGCAACAGCATCAGCGCGACGAAGGCGACCCGGTGCGAGCGGCGGGCGCGACGCCCCAGCGCCTCGACCCGGCGGCCGATGCGTCGTATCAGCGCAAGACCGCCGCTCTTGTTCATGGTGTGAAGAAGATAACGGTACCGATCGGCCCCCGCATCAATTCGAGACACAACCGACGACTGTCAGCTCTTGCGAGTGAGGCCGGTTCGCTGACATTTGGGACACCAGAACAAGTTACGGCCCGCGAGGATCTTCGTCCGAATCACCGACTGACAGACGTGGCATCGTTGCCCCTGGCGCCGGTACACGTAGACCTCGCCGCCGTGGTCGTCCTGCCGCGGGTCGCGCCCCATCGCCTCCGGCGTGTGGTCGTCGGCGACGGTGTCGATCCGCCCGGTCTCCACGCCGTACTTCATCAGCTCGAGCAGGTCGTCCCACATCCCCTGCCACTCGCGCTTCTTGACCACGTTGCCGGGCGTCATCGGGTTCAGCTTGGCCCGGAACAACACCTCGGCGCGGTACACGTTGCCGACCCCGCTGAGCACGTCCTGGTTCATCAGCAACTGCCCGATCGGCAGCTTGCTGCGGTGGATCCGCTTCCAGGCCGCCGCCGGTTCCGCGTCGTCGCGCAGCGGGTCCGGGCCGAGCCGGCCGAGCAGCTTGTCGCGCTCGTCGTCGGTGATCACCTCGCACACGGTCGCGCCGCGCAGATCGGCGTACGACGTGGCGTTCTGCAGCCGGACCCGGACCGCGCCGACCGGCTCGGGCACCGGCGCCGGCTTGATGTCCATCTTGCCGATCAGGCCGAGGTGGATGTGCAGCCAGCCGGCGCCCTCGAAGTCGGCGAGGAAGTGCTTGCCGTGGGCCTCCGTCTGCCGCAGCACGTGGCCGTCGAGCAACGCGGCACCGTCGGCGAACCGGCCCTGCGGGCTGGACGCCCGGACCAGGCGGCCACCGAAGGCGTCCCAGACGTCGTTCGCCAGCCGATGCAGGGTGTGACCTTCAGGCATGATTCCTCACATGGGGACGACAGGTGATTCCAAGGGCGGTAAGGCCTCGCCGGCCGGCCCGGCGGTGGTCGGCACCGGCCGGAGCATGCGGGCGCGGGACGTGTCCAAGCCCCGGCAACCGGTGCACCGCCGGCCGGTACTGCCCAAGACCAACACCGAGACCGACTCCGGCTCCGGCTCCGGCACTGACGCCGAGCAGGACGATCAGGGCAGCGGCGGGAGCTCGCCGGTCGACTCGTAGCCGTCCAGCATCTCGATCCGCCGGGTGTGCCGCTCCTCACCGGAGTAGTCGGTCGCCAGGAACGTGTCGACGAACCCGGTGGCCTCCTCCTCGCTGTGCATCCGGGCGCCGACGCTGATCACGTTGGCGTTGTTGTGCTCACGGCCGAGCCGCGCGGTGTCGGTGCTCCAGGCCAGCACCGCCCGGACCCCCTTCACCTTGTTGGCGGCGATCTGCTCACCGTTGCCCGAGCCGCCGATCACGATGCCCAGGCTGCCCGGGTCGGCGACCACGGCCTGCCCGGTGCGCAGGCAGTACGGCGGGTAGTCGTCGACGGCGTCGTACGCCGCCGGACCGTGGTCGACTACGTCGTGCCCGGCAGCGGTCAGGTGCTGCACCAGGTGGTTCTTCAGCTCGAAGCCGGCGTGGTCACAGCCGATGTGCACTCGCATGGCGAGCAATCTACTTGTCAGCTCACCCGTGCCCGCACGCCGCCCGGCACAGTCAGGGCGGCGGTCAACTGCGTCACCCTGGCCGAGGCCTGCTCGTACGGCGTTCCGCACGGGTGCAGGGTGTAGACGGCGACGATGGTGCGGTCGTCCGCTCCCACGGTCCCGGTGGTGTGCAGTGCATCGCTGACGAGGTCGACGACGGACTCCGGCTTGGCCTTGTCGGTCCGGTAGCCGCTGGAGCCCTGGAACCCGGACCAGCCCTGCTTGATGCTGAAGCCCGGCGCGAACACCGACGCGATCCCGAAGTACTGGTCGAAGCCGTCGGTGCCGTTCCGCGTCGCCTGGTGCAACTGGCCCATCACGAACTCACGAACCGGCTGCGGCGCGTCTTCCAGCAAGTACCGGTAGATGCGGACGGTGTCGACGGCCGTGATGGCGACGTACCCCCAGAAGCCCGGGTGACTCGCGGGCGGCCCGGCTGTGTGTGTCAGACCGAGCCGCCCCGCCATGCGCTCCACCAGCGCAGCACCGTCGCGCTGGTCCCAGTAGTAGCTGGCCGCGTCGTCGTCACTGCTGCGCAGCATCACCTCGAGCCGCGCCCGGTCCTCCTCCGGTACGGCGTACTCCGGACCGCGGTCCCAGAAGTAGTCGAGCGCGATCAGCAGCTTCACCACCGACGCCGAGCGGAACTGCCGCTCGGCGTCCTGCTGCTGGACGAACTGCCCGGTCTGGCGGTCGAACACCGCGATGCCGACAGTGACACCACCGGGCACACCACCTGAAGTCATCTGAAACCTACTCACCCACTGGACGGATTCTTGAGTGAGCAACTTTCACCGTTCGGGCGGCTCCAGTTCAAGCCCTGAACCGTCAGTCGAAGATCGGGCCGCGGTCCCGGGTGCGCTTGATCTCGAAGAAGCCCTCGGTGCCGGCCACCAGCCGGACGCCGTCCCAGAGCTTGCCGGCCGCCTCGCCCTTCGGCGCAGGCGTCACCACCGGCCCGAAGAAGGCGGTGCCCTCGACCGCGATCACCGGCGTACCGACCTCCATGCCGACCTGGTCCATGCCGGCGTGGTGCGACTTCTTCAGCGCGTCGTCGTACAGGTCGGTGCCGGCTGCCTCGATGAGCGATGCCGGCAGGCCGGCCTCGGCGAGTGCTTCGGGCAGCACGTTCTCGTCGGCGATGCCGCGACCCTCGACGTGGATCCGCTTGCCGAGCGCGGTGTAGAGCGGCAGCAGTACGTCGTTGCCGTGCGCCTCCTCGGCCGCGATCAGCACCCGCACCGGGCCCCACGCGTTGGTCAGGAAACTCCGGTACTGCTCCGGGAGCTCGTCCCGGCCGTCGTTCAGGACGGCGAGGCTCATCACGTGCCACGTCGTCTTCACGTCCCGGACCTGCTCGACCTCGAGCATCCAGCGAGACGTCATCCAGGCCCAGGGGCAGGCCGGGTCGAACCAGAAATCAGCGGAGGCAGTCATATTCACCATCATACAAAGTTGAAGAACCGATATACCGTCTTGGTATCCAATACCCGATGTCGGGGGGAAACCCTCGGCGAACCCGAGATCCAGGTGCATAGGATGCGGACATGCCTGGAACCAACCTGACGCGCGACGAGGCGCGTTCCCGTGCGGGTGTGGTCAGTGACGTGAGTTACTCGATCGAGCTCGAGCTGGCCAACGCCCCGACCGGCGCACCGACGTTCCCGTCGGTGACCACCATCACGTTCGCCGCCGAGGCCGGCGCGAGCACCTTCGCCGACCTGATCGCGGACAAGATCCGCGAGGTGACGCTGAACGGCGTCGCGCTGGACCCGGACGCGGTCTACGACGGCGCCCGTATCCAGCTCGACGGGCTGGCCGAGCGCAACGAGCTCATCGTCGTGGCGGACTGCCTGTACTCGCGGACCGGTGAAGGGCTGCACCGATCGGTCGATCCGGCCGACAAGGAGACCTACCTCTACACCCAGTTCGAGGTGCCGGACGCCCGCCGGGTGTTCGCGACCTTCGAGCAGCCCGATCTGAAGGCGCCGTTCACCTTCACCGTCTCCGCACCGGCCCGCTGGGTCGTGATCTCGAATGCCCCGACCCCGGAGCCGACGCCGTACCAGGGCCCGGACGGGGAGCAGCTGGCGCGCTGGGAGTTCCCGCCGACCGAGCGGATCTCGACGTACATCACCGCGGTCGTCGCGGGTCCGTACCACGTGGTCACGGACGTGTACGAAGGCCCGCACGGGACGTACCCGCTGTCGCTGCTGTGCCGTCCGTCGCTGAAGGGCGCGCTGGACGTCGACGACCTGTTCGAGGTCACCAAGCAGGGCTTCGCGCTGTTCGAGGAAGCGTTCGGTACGCCGTACCCGTTCCACAAGTACGACCAGGCCTTCGTGCCGGAGTACAACATGGGCGCGATGGAGAACGCGGGCTGCGTGACGCTCCGGGACGAGTACCTGTTCCGCAGCCGGACGACGCACGCGGAGCTGGAGGCCCGCGCCAACACCGTGCTGCACGAGCTGGCGCACATGTGGTTCGGCGACCTGGTCACGATGACCTGGTGGGACGACCTGTGGCTGAACGAGTCGTTCGCCGAGTGGGCCAGCCACTGGGCGCAGGTGGTCGCGACGACGAAGTACTCCGACGCCTGGACGACGTTCTGCAACGCCCGGAAGAACTGGGCCTACCGGCAGGACCAGCTGCCCACGACACACCCGATCGCCGCGGACATGATCGACTTCCACGCGGTCGAGGTGAACTTCGACGGCATCACCTACGCCAAGGGCGCGTCGACCCTGCGGCAGCTGGTGGCTTTCGTCGGCGAGGAGACCTTCGTCACCGCGCTGAAGGAGTACTTCAAGGATCACGCGTTCGGGAACACCGAGCTGACCGACCTGCTGAAGCCGCTGGAAAAGGCCTCCGGCCGCGACCTCGACGACTGGACCGAGCGCTGGCTGCAGACCGCCGGGGTGAACACGCTGCGCGCCGACTTCAGCGTCGACGCTGCCGGTGCCTTCACGTCGTTCGCGATCGAGCAGACGGCGACGGACAAGTTCCCGGTACTGCGGCCGCACCGGCTGGCCGTCGGCCTGTACCGGCGTACCGCTGAGGGCCTGGTGCGGACCGAGCGGTTCGAGGTGGACATCGACGGCGCGCGCACGGAGCTCCCGGAGCTGACCGGCGCGACCCAGCCGGACCTGGTCCTGCTGAACGACGACGACCTGACCTACGCGAAGATCCGGCTCGACGAGCGGTCCCGGGCGACCCTGGTGGAGTCGATCGACCAGCTCACCGAATCGTTGCCCAGGGCACTCGCCTGGGGTTCGGCCTGGGACATGACCCGGGACGCGGAGATGCCGGCCAGCCAGTACGTCGGCATCGTGCTGCGCGGGATCCGGGCAGAGACCGACCTGACCGGTGTGCGCTCGCTGCTCAACCAGGCCAGCAGCGCGATCAACCAGTACGCCGCCCCGCAGAACCGGGCGGCCCTGCGCGCGCAGTACGAGCAGGCGCTGTCCGAGCTGGTGGCCGACTCGGAGGCGGGCAGCGACCACCAGCTCGCGTTCGTCCGTGCGTACAGCTCGGCCGTGTTCTCAGAGGCCGGTGCCGAGCGGCTGGCCGGCTGGTTGGACGGCCGTGACCTGCCGGCAGGCCTGGTCGTCGACACCGACCTGCGCTGGACGCTGATCGTGGCGCTGGCCCGGCTCGGCCGGATCGGTGCCGCCGAGATCGACGACGAGCTGACCCGCGACACCACGATCACCGGTCAGGAGCGGGCCGCCCAGGCCCGTGCCGCCCGGCCGACCGCGGAGGCCAAGGAAGAGGCCTGGCGGGTCGCGGTGGAGTCCGAGGACACCCCGAACGAAACCCAGTTCCGGACCATCCTCGGCTTCCAGCAGCCCGGCCAGGAGGACCTCCTTCGGCCGTACGTCGACAAGTACCTGAGCGCGGCCAAGGACGTGTACACGCGGCTCGGCTCGTCCATGGGCGAGAACGTGCTGGTCTACCTGTCCCCGCGGCACCTGGCTGACCAGGCGGCCCTGGACGCCGTCACAGGCTGGCTGGCCGCGGAGTCGACGTCGGTCGACGCCCCGACCCTCCGCTACGTCACAGAAGCCCAAGCGGACCTCACCCGCGCGATCGCCGCCCAGGCCACCGACACCATCGCCTGACCACTCATCCCGCCTTACGTCCGAAGAACTGAGGGTTATCGACCACAGTTGTTCGGACGTTGGGCCTTGGTTGGGGGAGACTGGGACGGTGCCCGCCTCTGATCCCGCCTTGGCTGGTGCGGCAGCTGTTGCGCTGACCGGACTCGCAGAGGCGTACCGACCCCGCCCCGTCACTCCCCTGATGCCCTGGCGCTACGCCAACCGCCTGGTGAAGCCGTACATCGTCACGGCCCGCGGACGGCAGTGGGACGACCAGATGGTCGAGATCGCCCGGAGTACTGCGACCCGGCAGCTCGAGTTCGACGACGCCATGGGCGCCGTCGGGCTCGGAGTCGTCGTACTGCATCTGGGCGACGACGGTGTCTACCTGGTGGTGCAGAGCTGGGCGCGGGACTTCCAGTCCCGGTTGAGCATCTTCAGCGGGATGGACGTCGACGACCTGCGCCCGGCGCCGATCGGTGCCGCGCCGTGCGTCTGGGAGCAGGAGGTGGTCAGCCACGAGCGCGCGGCGTACGTGAGCCACATCCTGTCCGGGGAGGTCGACGTGGACGGCTGGCTGGACGACGTGCTCGACACCCGCCCGACGGTCCGGTACGACGGGATCCCGTCAGGGACCTAGTTGTTACCCGCTGCGTCAAGGCGCTGGCGCTGGTCCGATGTGAGCTCCAGCTCGGCAGCCGCAAGGCTCTCGCCGATCTGGGCGACCGAGGACGCACCTACCAGTGCCACCGTCGGGATCTCACCACCTGTCAGCCAAGAGAGCACCACCTGGTTCGCCGTTGCGCCTGTCTCCTTCACAACCTCGTCCAGCGCGATCTTGCGAGCTCTCGTACCGGCGTGGTCGTAAGACTCGTCCAAGGGCCTGTCGGCTCGCACGTAGCCGCCACTGAGCAGTGGTGAGTACGCCACCAACGTGGGACCGGGCTCAGCCCGCAGGTAGCTGAGCAGGTTGCCCTCGGCGACGCCGATGCTCCCGTCCTTCGAACGGAGTCCACCGAGGTCGGTCCGCGCCCGGAAGTACGTGTGGTGGTACTGCAGCAGGTCGTGCCCCGGTAGTCCGGCCTGGGCCGCCAGTGCGCGGTAACGCTCGAGCCTCCAGGTCCAGTAGTTGCTCAGCCCGACGAGGCTGACCATCCCCTCCTTTACCAGTGATCCGAACGTCTCGACCTGCTGTTCAACCGGTACGGCGGGGTCGTCGATGTGGGCGTAGTACACGTCGACGTGGTCCCGGCCGAGGTTGTCGAGGCTGCGGGCCAGCGACTCCTTGACCACCTGTGCGGACAGGCCTTCGAGGTTCTCGCTCAGCTGCCTGGCAGGCTGCGGCGGTCGCCCGCCCACCTTGGTCGCGATGGTGAGCTCGTCGCCCACCCCGCGGCTCTTCAGCCAGCGCCCGACCAGCTGCTCGCTCTCGCCGCCCTGGGTGCCGTTGACCCAGAACGCGTAGTTGTTGGCCGTGTCGACGAACGTCCCGCCGCCCTCGACGTACCGGTCCAGGACCGCGAACGAGGTCGCCTCGTCGGTCACCGTTCCCATCAGCATCGCCCCGAGGGCGATCGTGCTGACCCGGCGCTGCCGCGCGGGGTCGCTCCCAATCATCAGCTCTCGCATACCGCCAGCCAAACAACTAGAGCGCTGTCTAGGTCAAGAACCCTGGCAGACCGCGTCGTCGTTGAGGAGCCTCGCAGCGTGCAGCCGTGCGTACGGCCGGGCGATGTGCGCCCGGTGATGGCGCGGACGCCACTTGCGAGAGTCAAACGATTGTTGGTCGGCGGATCGTGAGGGGTCGTGTGCGGTGCGCGATTTCCCTCGCGGGAAAGAGATTCTCGCCACCTGAAAGCCGCTCACTTTTGCCGGAGTTGGGTTTAGGCTGCACCGGATAGCTCAGGGGAGGGGCCCTCGCTGTGACACGTGTCGGTCATCGCAGGAAGAAGAAGCGGTCGCGGAGTGCGGTCAGCGCGGGCATCGTGGCCGGGCTGGCGCTGGTTGCCGTGTTCGCGTTCATCCTCACGCGTGGCACGACCACGGGTCCGACGGCGGACGGTCTGCGGATGGGTTCGGGGACCGACGACGGGGCCGCGGCGCCGACCGCGAGCGCCTCCGGGAGTGTCACGAAGGCGGACCGGAAGCCACCCGTCTCCCAGACGCAGCCGACGGTCAAGGTGCAGACAACCACGGTGCCGCCGGTGAACACCGGCCCGGAGTCGCCGAAGTTCAAGCACGGCGAGTGGATCGCCGTACTGGACAAGTACCCCGCCGACGCGGGAGACACGGCGAAGGCCACCGCCACGAAGGTCACGCGGGCCGGGATCCCGGCGAAGGCGATGCTGGTGAGCGGTCAGTACCGGGGGTTGACGGACAGCTCGCTGGCACCGATCACCGGCACCTGGGTCGTGTACCTCGGTCCGGGCTCGTCGTCCGAGCAGATGGTTACCCTGTGCCAGGACCCGCGCACGCAGGCGGCGTACCCGAGCCCGTGCCCGACCTACGAACCGGCCGGCTGAGGTACGGCGTCGGTCGCGAGCCGGGCGTGCAGGTGTGAGTCGTGCCGCTGCCCGGTCGGCTCGACGTAGTACTCACGCATCACGCCCTCGAGCCGGAACCCGGCGCGGAGCGCGACGTGGCAGGACCCCTCGTTGACGAGCGAGTGGTCGAGCGAGATGCGGTGCAGGCGGAGGCCGTCGGTGGCGAAGCCCCAGCGTGCAGCGGCGTCCAGCGCCCGGGCACCCAGCCGGCGGCCACGGGCGACCGGGCTCACCCAGTACGCCGCGACGGCCTGATCGGGGACGCGGTGCACGTCCCGCAGCGCGACGTGGCCGATCACCTGGTCGGTGTCGCGCTCGGCGATCGCGAAGATCGCGTTGCCGCGCGCCCAGCCGTCGATCCGCGGCTCCAGCCACCTGCGGGCCCGGAGGTCCGCCGGTGAGCTGATGACCGCGATCCCGGCCGTCCAGCGCAGGATGCCGGGATCTTCGAGCGCCGAGGCCACCGCAGCTTCGTCGGACGCGACGAACGGGCGGAGAACCACATCGCCCAGCTCGATGCGATGCGGCCGCAGTGCGGACACTAGAGCTTGTGCGGCTCGTTGTTCGCGTGCAGCAGCGGCGGCTGGTGCGCGTGGGCGCCGAGTTGCTGTACGCCGGTGACGAGGCCGCCGGCCAGGTCACCGGTTGCGAACGACGTCTGCATGGTCAGTGCGGCCAGGCCGGCGGACGTGTCCGACAGCTGGCGGCGGGCCTGCTCGCCGGAGACGATCTCGAGCCGGCGGCCGGCCGGGTCGACGTACACCAGCACGGTGTTGTCCGGGTCGTCCAGCTCGTTCAGCAGCTCGACGGCGAACGGACGGGTCTCGGAGTCGGCGCCCCCGACGTACACCGAGAAGTGCAGGCCGGACGCCTCCTCGGCGTTCCGGACCGCGCGCTCGAGGTCGTAGAGCTGGTCAGGGGTGAAAGCGTCACCAGCTGGCACTTGCGCCTCCGATCGTGCGGGCGACGCCGCTGCCGGCGGTCGCGGTGGCAGCCGGAGCGGGTTCCAGCTCGGGCAGGTTGGCGGGGTCGGGCTTGGTGGCGGCCGGGCCGTTGATCCAGACCGGCGGTGCCCACCAGGACAGCCCCGGACGGTACCGCGGCCCGTTCGCGATCGAGGAGGCGAACGTCAGCAACGCCACCACCGAGATCACCAGCACCGGAATCCCGACGAACACCAGCAACGAGTGCCCGGACAATTCAGCAATCACGCCCGCAGCCTAGTACGTCACACCACCACCACAACCGAGGGGCCACCACCAAGCCAACACCCCCTCCCACCACACCTCCCAACAACCCCCGCCGCAGCCCCTCGCGGAGCGCGGCTGTTTTGTTCAGTTCAGCAACCACCCGCAGCCCTCGCGACAAACCCGCGCGGAGCGCGGCTGTTTTTGTGCTGTTCAGCAACCTCCGCAGTTGTAGTACGTGACGTCCCAGTGGCTGCCCTCGTCCGCGTAGATGTTGCCGGCGCCGGACTGCCACTGCGGGTAGCCGTCGCCGCGGTTCGCGATCCGGGTGAACCCGTGGATGTAGTTCGTGATGCAGGTGTTCTTCCCGAGGTCGACCTTGTACCCGTTCCAGTGGCTGTACGTACCGCTGGCATGCCCGGTCTCGGTCCCGCCGGTGATGTTGATCGCGCATCCGCTCGCGTTCTTGAGCGTACGAACGCCGTACACGGTGCTGTCGTTGATCTGGTCGAACGACGTACAGCTCGCGACATTGCGGTTCGAGCAGTTGCCACTGGACGACCAGGTGATGCCGGTGGCGCTGAAGATCGCGGTCGCCTGGGCGTGCGTCATCTTGGTCAAGGCAGAGGCCTGTTCGACCACCACCACACCGGGCAGCAGACCGGCGACGACGGCGACGAGCGGTACGAGGACACGTCGGAGCACTGATTTCATGGGGACACTCCTTGAAAACGGGGCGGTTTTTCAAGGAGTGAACTTCCCGCGAAAGATATTGGCGAAACGTCAGATTGAATCAGAAACTAACGTCCGAGCACTGGTAGAAGGCGTTGCCGGTGTCGGCGATCGTCCAGACCGCGAGGATCATGTGCCGCCCGGACCGGCCGGACGGGATGGTCCCCGGATGGGCGACGTCGCTCGGCGGCCGGCTGCCGTTCATCGTGACGGTCAGCGGTACCGACGTACAGACCGTCAGCGCGAGCGCGCCGACGGCGATCCCGGCCATGCTGAACTTGCGTATCCGCAGCATGCGATCTCCTTGCACTGTTGGGGCGGTGGACAGTGAAGGAAGGGCGCCTCTCCTGCTCAATAGAAAACAACCGTTCAAATCTATTGTCAACGGTTCGTGAGCAGGTGGACACGGAAAGCTAGATGTTGAGCGCTCCGATCAGCCGGCGCAGGCGCAGGTTGTTGGGCAGATCCTCGACCAGGACCGGCTCTCCCTCGGGTCCGCCGAGCGGCACCCGCCAGTTCGGGTATTCGTCGGTGGTGCCCGGCTGATTCTGCGTACGGCGCTCGCCCACGGCGTCGGTCAGCGCGACACCGACCAGCTTCGCCGGCGTGTGCGCGACGTACCGGTGCAACGCCTCGACGATCCGCTCGACGTCCCCGTCGGTGTTGCTGAGCAGGTGACGCTCACGGAGCGCGTTGAGCCACGCATCGCGGTCCGCCTCGTCAACAGCGAGCTCTTCGGCCACGGGTCGAGCGAGCAGGCCTAGCCGGTTCCGTAGCTGCACGTGGTCGCCGGCCAGGTACCCGGCCGTCGGCGGCAGGTCATGCGTCGTGACGGTGGCCAGGCACAGCTCCCGCCACCGCTCCGGAGCCAGGGGCTTGCCATTCGCGTCCCGCTCGAACCAGAGCACTGACGTACCAAGAACGCCGCGTTCGGTGAGGTAGTCGCGCACCCACGGCTCCACGGTGCCCAGGTCCTCACCGATCACGGTGACCCCGGCACGCTGCGCCTCCAGCACCAGGATGCCCACCAGCGCCTCGTGGTCGTACCGCACGTACGTGCCCTCGGTAGGCCGCTCCGGCGACGCGACCCACCACAGCCGGAACATGCCGAGGATGTGGTCGATCCGCAGCCCGCCACCGTGCCGCATCACCGCCCGTACCAGGTCGCGCCAGGCGGCGTACCCGGTCTCGGCCAGCGCGTTAGGCCTCCACGGCGGCTGCGACCAGTCCTGTCCCTGCTGGTTGAACGCGTCCGGCGGAGCGCCTACGTGGATGTTCTTCGCGAGCACGTGCTGCAAGGCCCAGGCGTCGGCGCCGTCTGGATGCACACCGACCGCCAGGTCGTGTACGACGCCCAGGGCCATCCCGGCGGCCTTCGCCCGAGCCTGCGTGCGCCCGAGCTGCTCGTCCAGCTGCCACTGCAGCCAGCAGTGGAACTCGACCGCATCCGGGTTTTCATTGCGGAAGGCAACAACAGCCGGGGTCGTCGGCTCCTGCAGTTCCTCCGGCCACTTGCTCCATTCGGGGCCGTGGACGTCGGCGATCGCGGCCCAGGTCGCGAAGTCGATCAGCCCCTGACTCTCACGGTCGCAGTACGCGCCGTACTCCGCGATCCGCCCTACCGACGGCTGCACGCGGAACAGCACCTGGAGCGCCTCACGCTTCGCGGCCCAGACGGTGTCCCGGTCGAGCGCGGTCGAGTCCTCACTCAGCGCCCGCACCTGCAGCGCCAACGCCCGTACCTGGTCGCGCTCCATCGGCGTGAGGTCGCCGTACTCGTCGATGTCCTCGATGCGCAGGTAGATCGGGTTCCCGAACCGCCGTGACGCCGGGAGGTACGGCGAGGGCTCCATACGGCCGGCCAGCTCGGCAGCGTGCAAGGGGTTCACCAGGACGAAGCCAGCCCCCAGGTCGTGCGCTGACCACGCAGCCAGGTCACCCAGGTCGTGGAGGTCGCCGATACCCCACGAGCGCCGGGAGCGCACGGAGTACAGCTGGAGGACCCAGCCCCACGTGCGGGGCAGCTTCTCGGGCTCCAGCTTCCGCGGCGTGACGATCAGCGTGCTGACCGAGATCTCCGGGTTGGTGCCGACCCGCGCGCACAACCGGTGGTAGCCGAGCGGCAGGTCTCCGGGCAGCTGGAACGTCGCCTCACCGACCTGTACGCCGTCGATCCACTCCGGCTCGACCCAATGGTCCTGCTGCGGGAGGTCCCGCCGGTGACCGCCGTCCTCGAGGTCCACCCACACCTCGGCCGCAGACCCGTGCGGCAGGTGTACGGCGAACCAAGGCGTCCAACCCTCACGCATCACCACGGTGGCAGGCAGCGTACGGCGCCAGCGCGCCAGCTGATGCTCAGCGAGCGCGAGGACGGCCTTCTGCGGTGTAGACGCGTCGACACCGAGCGCAGCGAGCACCTCGGACACGACCTCGGTGGAGACGACCACGTGCTCGCCTTGCCAGTTCCAGTACTCCGTGGCCACGCCATGGGCGACTGCAAGCTCGACAAGGGCCGGAGTGGGAGCTGTCACCCCAGCGAGTCTGCCGTATCAACCGCAGGTACGGCCAAACGGCGCGCGTTGCGTTACTCGTTCGAACGGCGGCGGCTCAGCATGACGACCGCCAGGAGCAGTACGCCGCTCGCGACGACCAGGCCGATCGCTACGCCGCCGAGGTTGTCGGTCAGCTGGTACAGGGCCGTCGGCCAGATCACCAGGAGGATCGCGCAGCCCACCACGGCGTACGCCGAGCGCCGGGTCCGCCCGTACGCGACCAGCAGCGCGGCCGGTCCCGCCGTACCGACGGCCAGCGCCATGATCTCTCCGCGCTCCTGCACCAGCCAGCAGATCGACGAGCTGAACATCGCGGCTCCGGCGAGTGACCACGATGTCACCTGATCGCGAACCAGGCCGAGCATCGCGAACGCGAACGCCACGATGATGAACCCGGTGCCGGCGATCCCCGCGCTGTTCGCGGCTGACCCGGCGTCCGGAGTCAGGACGTCCGAGGTGATCACCAGCACACCGACGGCCAGGATCCCGAACGTTGCCACCAGCAACGACGACTCCTTCAGCCACCACAGTCCGCCGGCCGCCAGCGCGAGCGCGACGAGCACACCGGCGACCCGCCCGGCTTCCCCCTCGACGGCCACGAACGTCGCGAACCCGGCCACGCAGCACCCCAGCGAAGCGAGCGCCGCACTCAGCTGCGCACGACGTCCCAGCACGGCCAGAACGACGGCGGCACCGAGCAGTACGACGGCGGCCGTCGTACCGGTGCTGATCCGCGCCGCACGCCCCATTTCACCCCAGTTCGCCAAGGTCAGGAGCGCCACGGCGCCGAGCAGCAGCGCGCCGCCGACGTACCCGAGAACCTCGACGAGGGCGTTGGTATGGACCGCTATCGGCGGCGTCTTCCGCTTGGCCGTCTCAGGTTCCGCGGGCTCGGCGGGGTCCTTGGACGGCCGCGGCCGGCCCGGGTCCGCGAGCGCCGCGCCGATCTCCGCGTCGGCGGCGTCCCGGATCGAGTCGGCCTGGTACTGGCGGAGCACACCAGCGCTCACGAGCCTGGAAAGCTCGTCGTCCAGCCGGCTCGACATGCGATCGCTTCTCCTTGTCAGCCCTACTAACATCAGGCGGCGAGATGCCTATTCTGACCAACTACCTTGTGTCCCTAGTCAGTCACCCCCTGTTTTCGCTGCCGAGCTCCTTCCCGACCTTCTTCCGGACGGGCTCCGACGGCAAGCTGGAGATGACCGATCAGATCGTCGTCGTACCGGCCCGGATCGCCGGACTGATCATCGGCTTCTTCGTGCTCCGGTGGGTGCTGCACAAGCTCATCCGCCGGTTCGCCCGGCGGACCGGGAGCGGCGCGGTGGCCGGCGTACTGGCGAAGTCCAAGCGCGGCCAGGAGTTCGTCGAGAACACCCTCGCCAACGAACGCCGGGCGCAGCGCGCGGAGACGATCGCGTCGCTGCTGACCAGCACCGTGACGATCGTGCTCAGCGCCGTCCTCGTGGTGATGGTGCTCGCCGAGCTCGGGTTCAACATCCTGCCGGTGATCGCCTCCGCGAGCATCATCGGCGTCGCGCTCGGCTTCGGCGCGCAGACGCTGGTGAAGGACTTCCTGGCCGGCGTGTTCATGATCTTCGAGGACCAGTACGGCGTCGGCGACCTGATCGACATGGAGAAGGCAACCGGGACCGTGGTCGCGGTCGGCCTGCGGATCACCACCCTGCGTGGCGAGGACGGCACCACCTGGTACGTCCGCAACGGCGAGGTCGTCCGGATCGGCAACCTGACCACCCGCGACCCGAACAGCACCTCGCCCTCCGGCGTCGGCTCCGCCACCGAAAGGGACGAGGCTAAGGCCGACGAAGAGGCGGCGACCGGTACGCAGGACGAAAACCGGCATTGAGGTAGAGCCGCTCGGCGTCCGAGCCCTCGACCACCTGCAGTGTGAGCCGTCTGCCGGCCGCGTCACGTCGCACCTGGGCGAGCAAGCTGGTGGCGAGTCCGCGGCCGCGGTACTGCGGTTTCGTGGCGACCGCGTAGACGCCGACGACCGGAGTCGGTCCGTAGTACGAGCGTGATCGATGCCGGGTCGCCGTCGACGCGCAGCAGGTACTGGTCCGGCGCCGCGTAGTTCTGCACGGCCCGCTCGCCGAACATCTGGCGCCACCAGTCGCAGTCCGGCTCCCCCTCCTCGAGGAACGCGGCGCTCTGCACCTCCGCGAACGCCTCGGCAAAGGCGAGGTGGTTCTCGAGCAGGTCATCAACCATGCGCGCAGTCTGCCGCGCGGCACCGACAGAGAAATCAGCTGTTGACGTGGCGTAGGCCGGGCGTCATGATCGAGCAGAATCATTAGGAAACCTTCCTATTGATTCGAAGACTCTGACCGCCCCGATCCAAGGAGAGTCATGAAGATCCTCGTGAGCGCGGTGACCGCCGCGTGTCTGGCGACCGGTGTCGCGTCCGTCGCGCAGGCGAGTACCCGGCCGGTGAGCAGCCCGCAGGTACAGGCTGCCGACGCGGCGGCGATGCCCGCGGCGCCGTACCTGTATCTCGGCTGGGGGAACCCGCAGAAGCCGGCCGACGTGATGAAGGCCGCCGGGAACAAGTGGTTCACGCTGGCGTTCGTCCTGTCCGACGGCGGCTGCAACCCGAAGTGGGACGGCAGCCGGCCGCTGACCGGCGGGTCCGACCAGTCCGCGATCAACAGCATCCGGGCGGCCGGCGGCGACGTGATCCCGTCGTTCGGCGGCTGGTCCGGCAACAAGCTCGGCGAGAAGTGCGGCTCGGCCTCGGCGCTGGCCGGCGCGTACCAGAAGGTGATCGACGCCTACCAGCTGAAGGCGATCGACATCGACATCGAGGACACCGAGTTCCACAGCTCGGCCGCCCGGCAGCGGGTGGTCAGCGCGCTGAAGATCGTCAAGAGCAAGAACCCGGGCATCACGACGTACATCACGATGGGCACCGACCAGGGCGGCCCGGACGCCTCGGGGGTCGACCTGATCAAGAAGGGCGCGGCCGCCGGGCTGGCCAACGACGGCTGGGTGCTGATGCCGTTCGACTTCGGCGGCGGCTCGACCACCATGGCCACGCTCACCAAGCAGGCGGAGGAAGGGCTCAAGGCCCGGCTGAAGAGCGCGTACGGCTACTCCGACGACGAGGCGTACCGGCACATGGGCATCTCGTCGATGAACGGCAAGACCGACGACTCCGGCGAGACCGTCCGGCTGTCCGACTTCAAGACGTTGCTCTCGTACGCGCAGCAGCACCACCTGGCCCGCTTCACGTTCTGGGCTGTCAATCGCGACCGGTCGTGCGGCGGCGGCAACACGGACGGCGACTCGTGCAGCGGGATCTCGCAGAACGCGTACGACTTCACGAAGGTGATCGCGCAGTACCGGCGCTGAACACAAGAGTGCCCCGGCGCGCACGCCGGGGCACTGCTCCATCACAGCTCAGGCGGTGAAGGTGACGTCCAGCGTGATCGGGACGGCGGACAGCGCCTGCGAGACCGGGCAGTTCTTCTTCGCGCCCTCGGCGAACTCGGCGAACTCGTCGGCGGTCAGGCCGGGCACGTTGCCGTTCACGGACAGCTTGATGCCGGTGATGCCCTCACCCGGCTGGAAGGTCACGTCGGCCTGGGTGTCGATCGACGCCGGCGGCTTGCCCGCACCGGCCAGCGCGTGCGACAGCGCCATCGAGAAGCAGGTCGAGTGCGCGGCCGCGATCAGCTCTTCCGGGCTGGTCTTGCCGTTGGCGTCGTTCGCGCGGGAGGCCCAGGTGACGTCGTAGGTGCCGACACCGGAGGACTCCAGGGCGACCTGGCCGGCGCCCTCCATCAGCGAGCCTTCCCAGTGCGCCTTCGCCGTACGAGTGGTAGCCATGCTCGTGTTGTCTCCTTAGAAGAGGTTCAGCGGCCGGACACGTCGATCGCGCCCGGGTACTGCGGTTCGTCGGTGTTCACCATGCTCTGCGCGGCCATCACCATGTAGTTCCAGATCTGCTCGTCCTGTTCCGGTGTCAGGGCGATCTCGTCCAGCGCGGCGCGCATGTGGCCCAGCCACAGGTCCCGGGCGCGCGGGGTGACGGCGAACGGGGCGTGCCGCATCCGCAGCCGGGGATGCCCGCGCTGCTCGGAGTACGTCTTCGGGCCGCCCCAGTACTGCTCCAGGAACATCCGGAAACGCACCTCGGCCGGGCCGAGATCCTCCTCCGGGTACATCGCCCGCAGCTCCGGGTCGGCGGCAACGCCGCGGTAGAACGCGGCCACCAAACGGTGGAAGGTGTCCGCCCCACCGACGGCGTCGTAGAAGCTCTGCTGCTCAGTCATATCGGATCTAGTCTCTCAACTAGTCACAACGTGCTTCAGCAGGGCTGCCTTTTCGGCCTCTCCGAGGGGCCGCTTCACCTGCGTCGTACCGTCGACGGCGACGATCACCGACTCCGCCTTCGCGTACACGTCGTCGGACTCGCCGCTGCGGTCGACGATCCGCGAGCCGAGCGTGTACGACGACGTACCGACGGCGGCGATCCACACGTCCACGTCGTACGGCGGATGCCGGAGCAGGATCGGGCGCAGGTAGTCCACCGTCTGGCTGGCCAGGACGCACGGGTACAGCTCGAAGTAGTCGCCGGTCGCCGCCATCAGCTGCGTGAGGAACGCGATCCGCGCCTCCTGCAGGTAGTCGAAGTACCGGACGTTGTTGACGTGGTCGTACGAGTCGATGTCCGACCACCGGACCTGGACCTGGTACGTGTACATCAGGAGCCCACCAGCTTCTCGAGGGCCGTGCGCTCCTCGGGGGTGATCCGGCGCAGGCGGTTGGCCTTGAAGTCGAACGGCACCAGCCGGGTGCGGGCCTCGACATAGGTACGGCGTTCCGGCTCGGCGTCCAGGATCTCGTAGTCGACGGTGAACGACGCGGCCCGGATCTCGCTGATCCAGAGCTCGATCCGGACCGGCTCCGCGCGGAAGTGCAGCGGCGCGCGGTACTGGACCTCGTGCCGGGCGACCAGCAGCCCGGTCTCGAGGGTGTCGGCGCCGAGCTCCTTCGCGGTCCGGAACAGGAAGTCGACGCGGGCGTCCTGCAGGTAGTCGACGTACCGGCCGTTGTTCACGTGACCAAGCGCGTCCATGTCGCCCCAGCGCAACGGACAGTGGTAGACGTGGCGGTTGTGATGATCCACACCACGATCATGTCATCCGGGGTACATCCGGCGTGACGGGCCGTGGGTAATGTCGTCCCCGGCAGACCAGTTGACCGATTGGAGTGGTTGATGAGCGAGCAGCGGGTGGCGATCGTGACCGGGGCGGCCCGGGGAATCGGCGCGGCCGTCGCGCAGCGGCTCGCCGCGGACGGGAATGCCGTCGCGGTCATCGACCTCGACGAGGCCGCCTGCGCGGCGACCGTCCAGGCGATCACCGACGCCGGTGGCAAGGCGATCGCGGTCGGCGCCGACGTCAGCAGGTCCGACCAGGTCGCGGCCGCGGTCGAGCGGGTCGCGACCGAGCTGGGCGCGCCGACGATCCTGGTGAACAACGCCGGCGTACTGCGGGACAACCTGCTGTTCAAGATGTCCGAGGACGACTGGGACACGGTCATGTCCGTGCACCTCAAGGGCAGCTTCCTGATGTCGAAGGCCTGCCAGGCGCACATGGTCGGCGCCGGGTACGGCCGGATGGTCTTCCTGTCGTCCACCTCGGCGCTCGGCAACCGCGGTCAGGCGAACTACGCGTCCGCGAAGGCCGGCCTGCAGGGTCTGGCGAAGACGCTGGCGATCGAGCTGGGCAAGTTCGGCGTCACCGCGAACGCGATCGCGCCGGGCTTCATCGAGACCGACATGACGGCGGCCACCGCGGCCCGGGTCGGCGTCGACTTCGAGGAGTTCAAGAAGGCGACCGCCGCGACCATCCCGGTGCAGCGCACCGGCAAGCCGGAGGACATCGCCGCCGCTGCGTCGTTCTTCTGCAGCGAGGAGGCCGGTTTCGTCTCCGGCCAGGTCCTGTACGTCGCCGGCGGACCCCGCAACTGAGAGGGAGCGACCATGCCGCAGACCTTCAACGGCGTCGACGAGGTGGTGCATGCGGTCGGCACCACGCTCGGCGAGAGCGATTGGCTGGAGATCACCCAGGAGCAGGTGAACCAGTTCGCGGACGCGACCGGTGACCACCAGTGGATCCATGTCGACGTCGAGCGGGCCGCCAAGGGCCCGTACGGCGGGACGATCGCGCACGGCTACCTCACGCTGAGCCTGATCGCCCGCTTCGGCGACGAGCTGTTCAAGGTCGACGGCGTGACGGCGAAGCTCAACTACGGCGTGAACAAGGTGCGCTTCCCGGCGCCGGTCCCGGTCGGCAGCCGGGTCCGCGCCGGCGCCTCGATCTCGAACGCGGTGCAGACCCCGGCCGGCGTCCAGGTGTCGCTCAACTGGGTCATCGAGCTGGAGAACTCCACGAAGCCCGCCTGCGTCGCGGAAACCGTCGTACTCCTCGTCCCCTGACCCGTTACGTCCGACGATCCGAGGGTGCGCGCCACCGTTCTTCGGACGTAACGGGTCAGAGGGGGCAGATCAGGACGGCGTGCGTGGCGATCCGCTGGTAGCCGAGCCAGTCGTTGACGGCGAGCATGGGCGTGTTGCCGTCGTAGTTGGCGGTGTAGGCGCCTCGTACGCCGGCGTTGGCGGCACGGTGCAGGGCGGCCGCCTTCACCAGCTTCGCGAGGCCCCGGCCGCGGTACTCCGGCAGCGTCGACGTCATCTTGGACCAGATCATCGTGTGGTCGCCGAGGCCCAGCGTGAACGCCACGATCTCGTCGCGGTACGTCGCCGCCACGCTCACGTCGAGCACCGTGTCCTCGGACTGCCACACGGCGGCGAGCCACTCGTCGTACGGCCGCGCGGAGATCTTCGCGTCACCCGGCTTGGTGCGCTGGGCAACGACGTCGACGGCGTACAGAGCCTCCGGCCGTACGTCGGTGAGCACGACCAGGTCTACGGCGGACGGCGGCTCGGGCTGGTCCTGCGCCTGCCGCGGATCGATGCCCGCGTAGACCACCCGCCGCGTCTGCCGGTACCCGAACCGCGCGGCCCACTCGACCGAGGACGGATCCGCGAACACCCGGGCGGTCGTCGCGCCCGCCTCCCGCAGGTTCGCGTGCGTTGCCTCCAGCAACTGTGTACCGATGCCCCGGCGCCGGTGCTCCGGCCGGACCAGCAGCCGTAGCTCGCCGTCCAGCGGATCCGACCCGCCGATCAGCCCGGTCGTTGCCCATCCCACCAGTTCGCCGCCGTCGAACGCCGCGAACGTCGCCCTGCCCGGGACGACCGGTCCCGCAAGCCGGCGGGTCAGCATGCCCCGAGTGGTCACCAGGTAAGGCACGAGCGAGTCGTGCAGCGCAACCGCCTGATCGACATCCCCCGGTCCGGCCGCCCTGATCTCCATCCGAAACTCCTTGGGCACTCCAACAACGAGTCCCCCGGAATCTAACGCCCTTTCAGGTGCATACCGGAAGTCAACCCGTGACAGCCCATTACAGCTCTGTCTCAGAGGGTTCGCAGCAGGCCGAGTTCGGTCTGTACGCGGCGGTAGCCGAGCCAGTTGTTGACGGCAATCATCGGGCCGTTCTCGTCGTCGTTCGAGGTGTACGCCGAAGCGATCCCGGCCGCTGCCGCACGACGCAGCGCGGCCGACTTCACCAGCTTCGCGAGGCCTCGTCCCCGGTACCCCGGAATCGTGCCGGTCATGCCCGACCACATCCGGTCAACGGCGGTCTCGACCACGGTGAACGCGACCAGCTCGTCGCCGGCCATCGCACCGACGCTGAGCGACTTGTCCATCGACGGGCTGTTCCAGATCTCGTCGAGCCACTGGTCGAACTCGACGGCGTCCAGCGGCGAGTCGCTCGGCTCGTCCAGCGAAACGATCGTGTCGGCCGTGTACGCCGTCCGCGGGTCGACAGCGTCGAAGCTGACCAGCTCGATCCCTTCCGGCGTCGGCGGCTGCTCGGGCAGCCCCGTCAGCTCGAGGCCTGCGTAGTGCATCTGCCGGGTCCCGTCGTACCCGAGGTTGCGGGCGAACTCGAGACCATCGGGGTGCACGAACGTCCGCACCCGGACCGCGCCGACCTCGGTCAGGTGCTGGTGCAGCCGGTCGGCGAGCTCGCTGCCGATGCCCTGCTTGCGGTACTCCGGATGGACGTAGATGGTCACCTCGGACTGGCCGGGTTCGCTCGTCCAGACGTTCAGGCCGGCCGATCCCCAGGCGACCAGCTCACCATCGCGTTCGGCGACCAGCGGGAGGAACCGCTCGCCCGGCGACTGCACGGTGATCATGTGCCGGAGGGCAGCGGGCGACATCGCCTTGTACGGGTACACCACCCGACGTACCGCCGCCACCGCCTCCGCGTCGTCCGCCACGGCCTGCCGCACCACTGCCCGAGTCCTCATGCTCTCGGACCCTAACCAGCGTTCCGCACGCTCGCCACGCATTAAGAGACGTGATCGCGCGGGTCCCGTGATTCGGCTGTAGGGCGAACTCGTATTAAAGTGGCGCGGTGCTGTCGGACTGAATGCCCCGACCGCCGGAAGTGCCATCGTGGTTGCACGCGACGGGGTCACCGGCGGCGGGGCGTCCGCATCTCAGCCGTACGTCGCCACCGCGGCCCTGGCCAACTCCAGCATCCGGCCCCGCAGATCCTCCGGCGCCAGCACCTCCAGATCGCCCGCGAACCCGAGCAGTACGCCGCACGCCGCCTCCCTGACGCGGAAGTGCAACTGCAGGTGCGGCCACTCGTCGTCCGACGGCACAGCGCGCGGCACCTCCCCTTTGGCCAGCATCGGCGCACTGATCCGCCGGATCAGCTCGACCTTGTCCGGCCGGACCCGGACCAGTACGTCGACGCCCACCGGGACCTGTCGCTCAAGCCCGGACCGCAGGCGCTCCCACTCCGCACGCACGTCCAACTGGTCGGGCCGCGCCGCCGCCTCGTCCAGGAGGTCGGCCTGCTCGATCCGTGACACCCGGTACATCCGAGCGACCCCACGATGCGCCGCCACGAGGTACCAGCGGCCGGCCTGCTCCACCAAGCCCCACGGGTCAACAGTCCGGCGCTGCACGCCCTCACTGGCCGACGCGTACCGCAGCCGCACCCGGCGACGCTTCACGACCGCTTGCCGCAGTACTGGCAAGGCACCGGTGTCCTCGGCGTCCGAGAACCACCGGCGCCGGTCGACCACGATCGCCCCGGACAGCGCGTCCGCGTCGTCCTGAAGCTCCACCGGCAGCGTCGCGGACAGCTTGCCCATCGCGGAGTGCAGCGCGTCCTGCAGCCCGAGCTCGTCCGACAGCGCAGCCCGCCCCGACCATGCGAACAAGGCCTGCGCCTCCCGAGGCGTGAGCTCGCTGACATCGGCCCGGTACCCCGGCAGCAACACGCAGCCCCCGTTGCGGCCGCGCTCGGAGTACACCGGCACGCCGGCTGCGGACAACGCCTCCATGTCCCGCATCACCGTCCGCGACGACACTTCCAGCCGCTCCGCCAGCTCCCGCGCGCTCAACCGCTCATGCCGCTGCAACAACAAGATGATCTGCAACAACCGGTCTGCCCGCATGTCCCCAACGATATGGGACAGACGGTGTCGTATATATCTTGCGAGGATCTCCCCATGACCATCGTTGAGAACGACCCTCGCCCACTGTTCGTCCGCGCCCTCGACCAGACGCAGCAGCTCGTCACCACCACGGACCCCGAGCACCTCGCGCTGCCCACACCGTGCGACGACTACGACGTCCGTACCCTGCTCGGCCATCTGCTCTCGGTCGTCGCGCGGATCAACCTGGCCCTGAACGGCGGCGACCCGTTGACCATCCCGGTCGTGGCCACAGGCGTCGACGACGTACCGACCACGTGGAAGGAACGTCGCGTAGCGCTCGACGCAACCCTGACCGAGGACGCAGTTCTCGGCCGGACCTGCAGGCTGCCGTGGGGCACGCTGCCAGGTGCTGCCGCGATCGCCGGCTACACGGGTGAGCTCACGACGCACTCCTGGGACCTGGCCAAGGCTACGGGTCGTCTGAGCGCGCTGGACGATGCTGTGGCGACACAGGTCCTTCCGATGGTGCAGCGGTTCATCCCGGCCGGCCAGCGCGGCGGCCACGTCCCGTTCGGCCCGGTGGTCCAGGTGCCCGACGACGCATCGCCGTACGACCAGCTGGCCGCGTGGCAGGGCCGTCAGCCCTAGACGATCCCGCCGTTGAGGGTGAGGCCGCCGTCGATCGTGATGGTCTGGCCGGTGATCCAGGACGCCTCGTCGGACAGGAGGAACCAGACCAGTGACGCAACGTCCTCCGGCCGGCCAAGACGACCCAGCGGGTACGTCGCCGCGACCTTGTCCTCACGCCCTTCGTAGAGCGCTCCGGCGAACTTCGTCTTGACTACCGCCGGAGCCACTGCGTTCACCCGGATCTCCGGAGCCAGCTCCACCGCCAGCTCCTGTGTGACCCGCGACAGCATCGCCTTGGTAGCGCCGTACCACCCGATCCCGGGCGACGGCGCCAGTCCAGCCACCGAGGACAGGTTCACCACGGCCCCGCCGTGTGAACCCATCCACGCGTCCCGGCACGCCTTCACCCAGGCGATCGCAGCCAGCACGTTGGTGTCGACCATCTTGGCCGCCACCGCCGGGTCCACGTCCAGCAGCTTGCCGTAGATCGGGTTGATGCCGGTGTTGTTCACCAGCAGATCAACCGAGCCGTACGTCGCCACCGCAGCCGCGACCGCCGCACCGCGATGCGAGGGGTCTGCAGCGTTGCCCGCGATCCCAAGCACGTGCTCCCGGCCGCCCAGGGTCGTCACAGCCTCGTCGAGCGTCTCCTGGGTCCGCCCGGTGATAACAACCCGCGCACCGTCGGCGACCAGACGCTGGGCAACCGCCAGCCCGATCCCGCGCGAGGCTCCGGTGACGATCGCCGTCCGGCCGTCCAAGCTCATCAGCTGAGGCGCTCGAGCACGATCGCCATGCCCTGCCCGCCGCCGACACACATGGTCTCCAGGCCGAACTGCTTGTCCTCGAACTGCAGCCCGTTCACCAGCGTGGTCATGATCCGCGCACCGGTCGACCCGAACGGGTGCCCGAGCGCGATCGCGCCGCCGTGCACGTTCAGCCGGTCCTCGTCGATGCCGAGCTCGCGCGCCGACCCGATCACCTGGACCGCGAACGCCTCGTTGATCTCGACCAGGTCGATGTCGCCGATGCTCATCCCGGCCCGCGCCAGCGCCTGCTTCGACGCCTCCACCGGACCGAGGCCCATGATCTCCGGCGACAGACCGCTGACACCCGTCGAGACGATCCGCGCCAGCGGCGTCAGCCCGAGCTCCCGCGCCTTGGTGTCGCTCATGATCACGACCGCCGCGGCACCGTCGTTCAACGGGCAGCAGTTGCCGGCCGTCACCGTGCCGTCGGGGCGGAACACCGGCTGCAGCTGGCTGACCTTCTCCAGCGACGTACCGGCCCGCGGCCCGTCGTCCTTGCTCACGACGGTCCCGTCCGGCAGCGTCACCGGCGTGATCTCACGCTCGAAGAAGCCGTTGTTGATCGCCTTCTCGGCCAGGTTCTGCGAGCGGACGCCGAAGACGTCCTGGTCCGCGCGGCTGATACCGCGCAGCGTCGCGACGTTCTCCGCGGTCTGCCCCATCGAGATGTAGATGTCCGGGAGCTGCCCGTCCGCGCGCGGGTCGTGCCAGGTGTCGTTGGTCTCGGCGTACTTCTCCGTGCGCGCCACCGCGTCGGTGAAGACCGGGTTGAACGAGCTCGGGTCCCCGACCCCGGCCGACCCGAAGTTCTTGTACCGCGACACGCACTCGACACCGGCGCTGACGAAGATGTCGCCCTCACCGGCCTTGATCGCGTGGAACGCCATCCGCGCGGTCTGTGTCGACGACGCGCAGAACCGGTTCACGGTCGTCGCCGGCGTGTTGTCCCAGCCGAGCTGCACCGCGACCCGGCGGGCCATGTTCCCTCCGTGCTCGTCGTGCGGCTCCGCACACCCGAGCGCCAGGTCCTCGATCTGGTCTCCGGTCAGCCCGGCCTTCTCGACCGCCGCCTGGATCATCTGTACGGCGAGGTCGTCCGGACGGATCGTGGTCAGCGACCCCTTGTGCGCACGCCCGATCGGCGAACGCGCCGTGGACACGATGACTGCTTCAGGCATGACAGGTCCTTCCTAGAGGCCGAGGTCGCGGCCGATAAGCTCTTTCATGATCTCGTTCGAACCGGCCCAGATCTTGGTCACCCGGGCGTCGCGCCAGGCGCGGGCCACCCGGTACTCGTTCATGTAGCCGTAGCCGCCGTGCAGCTGGACGCACGCGTCCAGGATCTCGTTCTGCACGTGGGCGCTCCACCACTTCGTCTTCGCGGCGTCCACCGCGGACAGCCGGTCCTCGTCGTGCGCGACGATCGCGTTGTCGACGTACGCCTGGGTCACCTCGGCCTTGGTGACCAGCTCGGCGATCAGGAACTTGTTGTACTGGAACGAGCCGACCGGCTGGCCGAACGCCTTGCGCTGCTTCACGTAGTCGATCGTCTCGGCGAGGATCTGGGTGGCGTGCGCGATGTTCGACACCGCGGCGCCGATCCGCTCCTGCGCGAGCCGCTCCATCATGTGGATGAAGCCGCGGTCCACCTCGCCGAGGACGTTGTCGTCGGCAACGAAGACGTCCTCGAAGAACAGCTCCGACGTACCGGACTCGGTCTGGCCGACCTTGTCCAGCTTGCGACCGCGGGCGAACCCGCCCATCCCCTCCTCGACCACGAACAGCGTGATGCCCTTCGCGCCCTTGGACGGATCGGTGCGCGCGGCGACGATCACCAGGTCGGCCATGTCGCCGTTGGTGATGAAGGTCTTCGACCCGTTCAGCACCCAGCCGCCGTCGGTCTTCTTGGCGGACGTCTTCAGCGCGGCCAGGTCCGACCCACCGGACGGCTCGGTCATCCCGATCGCGGCGACGTACTCACCGGAGCAGAACTTGGGCAGCCAGCGCTGCTTCTGCTCCTCGGTGCCGAGGTCCACGAAGTACGGCGCGGCGCAGTCGTAGTGGATGCCGAAACAGCTCGACAGCGACGCGGAGACCTTCGACACCTCCTCCGCGAACACCGCGTTGAACCGGTAGTCGCCGACGCTCGATCCGCCGTACTCCTCCGGCACGTCCAGCCCGAGGAAGCCCTGTTTGCCGGCCTCCAGCCAGACGGCGCGGTCGACCGTCCTCTCGTCGAGGAACTGCTCCATCCGCGGCACCAGCGAACGGTCGCAGTACTCCTTCGCACTGGCCCGGAATGCGTGATGGTCCTCGTTGAAGATGACGCGGTCCATGGGGCCTCCCCAAGGCATGAGACAGATGGCGCTGTGTTTGACTTTTCCGCATCGCTAAGCGCTTGCTTAGCTTCACGCGTTTGGTGCAAGGTGTCAACGTGTCCGCAGTCACCGACCCCCTGGTCTGGGAGCACGTCCAGCCGGCCGCCGCACGCCGGCTGCTGACCGGCGCCGTCGACGCGTTCGCCGAGCGCGGCTTCCAGGCGACGACGACCCGCGACATCGCGTCCCGCGCCGGGATGAGCCCCGCCGCGCTGTACGTGCACTACCCGTCCAAGGAGCGCCTGCTCTTCGAGATCAGCCTGTACGGCCACAAGGCTGCCTTGGACGTACTGCGTTCAGCGGACACCGGGCCAACCCCCGCGGACCGGCTGCGCTCCCTCGTCGCCGCCTTCACCGCCTGGCACGCGGAACACCACACCATCGCCCGCGTGGTGCAGTACGAGCTGGCCGCGCTCTCCCCCGAGCACCTGGCCGAGGTCGCGACGATCCGCCGCGCCATCTCCACGCAGATCGAGCAGGTCCTCACCGACGGGGTCGCCCACGGTTCCTTCGCCGTGGCCGACCTACCCGGCACGACCCTCGCCGTACTCTCCCTTTCCATCGACGTGGCCCGCTGGTACACGCCTCATCGGGGCAACCCTGCCGCGCTGGGCAAGCTGTACGCGGACCTCGCGCACCGGATGGTCCAGGCATGACAGAACCCCGCACCACCGGTGCGGGGTTCGCCGGGGAAGATCAGGCCTGCAGGGCAGCCTGGATGTCGAGGTGGATGTCCACCTTGTCACCGATCAGCAGCTTGCCGCCCTCCAGCGGGACGTTGAAGTCGATGCCCCACTCCTTGCGGCTGATCGAGGCGGAGCCCTCGAAACCGATGATGGTCTGGCCGTACGCGTTCTGGTCGACACCGAGGAACTCGACCGCGAGCTCGATCGGCTTGGTGACGTCCTTGATAGTCAGGTCGCCGGCCAGCACGTAGTCGTCGCCCTCAGCCTTGATGGCGGTGCTGACGAAGGTCATCTTCGGGCTCTTCTCGGCGTCGAAGAAGTCGCCGGAGCGGAGGTGACCGTCGCGCTGCGCGTTGCGGGTGTGGACGGAGGCCAGCTCGACGGAGACGTTCACCACGGACTCCTCGATGGTGTCCTTGACGACGATCTCGCCGCTGAAGTCCTCGAAGGTGCCGCGGACCTTGGTCATCAGGTGCCGGACGGTGAAGCCGATCTCGGTGTGCGCGGCATCGAGGGCATAGGTGCCGGCAGCGAGGCCGGGGATCGTGCTGGTCAGGGTGCCGGTGGTGGTGTCGCTCATGAGGTCCTCTCGGGAATGTGATCCTACTGGTCGGGGGCGACGCAGCCTGGTTCAATAGTTAAAGCTTCAACCGATGACTACGACGGTAGGCAATAACAGTTTAAATGTCAACCACATTCCCGGTACACTGTACTCGTGACGATGGATACTGAGATGGACAGGGGGACTCGGTGGCTCGACGCCGAGCAGCAGCTGGCGTGGCGTGCCTACCTGCTGGGGACCGCACGCCTGATGGCGAAGCTCGATGACGACCTTCGTCAGTTCGGCGTGGGGATCAACGACTACGAAATCCTCGTCCGGCTCTCCGAGGCGCCCGACCGGCGGCTCCGGATGGCCGACCTGGCCGACCGGCTGCACCAGAGCCGGTCGCGCCTGACCCATACCGTCGGCCGCCTCGAGGCTGCCGAACTGGTCCGCCGTACGTCGTGCACGAGCGACAAGCGCGGCGTCTGGGCCGAGTTGACCGACGCCGGCTTCGCCCTGCTCGAGCAGGCAGCGCCGTACCACGTGGACGGCGTCCGGGAGAACCTGGTCGACCTCGCCACCCCCGACGACTTCGCCGCGGTCGGCCGGGTCTTCGACGCCGTCTCGGAGCACATCGGCCAGCGCTGACTCAGCGGCCGGCCGGGGCCGGGCTGATCTCCAGCGCCGTCTCGTCCCGGTCGGCGCCCCGGTAGGCCAGCATCGAGTCACGCATCCGCCGCTTCAACGGCGGTACGTGATTCACCGTGCGCAGCGCCGTACGCATGCCGGCCAGCGCCAGCCGGCCGATCACCGGCTTGTGGACCGGGTCGTCGGCGGTCATCTGGGCGCGCGACTTGATCACGGCGTCGAAGCCGTACTCGATCATCTTCGTCTCGTACTCACGCACAGCCGCGACCAGTTCGCGGCGGCCGTCGCGCACGTCGATCAGCGCGCGGCAGAGGTTCACGGCGTCCCGGAGCGCGGTGTTGGCGCCGACGCCACGGCCCGGCGTCATCGTGTGGATCGCGTCGCCGATCAGCGTGACGTTCGTACTCTCCCAGGGCTCCACCGGGACCGACGTCCAGATGTTCACCGGGAAGCACGTGCTCCGATCGGTGAGCTCGAACAGCCGGCGCAGGTTCGGGTGCCAGTCGGGCGTCAGGTCGAGCGCGACCTTGATCAGCTCGTCACCGGTCAGCTCCATGATGTTCGCGGGCAGCTTGTCCCGGGTCGCCGACAGCCCCCAGTTGATGTAGTCGCGGGTGTTGTCGAACTGCAGCCCCGGCCAGCGCCGGATCAGCTCCTCGGTGTTGCCGCCGATCCCGTGCTTCACGTGACCGTCGCGGTCCCACTGGAACTCCATCACGTGGATGATGCAGAACAGCCCGCGCGGTGCGTTGATCATCGAGATGCCCTCGAACACCTTCGGCGACACCAGCTTCGCGCTCTCGTCGGTGATCGGCAGCTTCCCCGCGAGCGCCACGATCCCGGTCTCCTCGGTCTTCGCCTGCGGCAGGTACTGCCGGCGTACCCGCGATCCCGAGCCGTCGGCGGCAACCAGCAGGTCCCCGGTCGCCTCGGTCCCGTCGGCGAAGTACGCCGTCACGTGGTCGTCGTACTGCTCGAAGCGGGTGAACTCCTTGCCGAACTCGACCACGTCCTCGAGGCCTGTCAGCAGCACCTGGCGGAGCGTCATCCGGCTGATCGACTTCTCGCTCTCGACCGGTTCCGTCGACGGCGGAACCTCCATCGACAGGACCTCCTTGAGGTCCTCGGTGAGCATGTTGAAGTACTTCGGGTCGCGCGCCTTCGTCGCGACGAACGTGTCGTACAGCTCCGGCGGCAGCAGCGAATGGAGTGCGCGGCTGCCGTCCGGGTCGATCCCGACCCGGTAGCCGTGCAGGCCGTCGGTGCGCAGCGCGTCGCGCTCGAACACCGCCACCTCGATCCCCGCCCGCAGTAGACCGTGCGCCAGCGCGAGTCCGCCGGTCCCGCCACCGATGACCAATACCTTCATGTTCTCTCGTCCCTTCAAGTATCTTGGTTCTTCGAGTATCTTGGATATCCGAGAGAAATGCAAGCCCTATGCTGAGGCGGACCATGACAAGTTCCCGCGAAGAGCTCACCGGAGAGATCCAGCAGCGCATGATCCGGCTGATCGCGGAGGTGGTGCTGTTCAACCACGCGATCTCGGCGAAGGTCGGGCTCGGCGCGAGCGACTCCCAGTTCATGACGCTGCTGCGGACGTACGGACCGCTGACCCCGCGGCAACTCACCGAGCACACGGGTCTGACGTCCGGCACCGTCACCGGCGTCATCGACCGGCTCGAGGCGCACGGCTTCGTCACCCGCCAGGCCGATCCGGCCGACCGCCGCAAGGTCGTCGTCACGCCGTCGCTGGAGGCGATCAACGAGCAGCTCGCGCCGCTGTACGCCGACCAGGGCAACCGGCTGGCCGGCGTACTGGCGACGCGCACCGTCGAGGAGCTCGAGACCATCGCCGCGTTCCTGAACGACTCGGTCGCTGAAGCCAGGAGCTAAAGCGATTGAGGGCGGCGGCGTCGTCGGCGAATCTGCTGGACGTGACCGAACTTCATCAGGACGGCCGCGCCGGTATCGATGCGGCGCTGGTACGGCGACTGATCGCACAGCAGTTCCCGCAATGGGCCGACCTGCCGGTGACGCCGGTCGCGGTCGACGGCTGGGACAACCGGACGTACCGGTTGGGTCCGGACCTGACCGCCCGGCTGCCTACGCACGAGAGCTACGTCGCAGCTGTGGACAAGGAGCACCAGTGGCTGCCGGTGCTCGCCCCGCTGCTGCCGGTCGAGATTCCGACAGCCGTCGCGAAGGGCGCACCGGGCGAGGGCTACCCGCACCCATGGGCGATCCGTCGCTGGATCTCGGGGACGACCGCATCACCTGAGTCGGTCGCGGACCTGGAGGCCTTCGCGCGGGAGATCGCGGAGTTCGTCCGCGGGCTGCAAAGCGTCGACGCGACCGGCGGCCCGCTCGCCGGCGCACACAGCTTCTACCGGGGCGCCTCGCTGGAGAACTACCACGACGAGACGGTCGACGCCCTTGCCGTACTGAAGGGCAGGATCGACGCGGATCTCTCCCGCGAGGTCTGGGACGCCGCACTCGCCGCGTCGTGGGACGGACCACCGGTCTGGTTCCACGGCGACATCGCCGCCGGCAACCTCCTGGTCCGCGACGGCCGGCTCTCCGCGGTCATCGACTTCGGTACGTCGGGCGTCGGCGACCCGGCCTGCGACCTGGTGATCGCCTACGGATTCTTCTCCGGATCATCCCGCGCCGCCTTCCGGGACGCAGTACGGCAGGACGACGCGACGTGGGCGCGTGCTCGTGGATGGGCGCTCTGGAAGGCCCTGATCACCGACAGCCTCCCGATCGTCGAAGCCGTCCTGGCCGACCACGTCACACAAACTGACTGACGCCTTCGTACTCCCCGACGGCAGCGGCGCCGACGCTCTCGTACTCGAGCACGAGGAGACCGCTCGGCGTCGCTTGCTGCGCCGTGAGCCGCAGCCCCGCGGCCTCGCCAGAGTGCTCGAACAGCCTTCTTCCGGATCCGATGACCGTTGGCGCAACCACCAACCGGACCACATCGACCAGCCCTGCCCTCAGCAGTGCGTTACCCAGCCTTGCGCTGCCGTGGATCTGCATCTCGTTGCCCGCCTGCTCCTTGAGCGCTCCGACACTCGCCAGGTCCCTGATGATGGTCGTCGGTCGCCAACTTCCCTCCGCCAGCGTCGTGCTCACAACGTACTTCGGCAACGCGTTCATCCGCTCGGTGAACGGGTCGTCCGGGTCGGTGATCTGCGGCCAGTCGCGAGCGAAAGCGTCATACGTGCGCCGCCCTAGGAGCAGGGCGTCCGCATAGGCGAGCCAGTCGACGGTCTGCCGCACGAAAGCCTCATCGATGTACGGCACCAACCAGCCACCCCGGTTGAAGCCGCCGCTAGTGTCCTCAGTGGGCGACCCCGGCCCCTGGCTCACCCCGTCGAGCGTGACGAACTCCGTCAGTACAAGCTTCATCTGGACCCCTCAAACCCGGCGGGCGCTTCGGCGCCGACGCCCTCGACGAGCGCGGCAAGCTGCCCGGTGACTGTGCCCCAGCCGTCGGCGAACCCGATCTCGGCATGCCGGCTCCGACTGGCCGGATCGCCGTGCCGGGCGATCATCCGGTAGTCCGTACCCTCCGGATGCTCAGCGAGAATTACCTCGACCGTCACCGCGATCGGCTGCGGATCCGCGGGACGCCAGCTGCTGGCAATCGCATTCGTGAACGCGATCCGCTCGAACTCGTCGGCCGCCAGGACAACCGCGTCGAGGTGCGGGACGAACCGGGTGCCATCCGTGCTGTACTGCGACACCATCGCGCCGCCCGGCCGCATCTCCAGCCGCTGCACCCGGCAGACCGCCGGCGCCGGCACCCACCACTGCGCCAACCGCGCCGGATCGGTCCACGCCCTCCACACAGCGTGGCGCGGCGCGCGGATGACCCGCTCCACGACCAGATCAAGCTCCGGATCAAACTCCCCGAGACTCACAAGCTCTCCTCTTCATCGATAACAAAGCGCTCCAATCGGTCGGTCCGGCCCTCCCAGGTCCGGCGCTGCTCGGCCAGCCAGTCGTCGACCAGCGCGAGCCGCTCCCTGTTCAGTACGCAGGTCCGCACGCGGCCGACCTTCACCGTGCGGATCAGTCCGTTCGACTCCAGCGTCCGTACGTGCTTCAGGAACGATGGCAACGTGATCGGAAACTCCTCCGCGAGCTCCCCCACGCTTGCCGGCCCGCGCCCCAGCCGCCGGATCACCCGACGCCGCGTCGGGTCGGCCAGCGCGACGAACACGCCGTCGACCTCCGCCGAATACTGTGCCATGCGACTAAGTATTGCGTGCCTCGAATACTTAGCGCAAGAGATAACTATTGGCCGCCGCAACGCAAAGGACCCCGCCTCCGGTGGGCGGAGACGGGGTTCTTTGGTACGACGTACTCAGTCGCGGGTGAGCTTGCGGTGCGTCACCCGGTGCGGGCGGGCCGCATCCGGGCCGAGGCGCTCGACCTTGTTCGCCTCGTACGACGCGAAGTTGCCCTCGAACCAGAACCACTTCGCCTCGTCCTCGTCCGTACCCTCCCAGGCCAGGATGTGGGTCGCGACGCGGTCCAGGAACCACCGGTCGTGGGACACGACCACCGCACAGCCCGGGAACTCCAGCAGCGCGTCCTCGAGCGACTGCAGGGTCTCGACGTCCAGGTCGTTGGTCGGCTCGTCGAGGAGCAGCATGTTGCCGCCCATCTTCAGCGTCAGCGCCAGGTTCAGCCGGTTCCGCTCACCGCCGGAGAGTACGCCGGTCGGCTTCTGCTGGTCCGGTCCCTTGAACCCGAACGAGGCGACGTACGCCCGGCTCGGCATCTCGAAGTTCGCGACCTTGATGTGGTCGAGGCCGTCGGACACCTGCTCCCAGACGGTCTTCTTCGGGTCCAGGCCGCCGCGCGACTGGTCGACGTACGAGATCTTCACCGTCTCGCCGAGCTTCAGCGTGCCCGCGTCCGGCTGCTCCTCGCCGACGATCATCCGGAACAGCGTCGACTTGCCGACGCCGTTCGGGCCGACCACACCGACGATGCCGGCCCGCGGCAGGCTGAAGCTCAGCCCGTCGATCAACTTGCGGTCGCCGAATCCCTTGACCAGCTTCGAGGCCTCGAGCACGGTGCTGCCCAGCCGCGGACCGGCCGGGATGTTGATCTCGTCGATGTCGAGCTTCCGGTTGCGCTCGGCCTCGGCCGCGAGCTCCTCGTAGCGCGCCAGCCGGGACTTGCTCTTGGTCTGCCGGGCCTTCGCGTTCGACCGGACCCACTCGAGCTCGCGCTCCAGGATCTTCTGCCGCTTGGCGTCCTTCTGCCCCTCGACCACCAGCCGCTGCTGCTTGGTCTCCAGGTACTTCGAGTAGTTGCCCTCGTAGCCGTACGTCCGGCCGCGGTCGAGCTCCAGGATCCACTCGGCGACGTTGTCCAGGAAGTACCGGTCGTGGGTGATCGCCATGACGGCACCCGGGTACTTCTGCAGGTGCTGCTCCAGCCAGAGCACGGACTCGGCGTCCAGGTGGTTGGTCGGCTCGTCGAGCAGCAGCAGGTCCGGCTGCTGGAGGAGCAGCTTGCAGAGTGCGACCCGGCGGCGCTCACCACCGGAGAGGTTGTCGACGATCGCGTCCGGCGGCGGGCAGCGCAGGGCGTCCATCGCCTGCTCGAGCTGGGCGTCGATGTCCCACGCGTTGCGGTGGTCGAGCTCGGTCTGCAGGTCACCCATCTCGGTCAGCAGCGTGTCGTAGTCCGCGTCCGGGTCGGCCAGCTCGGCGGAGATCTCGTTGAAGCGGTCGAGCTTCTGCTTGGTGTCGCCGACACCCTCCTCGACGTTCTCCAGCACGGTCTTGCCCTCGGACAGCGGCGGCTCCTGCAGCAGGATCCCGACCGTCGCGTCCTCGGCCAGCCGGGCCTCGCCGTTGTTCGGGTGCTCGAGCCCGGCCATGATCTTGAACAGCGAGGACTTGCCGGTGCCGTTCGGGCCGACCACGCCGATCTTCGCGCCGAGCAGGAAGTTCAGCGTGACGTTGTCGAGAACGACCTTGTCGCCGTACGCCTTCCGGACGTTGCGAAGCGTGTAGATGAATTCCGCCATACCGCAGAGCCTATGTGCTCCGCCTACCCGTTTCCCAACCGGTCGTCCACAGGCCCGAACATCATCCGCCCGATCACCCCCCGATCGGTGCACCTTCTCCGTCGACAACCGCGAACGGAAGGCACCCACCATGAGCCTCGGCGACACCTACATCACAGTCGTGGGCAGGATCGGCAGCGAGCCAGACTTCAAAGAGCTCCGGCAGACTCCACAGGTCAGCTTCCGGCTCGCCTCGACCCCACGCCAGTTCGAGAAGGCCCTGAACACCTACGTGGACAAGCCGACCACCTGGTACACGGTCGAGTGCTGGCGAGCGCTGGCCCGCAACGTCTTCGAATCGATCGGGATCGGCCATCCGGTCATCGTCACCGGCCGCCTCAGGACCCACGAATGGACAGACGACTCCGGCGAACAACGCAGCCGCGTCATTCTCGAGGCCTTCTCCCTCGGCCACGATCTCAGTCGCGGTACTGCGGCGTTCCGCAAGAACGCACCGCGCTCCGAATCGTTCGAATCTGCCCGACAGGCACCCGAAGTGACCGCCACGCCGTTTCCGCCCGACGAGTTCTCCGCGACCCCGCTGCCCCTCGCCGCGGAACACCCGGCCGCGGAGGCGGCATGACTATCTCATCGTTGACTTATATAAGCCCTGATCGGCATTCTGGGGACCTACCCAGCAGCCGACCAGAAGAGGGAACTACCCGTGATCGACATCCTCGAGCACCTCAACGCGGTCCAGCGCGAGGTCAGCCGGACCGGCGAGACCGTGACGGTGCTGATGCGCCGTACCTACCGGGCCGAGCCGGCGGAGGTCTGGGACGCCCTGACGGACCCGGAGCGGATGCGCCGCTGGTTCATGCCGGTCAGCGGCGACCTGCAGGTCGGCGGCTCGTTCCAGCTGGAGGGCAACGCCGGCGGCGAGATCCTCGAATGCGATCCCCCGAAGCGCTTCAAGGTGACCTTCGGCGGCCCGAACAGCCTGCTCGAACTGCGGCTGCTCCCCGGCGCGGACGTCTCGACCGATCTCGAACTCGAACACTCGATGGACGAGGCACCAGCCCCCGGCGGCGCCGGCGCCCTCTGGGTCGGCCCCGGATGGGACGGCGGCCTGCTAGGCCTCGCGCTCTACGTCACCGGCGAGCTCCCGGCAGACGCGGACCCGACCGCAATGGCCAACTCCGCCGAGGTCGTCAAGTACAACGAGCACTGCGTCCGCGCCTGGATCGACGCCGTCCGCGCCTCCGGCACCACCACCGAGGAGGACCTCCTCAACGCCGCCAAGATCTCGATGTCGCAGTACGCGCCCGACGCCGAACTCTGACCCTTCGGAGCGCACGCCGTCCGCCGTTCGCCTTACCGGCGAGCGGTGGCCAGGCTGTCGCGGCACTTGGTGTACGCCGCGAGCTCGTCGCGCGCCGGCGCCACAACGTGGCTGTCGGCAACCTTCTCCAGCTCTTCACGGAGCGCCTTCGACACCTGCCGGGAGCGCCGCAGCGCCCCATTGGTAGCGAAGACCCGGCAGAGGAAGGCGAGCACCAATCCCAGGACGGCACCACCGACCAGCATGATCCAGGCGTACGGGATGCCGTTCCACTCCGGCAGCGGCGGATCGTTCAGGTGCGCGATTCGCGTTACCAGCAAGGCGATCAGCCACGCGGCACCACCGAGCGTCACCAGGAACAGCAGCCACTGGACGATCCGGGCGAAACTCCACCAGCCCGGAGTGCCGGACACCCCGAGGTCGGTCCGCGCGACCGCCTGGTCGAGCTCGTCCCCGAGCGACTCCTCGCGCCGCCGGATCGCCGTCCGTACCGAGTCCGCCCACGGCCGCGACAAACCATCGGCGGCCTTGTTCGTGATCGTGCGCACCGCGGCATCCATCCGGGCGCGCTGCACCGGAGTTGCCGCAGGCAACGAAGACCGCGCGATCGCAACCTCACTGGACGCCGACTTACGCAACGCCTTGCCCTGCTCGCGAGACACCTGGTCGCCGTGCAGCCGCCGCAACGGATCCGGCCGGAACCGCCCGAGCCACTTCGTCAACGGCCATCCCGTCGCCGCGCCGGCGCGCTGGAGGTACGAGCGCCGGACGGCATCCGACACCACCGTCAGCCCGCTCGCGTCCGACAGCGACTCGACGAGCTCGGTGACGTCGGCCTCGGCGATCTCCGGAGTCTTCGCACTGCCGCACTGACTCGCCATCCGATCCGAAACCCGGTCGACGTCGGCCGCGAGCCGCTCCCGCGCGGAGCGCTTGTTGCTGACCCGCTTGACCAGCAAGGAGCGAATCTCTTCCAGCCCGTCACCGCTGACCGCCGAGGTAGCAACGATCGTCGGCGACTTGAGACCGTCCGACTTGATCAGCCTGTCGAGGTCTTCGAGGCAGCTCTTCCGCTGCTCCGGCGTCAGCTTGTCGATGTGGTTCAGCGCGAACACCATCACCCCGGAATGCGAGGCGAACGGTTTGATGTACCGGTTGTGCAGCGCCGCATCGGCGTACTTCTGCGGGTCCACCACCCAGATCAGCAGGTCGACCAGCTCGACGAGGCGGTCGACGATCAGCCGGTGCTCGACCTCGGTCGAGTCGTGGTCGGGAAGATCCAGCAGGACCAGGCCGTCCAGGTCTTCGGAGTGCGCGTCCTCGAGCGAGCTGCGGTGCTGGACCTGGTGCCGTCGCGGAATACCCAGCCAGCTCAGGACCTCACCGGAGGGTTCGTCACCCCAGACGCAGGCGAGCGGCATCGAGCTGGTCGGCCGGCGGGTTCCGATCGCGGCCAGGTCGAGCCCGGTCAGCGCGTTGAACAGCGACGACTTCCCGGAGCCGGTCGCACCGGCGAGCGCCACCACCGTCAGGTCGCCCGACATCCGCAGCCGTTGCCCGGCGCGGTCGACGATCTGCGCGGCTTCGGTGAGCACCACCGGGTCCAGCCGGCCGTCCGCTGCCTTGGCCGCTACCTCGAGCGCGTCAATCTTCGTCAGGACATCGGTCTCCGCCCGGGCGGGCGTCTCGACCGTATCCACTGTTTCCGTCACGTGCAGTCCTCCACCGCGCGCGCGGCCTCGGTCAGTTGCCTGGCCGTCTCGGCGTCGACCGGATGCCGGTCAAGGACGGCCAGATAGCGGGCGAATTCGGCATCCATCAGGGCATGAACCTTACCGTCAAGATCCTCGCGTGCCTTGTCGACCATGCCCTGAACTGCCTTGTCGCCGAAAACTGCCTCCAGCAACCGCTGCCCGACGACCGCGCTGCCCGCGCCGGTGCTCGCCTGAGCACCCTTCGGGATGCCGGCCGCACTGGCGAACATCACCACCATCAGCGAGAGGCCGAGCCCGTTGACGCCGTACTCCAGAATCTTCGCCGTCGACTTCTTGTCCGCGCCTTCCTTGCGGACCAGGTCGAGTACGAACGCCTGCCATTCCCGCACCGTCCGGCTCGCGGCGGCCGGGAACTGTTCCGACAACGTACCGAGCGACGGCACCACATCGTTGCCACCGGCACCGGCCTTCCCAGCCGGCCCGGCAGATTTGCCGCCAGAGGCAGGGGTGGCGCTCTCGGCATCCGCAGCGGCGAGCAACTGGCGTCCTGGGGCGGTGCCTTGCCACGTCGTCTCGGCCCGTTCCGCCGCAGCGGTCGCATGCTCGCTCAGCAACGACTCAAGCCCGGACTGGATGGCGTCGCTGACGTCCCGCGTCTCGGCCGGCTTGTTCCCCAGCGAGTTCTTCAGCCGGTCGCGCAACCGCCCGCCGTTGGACTGCAGGCCCCTCAGCAGTTCGCCGGTCCCGACGAACTGCTGCCACCGGGCCAGCACCTCGCCGCGCAGCAGCGTCCCGTCCTGGCTCGCCTTCGCGATGTCCTTGACGCCCTGGTCGTACGCCGACTCCACAGAGGACCGCAGCTCGAGAGCCGTATCGGCCTGCGCCCTGACCGCGGCCGCGAACGGCGGGGTCTTCTTCACCATCGCGCTGACCGCACCCTGCAGGGTCCGGCGTACGACACCCGCCCGAGCCTCGGCGTCGGCCGCCAGGTCCACCAGCCAGTCCTTGATCCCGGCAACAGCCGGCGGCGGCAACATCCCGTTGCCGTCGACAACCGTCTCCTGGATCGAGAACAGCGGCGAGTCACCCAGCCCGCGTTCGAGCAGCATCTGCGCGAGGTGCCCGGTGATGTCGTCGATCGTCTCGCTCGGCGCGCGGTCCAGCACCACCGCAACCGCAGTACTGCGGTCCGACGCGCTCTGCAGGAACTCCCACGGGACCGCGTCGGAGTACCGCGCCGCGGTCGTGACGAACAGCCAGAGATCGCCGGCCGCGAGCAACTGCGTCGCGAGATCACGGTTCGCCTCGACAACGGAGTCGATGTCCGGCGCGTCCAGGATCGCCAGCCCACGCGGCACACTGTCAGCCGCAACCAGCCGCAGCTGCCCCGCGTCCTCCATACCGCCCGGCTCCTCGGACGCGGTCCGCGCCATTCCCGGCAACACCCGGTCCCCGACGAACCAGTCCGCATCGGCCGGGTGATGAATCAGCACCGGCGACCGGGTCGTCGGCCGCAACACCCCCGGCTCACTGACTACCTTCCCGATCACCGTGTTCACCAGCGTCGACTTGCCGGCTCCCGTAGACCCACCAACCACCGCAAGAATCGGAGCTTCCAACTGCACCAGCCGCGGCAACAAGTAATCGTCCAGCTGATCCAGCATCGCCTTCTGCTGCTGCCGAGCCTCATCAGCCCCCACCACTTCCAGTGGCAACCGACTCCCCGCCAGTACTCCCCGCAACTTCATCAAAGCCGTAATCAAAGCCATAGCAGCCTGCTCAGCCGCCACCTTCGCCGCCAGCTCCTCCGCAGTCAGCTCCGGCTCATCCCCCGCAGCCTCCCCACCATCCTGCCCCGCACCACCACCTGCGGCCCCCTCACCAGCACGAACCGCATCATCCGCCGAGCCCTCGGTACCAGCACCCGCGGCACCGACCCCACCATCCGCCGGGCTCCCGGTGCGATCCCCCGTGGTCTCCACACGATCCGCCGGGGCCTCCGCGTCCTCCGCCGGACTCTCCACACCGTCGGCCTGGGGCTCTGCGTCGTCCGCCGAAGCCTGGTCCGCTACGGCCTCTCCGTCGGCCGCGCCACCGGCAGCCTCGCCGGCTGCTGCGCTGTCGGACGGGTGGTTCCCCTCAGCACCATGCGACGGCAGCTCGGATCCACGATCACTCGCAGCGTGCCGCCCAAGCTGTCCCCCCGCCGCGCCAACGCTGTCCCCACCGTCCGCCTCCTCAGCGGACACGGTGTCAGCACCACCAGCGCTTCCAGCGGATGCGGCTCCAGAGCCGACTGCTCCTTCGATCTCCGAGCCGCCCGAGCTATCCGAACGAACCTCCGACGGGTCGACCGCCACCTCATCAGCGCCGTCAGCGCCATCAACGCCTGCGTCGGCCCTGGCAGGGTCGGCCGGGCTATCTCCAACATGTACCGCTGCAGAGTCGGCCGTCGCCCCATCGGAGCGCTCCGACGCACCGCCCGAGGCGTCATCGGCAGTCTCGCCGGCATCAGCGTGCACCGGATCGGACGCGTCCGCACCAGCCCCGCCCTCCACCGAGCCAGCCGCACCCACACCATCCGCTGGGCCGACAACCGCGCCGGACGCCTCAACCACCGCGCCACCCACCTCGGCGGCCGTCTCATCTCCGACTGAGTCGGCCCCGGAGGTCGCACCATCTGCCAGGTCGGTCCCGGCGTCGTCGGACCTACCGCCTGCCGGGTCAGCTGCCACGGTCGCGCCTTCGACCCGATCGGCTCCGGCCACGGCGGTCGCATCGCCAGCTGGGTCGGCCCCAGCTGCGGCGGTCCCACCGCCTACCAGGTCGGTTGCCGCGGTACCACCGCCTGCAGGGTCGGCTGCGGCGATCCCACCGCCCGCAGGGTCGGCTGCCGCAGTCCCACCGTCTGCTGGGTCGGCTGCGCCGATCCCACCGTCTGCTGGGTCGGCTGCCGCGGTCGCGTCGTTTGCGGGGTCGGTTGCCCCGTCGGTGGCATTTGCCTGAGCGGGGCCGACTGCACCGGAGGCGTCGTCTGCTGAGTCGGGCGAGGCGGTGCTGGCTGCCGATTTGGGCGCGGCTGCGTCGTCGGCGTCGGCCGGAGCTTGCGTGGCCGGGTCTGCGGCGCCGGGTGAGGAGGCTGCCGGGACTGTGCGGTCGGTCGTGGGCTCGGACGGGTTTTCGGTCGAGGGTGGCTGGTTCGGCTCCTTCGGGAGGCCGACGATGATGTTGCCGTACTCGAGGGGGAAGCCGTCCGGGGACTCGTCGGGCTCGTAGACGATGCCTACGGGCGGACGGGAGGGGGTGTCGCGGGGGGTCGGGGGTACGGCGGTGTCGTCTGCCGTTCGGGTTGCAGGACCGCTGGCCGTCGGCGTACCGGTCGAGGCGTCACCGCTCGGCGTGGTCGTCGTTCCGTTCGCCGATGAGGCGTCGGTGGGCTTGGCAGGTGTGTCTGGGGTTGAGTCGGCTGTGTCTGCTGTCACGCGGGTGTCGGTCGCGTCGGCGGGCTGGGCGGTCTCCGCGGTGTGGGCCTGCGGCTGGCTGGCCGGATCGGCGTCGGTTGCGGAGGGCGCACTGTGGGATGCCGTGACATCTGCAGTGTCAGCTGCGCTCGTGGTCACTGCCTGGGGGGCGACCGAATCGCTAGCTGCAGCCGGGCCGGTGGCTGAGTCAGTGGCTGCGGCTGAGCCGGCATCGCTGGCCGGGCCTGGGCCGCCAGCTGGGTTGGTGGTGTCGGTCGCGGCCGCGCCGTTGCTGGAAGCGGGAGTGCCGCTGGAGGCCGGGGCATCGCTGGACGTGGAAGTCCCGGGGGGCGCGGGGGTGCCGCTGGAGGCCGGGGCATCGCTGGACGTCGAGGTCCCGCTGGGCGCGGGAGTGCCGTTGGACGCCTGGCCGTCGCTGAACGTGGAGGTCCCGCTAGACGTGGGGGTCCCGCCGGGTGCGGAGGCGTCGCCGGACGTGGGGGTGCCGCTGGGTGTGGGGGTGGCTGCCGCCGGGGTGGTTGAGGCGGGGGTGGTGGCAGCGGTGTTTGTGGATGGGACGGGAGTGTCTGCGGGACGCGTGGTTGAGGGGGCCTCGGGGGATTTGGCTGCTTCGGGCTGGGGGGTGCTGGAGCCGGGTCCGGACGACGTGGTGCTGGTGTCGGGCTCGGAGGGTGGCGTGTTTGAGGGGCCCGTGGCGGGGGTCGTGTCCGCGGGGGGTGTGGGGTCGGCGGTGCGTTTGCGGCGGCGGCGCCAGAAGCCGCGGGGTTTGGGGGTGGACTGGGCGATCAGGTTCGCCAGCTCCTGGGCAGGCTGATCCTGGTCCGGAACCCGCGGTTCCGAACCTTCACCTGCTGCTGACCTGGTGTCAGCCACGACGTCCACCCACGAGCACAGAGTGCCCGGTCGGACAGCGCAGAAGCAAAGTCATCGTCATCCCCGTTTGGCGGCGTGGACGGGTGGCAGTCACTGCGGTGGTGGGTACGGACCGTATCCTCCCGGCGGTCTTTGCTGGCCGGGGGGTCCCGGCGGGTATCCAGGCTGACCCGCTTGCTGGCCGGATTGCCCGGCCGAACGCCCCGAACGCTCGGGCGGAACCACGTCCTGCGAACGCGCCTGCTCCCCGTCGGGAGTACCCGGACCGATGGGGTCGACGGGTGCACCCGGGGCCGCTGGCCCACCCGGACCCATCGGCGTACCGGGACCCATCGGCGTACCGACGCCCATCGGGCCGACCGGTCCGCCGAGGCCTATCGGTCCACCAGGGCCAATTGGCGCATCCGGGCCCATCGAGGCGCCGGGACCCATTGGCGCACCCGGGCCCATCGGGGCACCCGGGCCCATCGGGGCGCCGGGACCCATCGGGGTGCCTGGGCCCATCGGGGTGCCGGGAGGCATTTGGTTGCCTGGGGCCATGGGGGCGGCGTAGGAGGGGGCGGCTTGGGCGAAGGCGGGCATGGGGGGGAACGGGACGCTCGGGCGGCGTTGGCGGAGTTCGTCGAGGAGGGACTTCTCGGTTTCGAGGGCGTCGGGGCCGATCACCTGGCGGACGATCTTGTCGCGCAGGTACGCCAGCTCGGTCGCGTTGTGCTGGAACGCCTTCGCCGCGGCCTCCGCCTGCGGGCCGTACCGGCGGGCGTTCTGCCGCAGCGCCTTGCGGCCGCGGAGCGTCGCGATCAGCGGTACGTCCTGGGGTATCAGCCAGCCGAACCGCACGTAGTCGTACAACCGGGACGCGATCATCTGTCCCTCCCGTGATCGCATCACCAGCGCGAACACCACCAGGCAGATGAACAGCGGCACCATCAGGCACAGGTACGCGAGGATGAAGCCGCCACCGCCGGCCCAGCTCGCGGACGCGTTCCACGCGGCGTGCGCCAGTACGGCGGCCAGGTACCCGACGACCGGCGCCAGGAAACGGACGACCGTACTTCGGTGCCGTACCGCCACGCCGATGCCGATCGCGGTGAACGACGTGAAGAGTGGATGCGCGAACGGCGAGATCAGGCCGCGGACGACGAACAGCGCGAACGCGCCCTTCAGGCCGACGTCACTGCCGGCCTCTTGGGAGAGCGTGTTGAAGACGCGGCCGTAGTACAGGATGTTCTCGGTGAAGGCGAAGCCGACGCCCACCATCCCGGCGTAGACCAGGCCGTCGATGATGCCGTCGAACTCCTTGCGGCGCAGCAGCGCCAGCAGCAGGATCACCGACCCCTTGGCGAACTCCTCGACAGGCGGCGCCACGAAGACCGCGGACCGGTCGCCGCCGACGCCGGTCTCGGCCAGCCGGTGCGACACCTCGGTGTTGATGAAGATCGCGACCAGTGTCGCGATGAAGGCGCCCCAGCAGAGCGCGAAGACGATGTACCGGGTCGGCTCGGGCTCATACCGGTCCAGCCAGAGGTACAGCGCGATCACCGGAATGACCGGGACGAACGCGAACACCAGGCCCCAGCGGAAGCCGCCGGCGCCGGTCGACTTGGCCACCACGCCGAAGATCACCAGGCCCGCGATCGCGAACACCACCGCGATCACGATGCCGATCAGTACCCCCCGGTTCCGCCGCTGGCCGGGCACCGGGTGAGCCCCGAGCGCACTGGGCTGCGGGTAGGGGCCGCCGGGCGGGTACGCCGGCCCAGCCGCGGGTTGCGGCGTGCCGGACGGGCCTGGTGAGGGGTAACTCATGCACCGCAGCCTAGTTGGGGTCAAGATCCAGCGGCAGGACCACCCACTCAGCGTTACCGGGATGGAACGACATCCCTGTACTTCGACGCCGCCCGGAGCACCGCGATCGGGAACCCAGAGGCGGGATCGCCCGGGTATCTGAGAGACTCTTCCCTGCCGTACGCCCCCGTAGCTCAGCTGGATAGAGCGACAGACTTCTAATCTGTGGGTCGCAGGTTCGAATCCTGCCGGGGGCGCCAGGCGAATCCCCAGCTCAGAGGGTATTCGGCACCATACACACCCGTCGGAGGCCCTGCCGTGGGGCGGCGTACCCTCCGGCTCCATTTCGGAGGGTACGCCGCTCGCTCAGAGCCGGAGTCGTGACTACGCCCAGGCGGGATCACGGCCGGTCAGGGCGAGGATGCGGTCCAAGGTGGGCGCGTCGGCCGGCACCGCGACCTGCGGTCCGTACATGCCCAACCCCCGCCCCTGCTCCACGCCGGCGAACATCGTGTCGTGCAGGTGCGCCAGCAGGTCGGCGGGCAGTTCCAGCTGCTGCCCGGTCGCGACCGCCAGGTCCCAGCCGTGCACGGCCAGCTCGCCGACGATCATGTCGCCCATGACGGGCGCGGGCAGCATCTGCGGCGTGCCCATGCTCGTCTCGCCGTCCCAGGCGCTCGGCGGCGCCCACGACGACGTGATGTCGTCGAGCAGGGCGAGCAGGCGTCCGCGCCAGTCGCCGGCAGCCAGGTCCACATCGGACTCGGCGGTCGCCGGCTGCGGAACTGACTCCTTGCGGCCGGCGCCGGCCAGCGAGGGACCCCAGAACAACAGGTGGTTGACCAAGGCCCGCACGTCGTAGTCCGTGCATGGAGTCTTGTTGGCGAGCTGGTCGTCGGTGATGGTGCGGGCGACTGCGGCCATGGCCTCGGCCGCGTAGGAAAGGTGTGACATGGCGGCGATGCTAGGTGGCGTGCACCGGAGGGGTATTGAACAAAGACGACATACACTCTGCCGGGTGGGACGCGACATTCGTGAGCGGGCGAGTGCGTGGAGCAGGTATCAGCGCCACGCGTTCCACGACCCGTCGCCGGCGCTCGCGCCATGGGTGGAGCATTACTGGGAGGCTCGCTGGGACTACGCCGAGCCCTACCGGCAGAAGATCGTGCCGTACCCGAACGTGCACCTGTCGTTCGGCGGCGGCCGCGCGGACGTCAACGGCGTGTGCAGCTGCTACCAGATCAAGGTCCTCGAGGGCCGCGACCACGTCTTCGGCGTCGCGTTCCGGCCGGGCTGCTTCCGCCCGTTCCTCGGCGCCTCCGTCTCGACGATCACCGACCGTGTCGTCCCGGCGACCGAAGTGTTCGGCTCTGACCCGCCGACGACACTCGACGGGCCGGCCATGGATGCGTTCCTGCTGAGACACCTACCGAACGACGACACCCGGGCCCGCCAGGCGGCGGCCGCTGTCGAGCTGATCGCCGGGGACAAGGCCGTGACCAGGGTCGAACGCCTCGCCGGTGAGCTGGGGCTGAGCATGCGGGGGCTGCAACGCCTGTTCGCGGAGAACGTCGGCATCGGCCCCAAGTGGGTGATCCGCCGCTACCGCCTGCACGAGGTGACCGCACGCATGGCCGCGGGCGGGGCGATCGATTGGGCCGCGCTGGCGGCGGACCTCGGCTACGCCGACCAGGGCCACTTCATCCGCGACTTCAAGAGCATGTTCGGCGAGCCACCGACCTGGTACGCGCAGCGGTATTAGGCCGTGTTGCCAACGGAAGCTGGGAAGCCGGGTGCACCCCAGACTTCGGCGTCGAGCAGCGCCATTTCCAGTCCGGGCCACGCCTCCCGCCGCGACGGCGCAGCCGCGTCGTGTCCATCTCGCCGCGTAATTGTGTGGGGTGGCTAAGACGTGCGCCTGCTCAGGCCGTTGGATGCGCCGCGGTGACCTCCGTCTCGTGGTCAAGCAGATCGAAAGGTAGTTGCTCCGAGCCTCTTGAACGTCGGCCGGCTCCACCGAGAGCCGGGGTGCTCGAGGAGGTCGGGTCGTGGAAACGGATGGCCGCGGGGTGATGCCACCGAGTGCTGGTGGTGCTTGTCTGGACGGCGCTGACGGTCGCCGGTGTCCTGATGCTGGTCTATCCACCGGCGGCGGGTGACCCTGTCGCACCACCTTTGATGGATGCAATGTCGCAGGTGATCACTCGGGCCATCCCTGGCGCCGGCGTGGCGCAGACGGGCATCGAGCAGTTGAGTGCCGGCGGCTCCGCTGGAGGATCCAGCGTGATGACCGAGATCCTGATCGGTGGGGCACTGGCGCTGCTCGTCCTGCTCTGGGTCTTCGGCTCAGCGCTGGCGATCCTGCCGCTGATCTCCGCCCCGGTGTCGACCCTGACCATGCAGCTGGCCATCTATGGCCTCACTTACGTGACCAACATCCACATCAACCCGGCAGCGCAGTTCATCGTCGCTCTGCTCGGGTACCTGCACCTGAGTACGAGTCCGGCACTGACGGTCGACACGTTCGCCCGTCTCTACCAGGTCGAGCCCGCACGGGTACGGATGTACCACCACCGGCCGGCGCTCGCGATCAAGATCGGCGTCCCACGTCCGCACGTACAGAGCGCCCTCGACGACCCCGACTGCTGCGGGGGTCAGCAATACAGCCTGCTGCTCGACCTCGCGCTCTGACCGCCGGAAACTGTCGGTGGCGCCTGATTGGCTGGGTTCTCTCGATGGGGAGGAGTCAGGGATGAAGGTTCGGGTCGGGCGAGAGGTGCTGGCCGAGGCGGTCGGGTGGGTGGCTCGTGGGCTGCCGAGCCGGCCGAGTGTGCCGATCCTCGCCGGGATGGTGGTCGACGCGGCGGACGGTCAGGTGACGTTGTCCGGGTTCGACTACGAGAGCTCGGCGCAGGTCAGCGTGCCGGCGGAGGTGGCCGACGAGGGGCGGGTGCTGGTGTCCGGGCGGTTGCTGGCGGACATCTGCCGGAGCATGCCGCGCGACACGGTGGAGCTGAGCGCGGAGACCGCCCGGGTCCAGGTGAGTAGCGGGGCTGCCCGATTCGTCCTTCACACCCTGCCGCTCGATGAGTATCCGCCGCTGCCGGAGATGCCGGCGGCGAGCGGGGTGGTCGACGGCAACGTGTTCCAGCGCGCGGTGGCGCAGGTGATCAGCGCGGCCGGGCGTGACGACACGCTGCCGGTCTTCACCGGGATCCGGCTGGAGGTCCGCGGGTCGACGATCTCGCTGCTCGCCACCGATCGGTATCGGCTGGCCGTTCGTACGTTCGAGTGGCAACCGGTCGACGCCGGCGCCGAGACGAACGCGCTGGTCCCGGCGAAGCTGCTGCTGGACGTCGCGAAGGCGATGGCCGGTCACGAGGTCACGCTCTCCCTCGGTTCGACCCGCACAGGGGACGGGCTGATCGGGTTCGAGGGCGGCGGCCGGCATGTGACCAGCCGGCTGATCGACGGCGAGTTCCCGAAGGTCCGCGGGCTGATTCCGGCCGCGAACGCGATCGCGTCGACGGTCACCGTGCAGACCGCCGCGCTCGTCGAGGCGGTGAAACGGGTCGCGCTGGTGGCGGAGCGGTCGGCGCCGGTGCGGCTCACGTTCGCGGACGGTACGGCGACGCTCGACGCGGGCAACGGTGAGGAGGCACAGGCCTCGGAGTCGGTCGAGGTCACACTCACCGGCGACCCGGTGGTGACCGGTTTCAACGCCGGGTACCTGCTCGACGGCCTGGCCTCACTCGGCACGCCGGTCGCCCACTTCGCCTTCACCCAGCCGATCAAGCCGGCCAACCTGACCGGCCTGCACTCCCCCGAGGACCCGCCGACCGCCGACGCCGCGTACATCCTGATGCCGATGCGCCTGCCGACCTGATGTCAGCACGTCGGACGACTACTGGGAGCGCGTCTGTTTTGGATGAGGACGTGACCGCCCGCTACCTCGTTCCTCGACGACGCAGTACGGCGACGCGGTCTGGACATCGCGACGGGACGACCGGAGGCGCACGTCTTCCGGGACCTGCTCATCAGGTACGGCGTCCCAGCGGGGCGGATCAAGGTCGAAGACCAGTCCACCAACCGCGGGGAGAACGCGGACTTCACCCGCCGCCTGATCGTCACACCGCGGACGTTGCTCCTGATCCAGGATCCGACGATGCAACGTCGTACTCACGCCTGCTTCGAGCGCTCGTTCGCCGACCTCCCCGGTACGACGATCCTCAGCCACGCCCCGCTGATCCCGTGGATCGGCCCCCGCCGAAGTCCTTGCCGCCTGCAACCGTCTGCCCGGCTCACCTCGTCATCCTTTAGGTCGCACCCGGGATCGTGCGGAGGGCTGACGTCCGGTACGTGGAACCGGAGCCCGCGGTCGTTCGTGGTCTCGCGGGCGGTCCGGCTGTACCCGGCGTACTGGGTCGCGGCCACGCTGGTCGGTCGGCTTCAGCCAGGCGCGGTTCCCGTCTCGTTGCCGCGGCACCTGGCGAACCTCACGATGTTCAACTCGCTGCCGAACGTCCAGAACGTCGAGCCTGGTGCACACGCACCCTCGGCTTCATCATCTTCGAGCGCCTCGGCGACCAGGTGAACCACGTCCTCCTGGTCGCCGCCACGATGGCGCTGATGGTCGGCGTACCTGCCGCCCTGCACTACGGCGGGGAGCGGCCGCTGGCGCCGCGCCTCAAGCGCCTCCTGAGCAAACCGGTTCAGGCACCGACGAAGTAGTCCTTCAGCACCGCTGCCAGCGTCTCCGGCGCCAGTGTGTGGAACGTGCCGTCATGACCTTCCACAGTGCCCTGCGGAAGCGCTGCGGCCGTCTCTCGCACCGACCGCTGCAACCACTCCGGGCTGGCGTTGCTGTAGAGCCCCAGCGTCGGTACTTCGATAGACGCGAGCAGCTCGACCGGTACGGCGCTGTCCCGCAGTTGCAGCGCGTCGTACACCAGTGTGGGCGCCATGGCCTCCAGCCCGGCCCACATGGGTGTCTGGCGGATCTGTTCGACCATCTCTCGCGGCTGGCCGACCGCCTCCACCATGAACAGCTCAGCCGCGCCACCTGGGTCTCCAGCCGCCACGTACTCCTGCAATCGCTCCAGGTACCGCTCCGGCTCCGGCGGCGCGCCCTCGACGCGGAACGGCGGCTCTACGACTGCCTGCTTCTCGAATGGCAGCCCTGCCTGCAGCAGCACCATGCTCCCCGAAGAGAACGCACATGCGTACTGGGCGCCGGTGGCTGACCGTACGGCGTCCAGGTCCTCCCACTCGCACTCCACGGCGTACGGCGTGGTGTCACCGGAGTCACCGCGACCACGCCGGTCGTACGCGATCACCGTGAACGTGGACGACAGCGCCTGGGCGTACTCGGCGAAGTACGCGCGACCCGTGAAGGCGCCGGCTACCAGTACCAACCCGGGTCCGCGACCGGTCACGTCGTACGCGATCTCGGTGCCGTCCTTCGAAACGACCTTCTCCATCAGCTAGCTCCTCTCTCTGACAGACCGTCGAACGAGCTCCCCCCGAACCAGACACACTGTGATCCAGTTCACACCATTGCCCGGGATCTTCCCGGCTTACTACGGCTGGATTATGTATACGGGCGACTGCACACTTCATGCGTAGGTTCGGTGCTCTGGCGGCTCGGCCGCGGTTCCCGGATGCCGCGGAGCTGCAGGTCAGGTCATGGCACTTGGTAGACTGTCTACCAAGTGCCATCACTGGAGGACCGGGAGGGACCTGATGACGACGATCAGTGCGGGGCCAGGGGCGGGTGCGGAACCGGCAGGCGCACGGCACGTCAAGCGGCCGCAGCCGTTGCGCGAATCGGTGTACGAGGCCCTCACCGAGATGATCATCGACGGCACGCTGGAGCGCGGGCGGCACCTCGTCGAGGTCGAGCTCGCCGAGTTGCTGGGCGTCTCCCGCCAGCCGGTGCGCGAGGCCCTGCAGCGGCTGAACAACGAGGGCTGGGTGGACCTGCGCCCCGGGTTCGGTGCGATGGTGCACGTGCCCGCGGAGGACGAGGTCGACCAGTTGCTCGCGGCCCGCGCCGCGCTCGAGTCCGAGTCCGCGCGACTCGCGGCCCGGCACGCGTCCAAGGAGGACGTCGCCAAGCTCCGCGACCTGTGCAAGGTCGGCACGGCGCACCAGGAGGCCGGCGACATCGACGGCACCGTCCGTACGAACGGCGAGCTGCACAGCCTCATCACCGAGATGTCGGGCAACCGCTTCCTCGTCGACTTCGCGGCGCAGGTCGACCGCCGCGTCCGGTGGTACTACACGCCGGTCGCTCCCGTCCGCGGTGCGGCGTCCTGGCGCGAACACAACCGCCTCGTCAAAGCCATCAGCGAAGGCGACGAGGACAAGGCCGCCCAGATCATGCGCGAACACACCGAACACACCCGCAAGGCCTACCACGACCTCCAGGCCGCGGCCCCCACCCCCGCGCCGTCCGCACCCGCCCAGAAGCGTCGCCGACGGACTAACTGAGCTGTACTTCGTATCTGACCAGCCGTGCGGTGATCCGGAACCCGTGCCGAAGGTAGAGCTCCTGCGCACCCGTCGGACTCTCCCCGTCGACAGTCAGGTGGAGTTGGAGTCCTCGGGAGCGCAGCAGCACCGAGCCGAGCAACGCCGTACACACACCGCGCCCGCGCCACCCGGGCACAGTCCCGATCGGCCCTAGCTCGACACTGCCGTCTGCCTGGGAGAACCCGAGAACGAACCCGGCCACTCGACCGTCGGGCGTGACAGCCAGCGCGCCCTGGTCTGGCAGGCGGTCCCACAACGTACGCGGTTCGACGAGCCGCTGGTCGCGGTACGCCTGCTCGTAGGCGTGCTGGAACTCGTCCTGCAGCACGTCCCCCGGCCCGCAGTACCTGAGCGGCGCCGCCAACTCCGGCTCTCGCTCGGGCCAACTGATGCCGTCGTGGACCATCGTCCACACGGAGAAGGCCCGCTCGAAGGGTGGGTCATCGACGATCTCGTCTGCAGGCAGCGCGATCTGCAGGACCCGCACCCCCGGCGTCGCCCTCGCCAGCCGCACCAACTGAGCGGCTGCTTCGTCAGATCCTCCACGCACCCACCAAGCGCCGTACCCTCTGCGCTGCCCATCCGCCGGCGGGAGGACCGCGACGGCCGCGTCGTTGGTCGCGGTGATGTGGACCCGCCAGCTGCGCAGGAACGCCGCGACCTCGGCCACGCCAACCGCTGCAAGTCCGGCCAGGAACTCGGCGTCCGCAGCAGTAGCACGATGCCACTCGGTGGTCATGACCGCACCATCCCACACGCTCGTCAGCGGAGACTGGCGGTGCTGTTGCGGAGGATGAGGGTGGTGGGGACGGCGACCGGGGCGTGGTGGCCGGTGGAGTGGATCTCGGCGAGCAGGGTGTCGACGCTGCGGCGGCCGATGTCGGTGAAGGTCTGACGGACGGTGGTGAGCGGCGGCCAGAACTGGGCCGCCTCCTCCATGTCGTCGAAGCCGACCACGCTGACGTCGTCCGGCACCGACCGGCCGTGGGTGTGCAGGGCATGCAGTACGCCGAGCGCCATCTGGTCGTTGGCGACGAAGATCGCGGTGATGTCCGGATCCGCGGCGAGCCGGCAGCCGGCGGCGTACCCGGAGGCTGACGACCAGTCCCCGAACAGCGCAGCCGGTACGTCGCGGCCGCGGTCGCGGAGCGTCTGCTCCCAGGACCGGCGACGCTGGTCCGCCGCGAACGACGACGGCGGCCCGGCGACATGCCAGACGGTCCGGTGCCCCAGCTCGAGCAGATGCTCCGTCGCGAGCCGGGCGCCCTGCGTCTGGTCGGTGTCGACGACCGGGTGGTCGTAGTGCGCGCCGGCGTGCACGACCACGACCGGCAGCCCGACGGGCAGCCGTACTTCCTCCAGTACGTGGGCCTCGATCATCATGATGACGCCGTCCACGGCCTGCTCCCCCAGCCGGGTGAACGCGTCCACGACCGCCTGTCGGCTGACCGAGAGCACGGGCATCAGGTTGACGGAGTACCCGCGCGCGGTGGCGGCGGTGGCGATCGCGTCCAGGGTTCGCGTCGTACCGAACGTGGAGAGTTCGAAGACGATCACGCCGATACTGCGGAACTCGCCGCTGCGCAGCGCTCGCGCGGCGCCGTTCGGGCGGTAGCCGAGCTCGCGCATCACGTCCTGCACCCGGGCTCGGGTGAGTGCGTCGACGTTCTGCCGGCCGTTCGCGACCCGCGAGACGGTCTGCCCGGACACCCCGGCCAGCCGTGCGACGTCGGCCATCGACGGACCCCGCCGCCGTCCTACCGTTCCCTCCACCCGGCACCTCCCGTGTGGCAGGAGTCTAGACATGTTTGCGTCAACACATCGGCTTGACGGCGCGTCAGACACCGACCTTGCCGGCCAGCAGATCGGCGACCGCGTGGGCGGCGCGCAGATTGCATACAGAATGCGGTAGGCGACGCTCCGAATGAGGTCAAGGTCACATTCGCGGGGACCGATGATTCTCAGCCGGTCCGGCGGTATGTACCGGCGTGAAGCACTCGACAGAAGGAGCAGGAGCCATGGGACACGTCATCGTCACCGGATTCGTCAGCATGGACGGCGTCATCACGGACCCCGACGGCTCGGGAGGTACGCCGTTCGGCGGCTGGGCGTTCCGGCACGGACCTGAGACCACCGGCGGGGACAAGTTCCGGCTGGGCGAGCTGATGGACACGGGCGTGCTGTTGCTCGGCCGGAACACCTGGGAGCTGTTCAGCAGGCTCTGGCCGAACCGGACCGACGACTTCTCGACCAAGATGAACAAGATGGCCAAGGTGGTCGCGTCGCACACGCTGACCGACCTCTCGGTGTTCCCCAACTCGACCCTGATGGAGGGTTCGCTGGCCGACTACGTACGTTCGGAGCCGCGGCCGATCGCGGTCACCGGCAGCCTGAGCGTCATCCGTGCACTGCAGGCGGCGGACCTGGTCGACGAGTACCGGCTGATGACGCTCCCGTCGATCGTTGGCGACGGCGAGAAGATCTTCGGCCCCTTGGACCAGCCCGTGCACCTGAAGCTCGCTTCGGTCGTCCCCGCCGGTGCGGCCTCGCTGGCGACGTACGTCAGGCCGTAGCAGGATGGGCTGGCTCATCGGGTACGGCGGGGGGCCGCGGAGCGCGGGCGGGTAGTAGTCGAGGTGCCGGCCGACCCGGACTGGGCCGCTGTCGCTCAGAGCGTTGCTGATGCGCTAGGGCCACTCCCCCGGGTGCAGGGCGGCGAGGAGTTGAGTAGGCAGCGGCAGTACGAGAACCTCGCGGCGGGCCGGCAGGGGCGGTTGTGGCAGGCGGATCGTGGGCTGGCCGAGCTGCCGCCGAACCCGTTCGCCTGCGAGTGCGGAAGCCCCGGATGTGCGTGCACTTGGCCCGGAACTCCGGACGAGTACGACGTACGGCGCGGCGAGGGGTGGCTGACGACTCATCCAGCGTGCTAGGGTTTTGCATTGTTGCAGTTGCAGTTCCACGTTCGTGTCGAAGCGCCCGCGGATTTGTGATCCGCCGGGCGTTTTGTCGTATCAGGAGAAAATCATGGCTTTGGGAACAGTGAAGTGGTTCAACGGCGAGAAGGGCTTCGGCTTTATCTCCCAGGAGGACGGCGGCGCCGACGTGTTCGTTCACTACTCGGCGATCCAGACCCAGGGCTTCCGCTCCCTGGACGAGAACCAGCGCGTCGAGTTCGAGATCGCCCAGGGCCCGAAGGGCCTGCAGGCCGAGAACGTTCGACCGGTCTGATCTCGGCCGTCTTCCAGACGGTAGTTTTCGGCGGCAGACCCGGCTCAGGCCGGGTCTGCCGTGCTCCACAGGTACTCGCCGTCCTCCAGTACGTCGGTGCAGGCGAGACCGATCGCGGCTGCCACGGCGGCCGACGCGGTGTGTTCCGGATGTACGTGTGCGATGATCCGGTGGGCGTTTCCCGCCCGTAGCCAGGTGACCAATCCCTGCGCTGCTTCCTTCGCGAATCCCCGGCCCTGCCATGCGGTGCCGATCACCCAGGCAATTTCCGCCGTACTTCCGGTGACCGTGGCCTGAACGTAGCCGATCAGGTTGTCGTCGTACCGGACGATCCAGTTCAGCCACTGTTCGCCTTCCCGGTCAGGACCGGCCAGTTGGCGGCGGTAGCGCGCCCCGAGCGCCTCCACGGTCGGCGGTTCCCCGCCGGTGAACGTGTAGAGAGCCGGGTCGGACAGCACCTCTGCCATCGGTACGGCGTACTCGACCTGCAGCGGCAGCAGCGCGAGGCGCTCGGTGGTGATCATCGCGCAACGGTAAACCTCGTCATCCGGCGTGTGCTGTCCAGCCCGTCCGTACCAGACTGGTCGGCATGATCGAGATCGACTGGGCTGGAGAGGCCGGGCGGCTGCGGACGTCCGCCGAGGGCGAGACCGACTGGAACGCGGCGGTGGCCGGCCCGCTCGTCCGCGACGGCGACCAGATGCTCGCGGACGTCGGGTGCGGCGGGGGCGGGATGGCGAAGGCCCTCGCCGAGGCGCGGCCCGGCGCGACGGTGGTGGCGATCGACGCGGATCCCGACGTACTGGCGCAGGCACGCGAGTACACGGGTGGGCTCGTGCGCTGCGAACTCGCCTCGCTCGACGACGGCGCGGAACCGTTGCGCCAGGCAATCGGTGCACCGGCGGACCTGATCTGGGCGTCGGCCTCGGTACACCACGCCGCCGATCAGCAGGCGGCCGTGGACGCGCTCGCGTCGCTGCTCGCCCCCGGCGGACGGTTGGCGCTGGCGGAGGGCGGGCTGCCCGCGCGGCAACTGCCGTGGGACCTCGGGATCGGCGAACCCGGCCTGGAATTGCGGCTGGACGTCGCGCAGGACCGGTGGTTCAAGGTGATGCGGGACTCGCTGACCGGAGCTGTGCCGATGCCGTACGGGTGGACCGAGGCGCTGACCCGGGCCGGGCTCGTCGACGTGACCACGCGGAGCGTGCTGAGCGAGACGCCCGCACCGCTCCAGCCCGCGCGGATGGACGCTGTCGTGCATGCGTTCCGGACGCGGATCGAGCGGCTGACCGGTGTCGGGCACGGTCAGGTGCCCGAGGAGGAATGGCTCAGTCCGGAGGACGTCGACGTCTGGCAGCAGTTGCTGGACCCCGAAGGGCCGTATTTCCTCGGACGTCGCACAGACCTCGCCGTACTGTCCGTCCGGAGCGTCCACATCGGGCACGCGCCGCGCTGACCGGGCACGCGGTCGCCGTACTGTCGGACCGTCGCCGTAAGGTGGGTGCCCATGAATGACCGGCTGGTGTGGATCGACTGCGAGATGACCGGCCTCGATCTGGAAAACGACGCCCTGATCGAGGTCGCGGTGCTGGTCACCGACTACGAACTGAACGTGCTCGGTGACGGGATCGACCTGGTGATCGCGCCGCCCCCGGGCGCGCTCGAGCAGATGGGTGACTTCGTCCGCGACATGCACACCGCGTCCGGGCTGCTCGACGAGCTCCCTGCCGGCATCCCGCTCGCCGACGCCGAGCAGCAGGTGCTCGACTTCATCACGTCGTACGTCAAAGAGCCCCGCAAGGCCGCCCTCGCCGGGAACTCCGTCGGCACCGACCGCACGTTCCTCGTCCGCGACATGCCCCGCGTCGAATCGCACCTGCACTACCGCAACGTCGACGTCAGCTCGATCAAGGAACTCGTCCGCCGCTGGTACCCGCGGGTGTACTACGCGACCCCCGCCAAGAACGGCAACCACCGCGCGCTCGCCGACATCACCGAAAGCATCGCCGAACTCCGGTACTACCGGGAGACCGTGTTCGTGCCGCAACCCGGACCCGACTCCAGCACCGCGCGAGCCGCCGCCAGCCTCATCACCGCACCCGCCGAGGACACCTCGACCGCCTCCTGAGCCGCGGATTCACCCTCGATTTCTGGTCCCGCCACTTCGTCGCTATGATTGCTCAGCCGTCGCACTTCGGGCGGTAATGGTGGGTGTAGCTCAGCTGGTAGAGCACCTGGTTGTGGTCCAGGTGGTCGCGGGTTCAAGTCCCGTCACTCACCCGATGGCCGGCCATGCCCGCGCAGAAGCGCGCGGGAGTGGTCGGCTTCGTCATTTTGTGCGGCTGCGCTTCGCTTGCCGCGAGCGGGGGCTCCGCCACCCGCACCCCCTTCGCCTTCGCTTCGCTCGGCTGCTGTGGCTGGGTTTGGCTTTCTTGGTCGGCTGCTGTGGCTGGGGTTGGCCTTCTTGGTCGGCTGCTGTGGCTGGGGTTGGCCTTCTTGCTCGGCTGCTGTGGCTGGGGTTGGCCTTCTTGCTCGGCTGCCGTGGCTGGGTTGGCCTTCCTGGTCGGCTGCCGTGGCTGGGTTGGCCTTCCTGGTCGGCTGCTGTGGCTGGGGTTGTTTGTTGCTCATCTCCTGGTGCTGTTGGTGGGAGGATGCTTCTGTGAAGTTGAGTGGGAGTGCTTGGTTCGGGTATGGGGTTGTGGTTGTTGTGACGTTTGTGGTCGGGGTGTTGGCGTTGGGGGTTTGGGTGCTTTCGTTGGTGTTTTGAGGTTCTTGTGACCTGACGCGCTTGTGGATGCGTCTCTTGAGGCAGAGGCGTCTACGGGAGGTGTGGATGGGTACGGGCGAGGACTTCGAGGAGTTCGCGCGGGTGCAGATACCGCGGTTGTATCGGACTGCCTGGTTGTTGTGCGGGGATCGGCATCATGCCGAGGATCTGGTTCAGGAGACGCTGGCCAAGTTGATGACGGCGTGGGGGCGGATCGACACGCCGGGGGCTTATGCGCGAACTGCGCTGGTGCGGACGTTTGTTTCGCAGCGGCGGCGTAAGAGCTGGGGAGAGCGGCCGACGGCCGACGTGCCCGAGGTGGTCGAGCGGGCTGGGGACGTGGAGCTGCGGCTGGCTCTGCAGAGCGCGTTGGGGGAGCTCGCGCCGTTGGATCGGGCGGTGCTGGTGCTGCGGTACTTCGAAGATCGCAGCGTCGAGCAGGTGGCGCTCGATCTCGGCAAGAAGACCAGTGCGATCACAACTCGCACCGCCCGTGCCCTGGAACGCCTGCGGGCGGTCCTCGGTGAGGGTGCCGACCAGCTGATCGCGCACTGAGACCAGGAGAACCCAAATGAACACCAAGCTCACTGACCTGATGGAGCGGGCCACCGAGAACCTCGAGCCCGTCACACCCGACCTGCTGGAACGTACCGTCGCGCACGGCACCCGGCTGCGCCGCCGTCGTACGACACTGCTCGCCGCGGGCGGCGCGGGCGCCGTACTGGCCACCGCCGGCCTGATCGCGGGCGGGATCCACGTGTTCAGCTCCCCCGCCGACAGCGCGGGCCGCCGGTGCGCCGAGTGGAATCGCAAAGCCGTCCGCGAAACCGCCGGCGACGGTGGGGGCGACACCGATGACACCGACGCCGACGCCGTCCGGCACGCACGGTCCCGGCTACACGAAGACGCTCAGCACACTGAAGACGCTCCTGACGGCACCAGGCCGGACCTTCTCGAGCCCGGACGCCTGGGGCGACGGCAGGTTCAGCGCCGCGGCGTACGTCGTCAACGACGGCCACGGCGCGTCCCGGGTCGAGGTCATGCTCTCCGGCGGCGAGCAGAACCCGTGCGTACCAGTCCGCCAGGGCTGCAGCACGCTCCCGGACGGCTCCGTCCTGTACGTCGAGAAGGAGTCACCCGAGTACACCGACAGCCGTCAAGCGGAGTTCGGTGTCGTGAACAACTACGTCGTCCTGCAACGCCGCGACGGCCGCAGCATCAGCCTCACCAGCTACAACGGCCCGCAGGAGAAGGGCAAGCCGCACACCCGCGCCACGCCCCTGCTGTCCGTCAAGGACCTCACCGCGCTCGCCAAGAGCAAGGCGTGGAAGCTCCCGCCGGTCTCCAAGATCGGCAAGTAGACAAGTAAGTAGCCGAGCAGGCCCGGCGCTCAGGTGGGCGCCGGGCCCTACTTCACCGCGAGCACGCCGTGGGTGACGAGCTCGACGCCGATGGCCAGTGTCAGGAAGCCGATGATCCGGCTGAGCGCCCCGATCCCGGTCGGGCCGAGCTTGTCGACGAGCGGCGTGCCGAACCGGAGCAGCACCGCCACCAGCGCCGCGATCACGGCTACTCCGACGATCACCCCGAGCCGGTTGGTGATGCCGGGGTGCCGCGCGGTCAGCGCGATCACGACGCCGATCGCGCCGGGGCCGGCGACCAGCGGCAGCGCCATCGGCGAGAACGACACGTCCGGCTTCGCCACGCCGTGCGTCTTCTCGTCGTCGGTCAGCGTCTGCCGGGACACGATCATCCCGAAGCCGGAGTGACCGACCACCAGGCCGCCGGCGATCTGCAGCGCGGGCAGGCCGATCCCCAGGCCCTCCAGCACCAGCGTGCCGAGCAGCGCGAACACCGTCAGGATGCCGAGCACGTAGACGCCCGTCATCACCGCCTGGCGCCGCATCGCGGCGCGCTCGACGCCGTCAGTCAGGCCTGCGAAGGTGGCCAGCGCGCCGACCGGGTTGGTGATCGGCAACAATGCAGCCAAAGCCGAAACCGCCACGTGTACGGGCTCCACGGTCGGGAAGCGTACACCTCGTGTAAGGACAGTTCGCCGTGCGACATGAAGTGACCCCCTCCGACACCGCGCTCGCCGTCGGCAGCGGAGACGTGGAGGTGCTCGCCACGCCCCGGCTGATCACCTGGCTCGAGTACGCGACCGTCCAGCTCGCCCAGCCGCTGCTGGCCGCCGGCCAGACCTCCGTCGGTACGTCGGTCCGCGTCCGCCACCGGATGCCGACCCGCGTCGGCGACACCGTGGACATCGCCGCGGACGCCCCCGAGCTCGACGGCAACCACCTGCGCTTCCAGGTCCGTGCCACCAACTCCGCGGGTCAGCTGATCGCGGACGGCGAACTCGTCCGGGTCGTCGTCGACCGCGAACACTTCCTCGCGCACGTGCCTTAGCGCACGTGCCTTAGGGCGACGTGCCCTACGACTGCGGCTCGACGTACCAGCGGGGCAGCTCGGCCGGCTGCAGGCTGGTGGCGTCGCCCGGCCGGGACAGCGTCAGGATGGCCTGCTGGATCTCCGGCCGCGCGTTCAGCGCGTCCTCGATCGCGTACAGCCGGCCCGCGACCTCGGACTCGACGTCGTTGCCGATCACATCGACCGCCGCGACCAGGAAGATCCGGTCGGCGCCGACCCACTCCATGTGCAGGAAGGTCACCCGCTCGATGTCCTGGTGTGCGAGCAGCGCCCGGAGCACCCGGTTCCGGGCCAGCGGGGTGACGGCCTCGCCGGTCAGGAAGTCCATGTTCCGGCTGATCAGGAACAGCGCCACCACGCCGAGCAGAACGCCGACCACGATCGACCCGACCGCGTCCCAGGCCGCGTTGCCGGTCAGCTGGTGCATCAGGATCGCGAGCGTCGCGATCAGGATGCCGATCAGCGCGGACAGGTCCTCGACGAACACGGCCCGCAGTACCGGGTTGGAGGTGATCCGGACGTACCGCCACGGCCGCAGCATCCGCTCCACCGCACCGGCCTTGGTCTGCCGCAGCGCCTGCGTGAACGAGAGCCCCTCGAGCACGAACGAGACGCCGAGCACGGCGTACGCCCAGCCGTACGACGCGGCCTCCGCCTCGCCGTGCTGCAGCGACTGGATGCCGTGCCACACCGACACCGCCGCGCCGACCGTGAACAGGCCGAACGCCGCGAACATCGACCAGATGTACCCGACCCGTCCGTAGCCGAGCGGATGCGTCCGGTCGGCCGGCTTCCGCGCCCGCCGTTCCCCGACCAGCAGGAAGATCTCGTTGCCGGTGTCGGCCCAGGAGTGCGCGGACTCGGCCGCCATCGCGGCGGATCCGGTGATCACCGCGACGACCGTCTTCGCGAGCGCGATCAGCAGGTTCGCGGTGAGCGCGACCAGCACTGTCAGGAGGCTCTCGCCACCGCCCTCGTCGTTCTCGGAGCTGCTCACCCTCAGACCATACTCAGCTGACCGCCCGGATGATGCGTTGCTCGATCGCGCGTGCCACGGCGGCGGCCCGGGTCTCCACCTCCAGCTTCGTGTAGATGTGCTGCAGGTGCGACTTGATCGTCGCCTCGCTGACGTAAAGCGTCTTGGCCAGATCCCGGTTCGACTTGCCGGTGGCGAGCAGGCCGAGGATCTCCACCTCGCGCTCGGTCAGCGTCGGGCCGGTACGCCGGATCAGCCGGGCGGCGACCGTCGGCGCGAGCACGGTCTCCCCGCGGGCGGTGCCGCGGATCGCGCGGAACAGGTCCTCCGACGGCGCGTCCTTCAGCAGGTACCCGGAGGCGCCCGCGTCGATCGCACTCATGATGGCGGCCTCCGTGTCGTAGGTCGTCAGGATCAGCACGTACGGCGAGTCAGCCCTCCGCCGCAGCTTCGCGGTCACCTCCGCCCCGCCTGGGCCCGGGCCGAGGTTGAGGTCCATCAGCACCACGTCGGGGCGGACCGCCGCGACGAGCTGCTCGGCGCTGGGCGCGTCCGACGCCTCGCCGACGACGGTCAGATCGTCCTCGCCGTCGACCAGCGCGCGGATGCCGGCCCGGACGACCGGATGGTCGTCGACCAATGCCACCCGGATCATCCGTCCTCCGTGGCCTTCAGGGGGATCGAGGCGGCCAACGCCGTACCGTCCCCCGGTTCACTCTCCAGCACGAGCGTTCCTCCCAGTTGTCTCAGCCGTTCCCGGATCCCGGCCAGTCCGTGGCCGCGGTCGGAATCGATCTTGACATGAGATCGCGGAAGGCCCCGGCCGTTATCCACAACGTCGAGGACGACCGCATCCGGGTGGTAGGTCAGCGTCACGAAAGCCGAATCCGCGTGCGCGTGTTCGAGCACGTTGGCCACCGCGCCGCGGGCCGTGCGGAGCAACGCGGTCTCCACCTCGGAGTCCAGCGTCACCGGCGTACCGTGCACCTGTACGTGGATCTTGAGGTCGCTGTGCGCAGACAACCGCTCGCAGGTCTTGCGAAGTGCGTCCGGCAGACCTGCAGCGAGCTCTGCGGGTGGCCAGGTCGCGCACGACTCGCCTGGCTTCGTCCAGACCGTCACGTGCCGTGGCTGCTGCCTGTGCCGCGTGCTGGCGCGCAACAGCGGGCTTGTCGTCCCACTCGCGCTCTGCGGCCTGCAGCAGCAAGTTGATGCTGGACAGCCCCTGCGCCACGCTGTCGTGGATCTCTCGCGACAGCCGGGCCCGCTCCGCTATCACCCCGGACTGGTGCTGTGCGTCGGCAAGATCGCCCTGTGCCGCGTGCAGCTCGTCCAGCAACGCCTGTCTGGCCAGGGCGTCCCGCTCCAGCGCCCGATAGGCGCCCACGGCAAGCACTGCGATGCAGACCGGCCCCAGCACGATCGTCGGGTCCAACCGGTCGGTCATCCGGGTCCACTGCACCACGGTGACCACAACCATGCCGGCCACCACCAGACAGGCCGGCCGGAACGACAGGATGCGTAGCGCAACAAAGGACAGCGGCACGGCGCACCAGGCGAATGACGGCGCCAGAAGCACCAGCACGCACCACTCCAGCACCAGTAGCGCGAGCCAGACCCGGCTGGGCAGCAGACGGTAGCCGGCGTACGTCGCCAACAGCACTACGGCCGCCAGGAGGAGCCACGGATCTCGCTAGGTAAACCCGTGGCCGCTCAGGTACCGCACCACGGAGGCCAGCACCAGCACGACCAGCGCCGCGTGCAGCGCGGCCACCAGTCGGGTCGCGTGGCTCAGGATCGACGGGGTGTGCGCAGTGGACATGTTCAGCCGATCGTAGGCCCGGTTGGGCCGGTTCCGAATCATCCGTTCGGCTATCCGTTGATGGCCAAACACCCGTCGTGCGTGGGGGTGCCGCGGACGGAGGCTGGAGGCAGCTCGAAATCCACCGATCGTTGGAGAGGTACAGATGTCTGTCCGTTCGCTGTCCGCCACCCTCGCACTCTCCGCCACGCTGCTCGGCGCCGGCGCCTCGACGGCGTTCGCGGCCCGGCCGAACACCTACGAGCTCGCCGCGACCCCGGCGGCTCGAAGTTCGAGGGCATCGGGTACGACGCCCGTACCAGGAACTACTACGTCTCCGAGACCACCGGCGGTGAGATCCACCGCGGCCAGGTCAATTCCCCCACCGCGGTCGAGTGGCTGAAAGGCGACGGCACCGACGGCCGCTGGACCGCCCGCGGCGTGAACGTCGACTCCCAGGGCCGGGTGTACGTCGCCGGCGGGCCGAACGGGATCGACCACCCGGGCGCGCCGGACCTCTGGGTCTACGGCCGCGACGGCAAACTGCTGGCCGCGCTCCGCACCGGCGTACCGGACTCGTTCCTCAACGACATCGCGATCGGCCCGGACGGCGCCGCCTACTTCACGAACTCGAACGCCCCGCAGATCTTCCGGGTCGCCGAGCGGCACGGCCGGTGGACCGTCAGCACCTGGGCCGACGCGACCGGGTCCATCCAGACCGCGGACGGCTTCAACCTCGGCGGCATCGTGCTCTCCCCGGACCGCAGGGCGCTGGTCGTGGCCCAGGGCAACGTCGGCAAGCTTTGGCGGTTCGACCTGCGGACCGCGAAGCCGACCGACCCCGACCGGGTGCTGACCACCGCGAAGCTCGCCCAGGGCCGGCTGCTGGTGGTCGACAGCAAGTTCGACGAGGCGACCGCCGTCCCGCCGTACCAGGTCATCACGCTCGACCCACGCCGATGAAACGCCGCCCGGTCGCAGTGGTCGCCGTCCTGATGATGGCAGCGACCACCGCGTGCTCCACTGATACGAGTAACAGTCCACGACCCAACCCGTCACCCTCGAGGAGCGCAACCGTGCCGTCCACTCTCGACAGCCAGCTGATCGCCGCCGCCTGGAAGAACGACGTCCCGGAGGCCAAGCGGCTGATCGAGGCAGGCGCCGACGTCAACGCCCTCGACGACACCGTCCAGAGCGCGTTCCTGATCGCCGCCAGCGAGGGCTACCTCGATCTGCTGAACCTGACGCTCGCGCACGGCGCCGACGTCCGCAGCCTCGACAGCTACCACGGTACGGCGCTCATCCGGGCCGCCGAGCGCGGTCACGCCGCAGTCGTCGGCCGGCTGCTCCAGGCGGGCGTCGCGGTCGACCACGTGAACAACCTCGGCTGGACCGCGCTGCACGAGGCGGTCCTGCTCGGCAAGGGCACCCCGCAGTACGTCGACACCGTCCGGCTGCTGATCGCCGGCGGCGCCGACCGGAACAAGCCCGCCGTCAACGACGGCACGACCCCGGTGCGGGCCGCGAAGGAGCGTGGCCAGACCGCCGTGGCGGCCGCACTCGCCCCGGACGCTGCCGACGACCTCCGGGACAAGCACGTCGCCGCCGGCGCGCTCCTCGGCGCCGCGGCGTCCGGCGTACGGCGCTGCTGCTGGCCTCACTCAACGACCGGGTGGACGTCGCACGCCTGCTCGTCCAGCTCGGCGCGGATCCCGACGCGCAGGACGACCGGAAGGACTCCGCCTGGCTCGTCACCGGCGTCACCGGGAGTGTCGCGATGCTGGAGACGCTCCTCCCGGCGAACCCCGATCTGACCCTGCGGAACCGGTTCGGCGGCATCTCGGTGATCCCGGCCAGTGAGCGCGGTCACGTCGACTACGTGCGGCGGGTGGTGCAGACCAAGATCGACGTCAACCACGTCAACGACCTCGGCTGGACCGCGCTCCTCGAGGCGGTCCTCCTCGGCAAGGGCACGAAGCCGTGGCAGGACATCGTGCAGATCCTCGTCGACGCCGGCGCCGACCCGAGCCTCGCCGACCAGGGCCGGCGTCACCCCGCTCCAGCACGCCCGGTCCAGCGGCTACGACGACATCGCCAAGATCCTCCGCACCGCCGGTGCGCGTTAGTCCCGGATCAGGCAGCGAGAAGGGAGCTCGAACCAGCGGAGGTGGTCGAAGCCGGTGTTGACCTGACCGTCCGGGTCGGCGGTGTCAGCGTTGTCGGCGTCGTTCTGGGCGCAGATGGCCAGCAGGTCGCGGGCCTCGGCGAGGTAGTCGTCGAGGGCGGACTCGGGCGCGGTGTGGTCGTGCCGCGGATACCTGAGCCTGCCGTCGGCGTCGTACCCGACCTGGGAGAGTCGCATCGGCGGCTCGACCGGGCCGCTGTGGTGCCGCCAGAGGCCGTTCGCCGGGTCGAAGCGATAGTCGCCGAGCAGCCGCCAGCCGTCCCGGGCGACCAGCTTGACCGCCTCGACGACGTACGAGAACACCGCCTCGGAGATGAAGTAGTTGAAGTTCACCCGCACCCAGCCCGGCTTGATCCCCTCGCAGCCGTGCAGGATCTCCTCTTCGAACTCGTGCGACCGGGCCAGGTCGATCCCCAGCAGCGCGTGACCGTACGGGCCGGCGCACGAGCACCCGCCGCGGGACTGGATTCCGAAGAGATCGTTCAGCAGTGCGACAACGAAGTTGTGGTGCAGGTACCGCCCGGACGGCCCCTTGACCACGAACGAGACGATCGACAACCGCTCGGCGTCCAGGTTGCCGAGGATCTGCAGGTTCGGCTCGCGCCTCCACGCCTCGACCGCGCGCCGCAGGTACGCGTCCTCGTGCGCGCGGATCACGTCGATCCCGACCGCCTGCTTCAGCTGGAACGCCAGCCCGGCACGGATCGACCCGATGATCGCCGGCGTCCCGCCCTCCTCGCGGTGCACCGGGTCGTCCAGGTAGCGGTGCTCCAGCGGGTTCACGTACGCGACCGTGCCTCCACCCGGTACGTCGGGCACCCGGTTGCGGAGCAGCTCGCGCCGCGCGACCAGCACACCCGGCGTACCCGGACCGCCGATCAGCTTGTGCGGGCTGAGGAAGATCGCGTCCTTGTAGGCGAGCGGGTCCTGGTCGTGCCCGCCGTACATGTCGATCTCGACGTACGGCGCGGCGGCGGCGCAGTCCCAGAAGGACAGGGCGCCGTACCGGTGGAGCAGCGCGGACACCCGCTGCGTGTTGCTGACGATGCCCGTGACGTTGCTCGCCGCCGAGAACGAGCCGATCTTGAGCGGGCGGGCGGCGTACTGCTGCAGCCGGGACTCGAGCTGGTCGATGTCGATGTGGCCGTCCGCGTCCTGGTTGATCAGCACCACGTCCGCGATCGACTCCCGCCAGGGCAGCTCGTTCGAGTGGTGCTCGTACGGGCCGATGAAGACGACCGGCCGCTGCTCCGGCGGGATCTGGTCGGTCAGGTGGTACGTGTCGTCGAGCTCGGCGGGGATCCGCAGGCCCATGATCCCGATCAGCTTGTCGATCGCCCCGGTCGCGCCGGAGCCGCAGAAGATCACCGCGGTCTCGTCGTCGCCGCCGACGCTGTTGTGAATGATCCTCCGGGCGTCCTCCCGCAACCGGGTGGTCTGCAGACCAGTCCCGCTGGACTCGGTGTGGGTGTTCGCGTACCGCGGCAGGACCTCCTCGCGGATGAAGTCCTCCAGGAACGTGAGCGCGCGACCGGACGCGGTGTAGTCGGCGTACGTGACCCGCCGCGGCCCGTACGGACCGGGCATCACCTGGTCGTCCCCGATCACCGATGCACGGATCTGCCGGAGCAGCGGCGTCTCCGGCGGCATCCCCTCGAGTGCACCCATGCTTCCACCCATGCTTCAGAGTAGGGCGTCGAGGTGAGCTGCGTCTCGTGATCCGTGCGCGCTCTGTGGATAGGGTCGGTGGCAGTCGACGGCGAGGAGTGGGGATGACGTTTTCCAGCGAGCTGTGGGACCGCGGTGCCGCCTCTGTGTACGACCAGATCGTCCGGCACCCGTTCATCACCGGCCTGACCGAGGGGACCCTGGGCCACGACGCGTTCCGGTACTTCATCACGCAGGACAGCCACTACCTGCGCGCGTACTCGCGGGCACTCAGCCTGGTCGCGGCACGGGCGCCCGACGAGGACGCGGTCAGCATGTTCGCGCTGCACGCCGCCAACGCGATCGCAGTCGAGCGAGAGCTGCACACGTCGCTGCTGGAGTCTCTCGGCCTCACGGCAGCCGACGTGGACGCGGCTGGTTCCGGGCCGACCACAACGGCGTACATGTCCTATCTGACGGCTGTGTGCGCCACAGGCACGTACGCCGAGGCCGTGGCCGCCGTCCTGCCCTGTTACTGGATCTACCGGGGCGTGGGGCGGGAGCTGCTCAAGCAGTCGTCACCGGACCCGCTGTACGCGAAGTGGATCGCGACGTACGGCTCGGAGGAGTTCGACGTCGTGGTCGAGCAGGTGCTTGCGGTGACAGACACACTGGACGTCGGCACTGCGGAGCGGGAACGTTGTCACCAGCACTTCGCTACGACGTGCCGCTACGAATGGATGTTCTGGGACGCCGCTTATCACACGCTCGATTGGCCGGTGGGATGAAGGACTTCTACGACGTCGTCATAGTGGGCGGTGGGCACAACGGTCTCGTGGCCGCCACGTACCTGGCCCAGTCCGGGTTCTCCACACTCGTCCTGGAGCAGCAGGCGCACACGGGCGGCGCAGCGGTCAGCGAGCGAGTGTTCCCGGGTGTTGACGCACGGCTGTCGCGGTACTCGTACCTGGTGAGCCTCCTGCCCGACAAGATCGTCGCCGACCTGGGGCTCGGCCTGGACCTCCGCTCACGCGCCGTGGCGTCGTACACCCCGGTGCGGCGTGGTGGCCGCGACGTCGGCCTGCTGGTCGAGCGGCCGGAAGGCCCTGGCACGAGGGACTCGTTCCGGGCGCTCACGGGCAGTGACACGGAGTACGAGGCCTGGACCGACTTCTACGGAGCTGTCGGCTCGCTGGCCGCAGCCGTAGCACCCACACTGCTCGAGCCGCTCCAGCCGGCCGCAGAGATCCGCTCCCGCGTCGACAGCACGCTCTGGAATGAGCTGGTCGAGCGACCGCTCGGCGAGACCATCGAGCGCCGTTTCGCCGACGACACCGTCCGGGGCGTCGTCGCGACCGATTCCGTGATCGGAACGTTCGCCGGCCTGCACGACGAGTCACTGATCCAGAACAGGTGCTTCCTGTACCACCTGATCGGCAACGGCACCGGCGAGTGGCGGGTACCGGTGGGAGGCATGGGAGCGGTCACTGACGCGCTGGCTGCAGCCGCGCGACATGCAGGTGCCGCACTGGTCACCAACGCGGAAGTCACCTCCGTAGAGGTCGACGGGACGCGCGGCTCGGTCACCTGGCTCGGCGGCGACGGCGAGCGGTCCGTGGACTGCACCTGGGTGCTGTCGAACGTCGCCCCTTCGACGCTGGCTGCGCTACGTGGTCAAGCCGGCGTCGAGAAGCCGGAGGGGTCGCAGCTGAAGATCAACCTGCTGCTGCGCCACCTGCCGGCGCTGAAGTCGGGCGACGACCCGGCGCGCGCGTTCGCCGGCACGTTCCACATCGACGAGGACTACAGCCAGCTGGAGTCGGCGTACCAGTCCGCTTTGGCTGGTGAGTTGCCGGCGGTACCGCCATCGGAGGTCTACTGCCACTCGCTGACCGATCCGTCGGTCCTCTCCCCCGAGCTGGTTGCCGCGGGCTACCAAACGCTGACCGTGTTCGGTGTGCACTTCCCCGCCCGATTGTTTGCCTCCGACAACGATTCGGCCCGCACCGAGGCCACCCGGCGGGTGCTCGCCGGCCTCGAGTCGTACCTCGCCGAACCACTCGCGGACTGCATCGCCCGGGACACCAACGGCAACCTCTGCATCGAGGCCAAGACGCCGTACGACATCGAGGAATCCGTCGGCATGCCCGGCGGCCACATCTTCCACGGCGACCTCCAGTGGCCCTGGGCCACCACCCCCGCCGACATCGGCCGCTGGGGCACCGAAACCGACACCCCCAACCTCCTCATCTGCGGCTCCGGCGCCCGCCGCGGCGGCGCCGTCTCCGGCCTCGGCGGCCACAACGCCGCGATGACCGTCCTCACCCACTAACCGATTTCGCATCTCCCCGATCCCCCTGCTACGATCCTCTTCGTTCGAAAGCACCACCAAGCGCCGCTAGCTCAATTGGCAGAGCAGCTGACTCTTAATCAGCGGGTTCGGGGTTCGAGTCCCTGGCGGCGCACAAAAGCCCAGGTCACGCGAGTGTCCTGGGTTTCGTCATGTCTGGCACGGGCCCTTTACGTGCCCCTTTGCCAGATCCACCCTTCGTGGCGAGCGCCCAGGGTCTTGTTCAGGTCGCCCTCGCCGCCTCTCGTTCACCATTACTGTGCGTCACGTCACATCGGTTCGCGTCGCTGCCGATTTCTCGGATTCTCAGCCGCGCCGAGCGTTGAGCTGCCAACCATCACCCCGGTTGGAGGCCTGAGATGTCGAGACCACCGCTGCCCATCGGAGGCTGGGGAAGCATCTCGGCCAGCGTCGAGAGGACCGACGACAAGGGCAAGCCTGTCGCCTACCGCGCAAAGACGAAGTTCCGCGACCACGACGGCCGCGTCCGCGTTGTGTCCGCGTTCGGCAAGACCAAGACCGCCGCCGAACGTGCACTTCTGAAGAAGGTCCAGGACCGCGCGAAGACCAGCCAGTCGGGCGAGCTGACCGCGATGCACAAGATCAACCACCTGCTCGACCTCTGGGAAAAGCGATTCGAGGGCCTGGTCAACGACGGCACACGCTCCCCCACCTCCCTGGATACCTACCGGCGCGCCCTCAAGAACCACATCCGTCCCGCCGTCGGCGAGCTCCGCATCGGCGAGGCCAGCACCCCACGCATCGACACCGTCCTGTCCAAGATCAAGAACACGTCCGGCGCCCCCACGGCCAAGACCTGCCGCGCCATCCTGTCTGGGGCTATGAAGCTCGCCGTCCGCTACGGCGCCATGTCCGTGAACCCTGTCCGCGAAGTCGACGCCATCGAAGCCAAACCCAAGAACCCACCCCGAGCCCTCACCACCGAAGAAGTCACCCTCCTCCGCAAGAGCCTGGCCGCCGACCAACGAGCCGTCCAAGCCGACCTCCCCGACCTGACCACCTTCATGCTCGGCACCGGCGTCCGCATCGGCGAAGCCCTCGCCGTCCTCTGGGAGCAGGTCAACCTCGAAACCGGCACCGTCAAAATCACCCACACCATCGCTCGGCTGCCAGGTGGCGGCCTGATCCGCAAGACCACCAAGTCACGAGCCGGCCAACGGGTCCTCAGCCTCCCCGCCTGGGCCACCGCCAGACTCCGCGCCCGCTTCGCTGCAGGCGTCCGCCTCGACAACCCCATCTTCTCCGACACCCGCGGCGGCTTCCGCGACCCCTCGAACACCCGCCGCTCCCTCCGCACCGCCCTGTCCCCCGTCGGAAGCGCCGCCCGCCGCGACCTCGGACTTACCCTCCAGACGCACCGCCGCAAGATGCGCATGTCCCGCAAGCAGGTAGCTGCCACGCTCGGATGGCCTCAAACCAGAGTGGAGCTGGTCGAAACCGGCCGCATCAAGGTCGACGACTCACTTGTTGCCAGCCTCGTCAAGATCTACGGCATCGACCTCAACGACAGTCCTGACCTGCTTGCCCAGCTTGAGGCGGCCATCCAACCCGCCGAGTCAGACAAGCTCGCCTGGATCCGCTCTCACGCCCTCCGCAAGACCACCGCCACCGCCCTTGACGAGGCCGGCCACACCGCCCGCCAAGTTGCCGACCAACTGGGTCAGGCCAAGGTCTCGATCACGCAAGATGTGTATATGGGCCGTCGAGCCGCCAACCCAGCCGCCGCCGAAGCGCTCGAAAGAGCCTTCGACGACCCCGATTTGCTCTGAAGGTGTGGATCATGTGGCAGCCTGATCGGGTGACGGATCCTGCGCTGATTCAACTCCTCGACGATCTGGCTGATCGGGCCCGCAACCCGTACATCGCCTACCTGGGCTCGCCCGACGACCGCGGGGACTGGGGCGACAACCCACCAAGCGATGCGGACCTACTGATCGAGCGACGTCTCTTGGGCGCCGTCACCCTCGCAGCGATCCACATCGTCGATGAGTGCATCGCTGACATCCAGACCATCGGCGCTGCCGAAATGGATCCGGACGGCGCACCCGATCCCGAGATCTACGCCGATACGTTCGTGTGGAACTACTTCCCACCTCGGTTCCGGCCCTCGTACGATCAGCAGTTCTTCGCCAAGATCCTGGTCTCCGCGGTCAAGGTCAGCCACGACCTGGCCAACCCCAAGAGTGATCGGCCCGCGTGCATAGCCGAAGAGATCATCGTCAACGCGATCTGCAAGTACGCCTATACCCTGATGGACGAAGCCGGCCTCGATCACGACGTGAGCCTAGAAGACCTGATACTGGACGACACAAACTTCGAGCTGTTGTTCAGCGACGATATGGACGGCGTCGAAGATGACCCTGCCATGCAACGCTCGCTCGGCATGTGGCTTCCGCCAGTCGAAGGCTGGTTCACACCGTTCAACACCGACCGCGTCGTCCATCCCTATGCCGAGACCGACGCGACGACCCCACGCGTGCACGACCTCTATCACCTGCTCGACTCCGACGAACTGCGGGCGATGTCGCGGAAGCCGGATGTGGTCGATGCGCCAGCCCCGATCACAGGGTTTCCTCCAATCAGCGAGGTCGTGCATCTCGCCCGTCAAACGACGAACGCCGACTCAGAGACCTGGGTGGCTGACGACTCCGACGCGGAACACAGCTATCGGGCACTGGTCGAGATCGCCCAGGTTGCGAAGTCAGGTTGGCTGACTTGGGAACCACATGAGTCTGCCGACGTCGTGCGTTCCGATGCTGTGGTCCGCTTCGCCCCACACCGCCACTACCCAGTTGGAAACGATCAGCCGTGGGCGGAAGTAGCGATGACCGGTGGCGTCATCATGCACATCCCGTTGTCAGCCATCGTTTCCTACCGCCCAGACCCGGCGATCTACGAGCGGTGGAACTCGATGTATTCCTCGCTGGAGCCATGAGGACGGTCTCCCCGGTCGACGTCGATCCACCGGCCCTCAGGCCGTTAGGCGCTGGCCATCGCATTGACGCGTTCGAGCACCCCGCTGACCCCGTTGTGTGTGGCGTACGGACGCGCCAAGGACGCCATCGCCTGCAGCCGATCGGCAGCCCGGACTGAGTCAGTAGCCAAGGCCATGTCAACGGCCTGGTGTCCGGTTGCCGCTGCTCGGTCCGGCTGGGCGTCGAGGACGTAGCCAGTGGCGATACTGATCGCATCAAACGTGCGGCTCCGCTCCTCTCCCGCGCCCCGCGTCGCGTACGAGCGTTCAGCATGATCGATCGCCCGCTCCGCGAAGCGGTTCCGATGTTCGACGTGTGAGGCGAGGCAGCCATAGATGACCCCTGAGATTCCATCAAGGTCCGCGGGCGCCAGAAAGAACCGTGCCCACGATGGGACCGTGCTTTCGTCGACCCGCCCGAGTTCGTCTTGAGCACGCGCAAGCGAGTCCGACACTCTGTCCGCTGCGCCGAGCATGGCGTACGCCCAGGCTTCGTTGGCATGTAAGACAGCGACTGCAGCGAGGTTCCCGCTGTCTTGGGCAACGATCTGCCCGAGTTGCCATAGCCGCAGCGCCTCCTGCGGCCGGCCGAGGTGGATCGAGACTCGGCCAAGACGGTAGAAACCACCAGCAATCAGGGCGAGTTCGTTGACCTCCCGGGCGAGGACAAGCCCAGCAGTCAGGTAGTGACGGGCCGCAGCGTCGTCACCGAGATCGTGACTGGCCCACCCAGCGACCTGGCACATGTCGGACAAGGCGATCTTGAAGTCCGCCTCGGTCTGTTCCGTCTCGAATCTGCTGCCCAACATGCCACTCGCCCATGCGATGTAGCTGGCTGCGGAGTCCCGGCAGGATCCGCCGCCGCGCGTGGCATCGATTTGGCGGTGTTCATCGCAGACCGCGCGGACCAGGTCGACGTGGGCAGCAGTAACCCGCTCAGGGGGACTGGCTGCGGCCGGGTGCCTGGCAGCCGCGTACTCGCTCAACTCAGCCGGAACGGGGCCAACCGCCAGGGCAGCCAGTGATCCGACGAACCCTGGGACTGCGCCCGGGTCGCGCAGCCTGATATCGGTCTTGGTGTCGCTACTGGGCACATGAGATCCCACACCCAACAGGCCGCGGTCGATTCCAAAGCCATCCGCGATACGTACCAGGACCTCGTACGACGTTACCAACTGCTTGCCCTGGGAAATGCTCCGCACTCGGGTTTCCGTGAGACCGGACGCAGCCGCGAGCGCGCTCCTGCTGTAGCCGCGATCCCTCAGGAACAGGAACAGCGACTTGATGTCCTGCTCGGCCAGGCAATCCCGCAATGGCCGTCCCCCGTGCACGCCCGAGGTCCACCACTGCGGATCTGGCCGTACCACGTGCACCTCTCGCCCTCCTCTGCTACCCGGTTTCGTTACGATGAGAGCGAACCATGGCTTCTTCGCGTGGGACACCTGTTCGGACGTCGAGAGTGGTGAAAGCGGTGAACGAGCGAACGAGAAGGTCGGGCGCTGAACCGCGCCGCAATGCCAAGCTCGCGGCCGTCATCGCCGAGGCAGATTGGTCGCATGCCCAACTCGCGCACGCGGTCGGTCGAGTCGCCTTCGAAGCCGGCAACGAGCGCCTGGTCTCGGTGGGCAGGTCCCACGTCTCACATTGGGTCGCGGGGTCGACGCCATCTGGTGACGCGCCGGCGATCCTGGCTGAGGCGCTTTCCCGACGCCTCGGCAGGGTCGTCACTGTCGACGAGATCGGCCTGTCCGGTCCGCAGCCGCCTGCAGCACTGAATTGGTCCGCAGATACGCTGACGACGCTCGCCGATCTGGGAAGAGGCAACGTGGACATCGAGCGCAGATCTGTCCTACGAGCCGCTGGCTACTCGGTGGCCGCACTCGCGGTGCCCTCACAGGCCTGGTGGGACACGATGGCGCGCCGCGGAGCCCAGCGCTCTGCTCGGACCGGCCGGTTGATCGGCGCCGGTGACCTGGAAGCGATCCAGGAGATGGCGGCCATGTTCACCCGGCTCGATCAGCGCCGTGGGGGCGGGCACGCACGCACCGCTCTGGCACAGTACCTGACCTCTGAAGTCGCCAGCGCGCTGAGAGCCGCTCACGCCAGCGCCGACATTCGCCGGGACCTGTTCTCCACGGCCGGCGAACTTGCGTACCTCAGTGGTTGGATGGCATTCGACAATGCTGAGCACGCCACCGCACAGAAGTACTTCACAGTCGCCGTCCAGCTCGCGGCCGAGGCCGACGACCCACCGCTGGCTGGCCACGTCCTGCGTGCGATGGCCCATCAGGCCGTCGACCTGGGTCACCCACGCCAAGCCGTCCAGCTCGCGAAGGCGTCGTTGGACGGGCGACGGTCAACCCTGGCAAGTCCCCGCGAGCGGGCGTTGCTCGAGGTCGTCCATGCCCGGGCGCTGGCGGCCGCTGGCGACGGCAGTGCCGCCGCCAAGGCTCTGCTGCGTGCTGAGGACAACCTCGCCAGCGCTAGCAAGAATGATGACGAACCCGGTCGGGTGTTCTTCTTCGGCGAGGCCAGCCTCGCCCACGAAACCGCGTGTACCCTGCGCGACCTCGGCGATCTGACCGCGGCGACATCCCAGTTCAGACACAGCGTTCGTACCCGCAAGGCAGCGACTTTCACCCGCACGCACGCCGTGACCCTGGGATACCTCGGCGCAGTCCAGGCTCGTCAGGGCGCGATCGACGAAGCCTGCTCGACCTGGTCGACTGCCCTCGACGTCATGGATGGTGTGCACTCCGGCCGCACGCGTCAGACTGTCGTCGACATGCGCGCGGCGCTGTCGCCGTTCCGAGCCCGCGGCATCCCCGCAGCGACCGAACTCGACCATCGGGCTTCTCGCTACCTCGCCTCCGCGGCGAGGTGACCAGGCCTCGCCGTCAAACCTCGTCGATCGAAGGATGTCCCTATGACGCACCGCGCCCTCACGTTCGAACCCGTCGCCCAGGTCATCGGCGGCCGAAGCGAACCTACCGATGACAACTGGGGTGGCGCGCGCGCGATCCTGCGCATCAACAGCGAGCGGTTCGACGAACGATCCGTTGTCGGGCTGGACGACTTCTCTCACCTCGAGGTCGTGTTCTTCTTCCATCTCAGCGACCAGAGCGACCTGAACCTGGGCGCCCGCCGGCCCAGGGATAACCCGGCCTGGCCCGAAGTCGGTGCATTTGGCCATAGGAATATGCGCCGGATCAACTGGCTCGGGATCTCCCGCTGTCGGCTTTTGAAGGTCGATGGCCTCGACCTTCTCGTCGAGGATCTCGATGCCGTAGACGGCACTCCCGTTCTGGACATCAAGCCATGGTTCGACGAGTTCGGCCCCCGGGGCGCGACTCACCAGCCGGCCTGGACCACCGACATGCTTGTGAACTACTTCGCGCCCACCGAATAGTCCGCTCAAAGATTCTTCGCCCGGGCAATGTATCGAACCGCAGAGTTCAACCCCCGTGTCGAAAGCAACCGACTGCGCGGATGGGCGATGTCATCAACTCCCTCGGGTGCAAGCTCCGCACATCGCCGTTGGAACCACGGCCACGACACGTCCAGTCGATTCGCAATCGCCTCCAGCCTGCATTCCGAGGACTGCTCGGTGACCGGCGACAGCTCGCGCGCTTGTTCAGCGCCATCGCCGGACACCACCCCGCACGACCACGGTGCGCTTGCATCGACGCAGCACAGGCCTGAGGCACCGAGCCAGTTCGCAACGATCGACTCATCGCCGGGCACGGACTGCAGGACCTCTGCGGGCTCACACTCAGAACTCAGGGCCACTGCGATCCCGAACGCCTCCATCAGCGCGGCCGCCAGCAAGAGCAGAACTCGCTCGTACATCGGCGACTCCACAACATCCGACTCCTGCACGTGGAAGTCGTGCCGCATACGCGGGAACCACCGCGACGTATGACGAAGATACTCGAACCTATGTCGCCACAGCAGCCACGAGGTCGCATCCTCGCCTCTTCTCCCCAGCGGCCATAAGTACGGCTGACCCGACAACCGCTCGAGCTTGCGACTGATGTGGCGAGTACAGAGCCAGGACCTCAGCCATTGGCTCGCGACCGGGGTAAGCATAGGCACCCCGGTCAGCAGCATATCCGACAAGCACCGCCTGTCGTGGGGCGCCAACTCTGCCTGAAGGGTCGAGAGATGACTGTCGTCCGCCAACAACGCCACATCTGTGTTTGTCACTGCCCAGATGACGCCAACTGTCAGATCATCGACGGAGGTCGCCGACGAGACCGGTTGCGGGCCCGTTCGACGTCCGACGCGGTTAGCGAACCGGCGTCCGTCCAAAATGCAGGACTGCTGCATGTCATCAACGGCTATGACGAATGAACGACGGTCGGGCCGGTTCAGCACAGCATCAGGTCCTGGGTCGACCATCAACCATCCGTCCCCCGGCGACACCGCCTCACGACGATGAGCCTCGACGTCCACTCCCGAGAACGACCGGCCGTCAGGGATACGCAGGGTCATGGACCCGGCTGCGGGCAGTTGGCCGGCCATCAGATCGACGAGGGATGCGACTTCCGGCTTCTTGGGCGCACTGACACGTCGCTTGTTGAAGAAGCCGAGGTCGGACGGGTCTGGCTCCTGAAGCACACGACACAGAGCCGTCCGAACGTGCGCCGGTGGCCAGGTATACAAGCCACACTCCCAGTCAGAGATGGACTTCGCGGTGATGACGCTCTTCTTGCCCGTGGCGTTGTAGATCTCTGCACTGACCAGGTCAGCCAGGCGGCGCTGTGTCATAGAACCTCGGGCTTTTCGCAGCAGCCTGTTCGGCTCCCGATCGACCATGAAGTTGATTCCTCCTTCTGTCGGAGGAAGGATGCCGTGCCGCCCCAGGGCATCGACACGGCATCGACAGACGTCCGAAAATGTTTCCCTCCCGGCGAAACGCCTGGAAATGTCCTAGGTTGTGTCTGTGGCTAACGAACGACTGCGCGCCGCGCTCGCCGAGCACAACCTCACCTACCTGGCGCTCGCCGAAGAGCTCGGCGTCAACGTCAAGACGGTCGAGCGGTGGGTTGCCCATGACTACATCCCGTTCCCCCGCAATCGCCATCGGTTGGCCACACGGCTCGGGCGGGACGAGGCCTACCTGTTCCCGACTGCAGTAACCGGCCAGCGCGCCGCCGCGGTGTCCGAGAGCGAGATCGTTCGGGTCTACCCTCAGTTCTCCGACATCTCGGCGGATGCGTGGCGAACGTTCTTCGAGTCCGGCGACAGCGACATCGGCATACTCGTGTACGCGGGTCTGTTCGTTGCCGAAAGCACTCAGCTGCAACGAGTCATCCGTAAGAAGGCGAAGGCCGGAGCGAGTGTCCGGATCCTGCTCGGAGATCCCGATGACTCGCATGTCGCCGAGCGTGGGCGGGAACAGGGAATCGGTGAGGCGTTAGCTGCGAAGGTCCGCAACTCCATGGTCCTCTTCAGTAACTTGGCTACGGTCCCCGGCATAGAGTTTCGGACCCATCGCACGATTCTCTACAACTCGATCTTCCGCGCTGATGACACTCTCTTGGTCAACACCCACCTCTACGGGCTGCCCGCCGCGCAGGCTCCGGCGTGGCATCTGCGTAGGATCCCCGGCGGCCAACTCGCGGGCCACTACCTCGAGAGCTTCGAGCGGGTCTGGGAGAGTGCCCTGCCGATCGGAGAGCCGTGATGCTCTGTGCGGTCACCCTCCGATCCGGGACGTCGGCCGAGCGCTCAGAGTCTGAACGCGTGCAGCGACTCAGCCTGCGACCAGATGGTCTCGAAACTTGCGAGGTACGACTGGAACATGTTGCCCCTCGGCGCACGTCGATAATGGAAGACTGGAGACTCGGCCCCCGCGATCCCATGGGCGTGCTGGTTGACCAACAGCTCGTCATCTGCGCGGTACAGCGAGTTGTAGAGGATGACGTCGTGCAGTCGTAGATCGAATCCGGCGTATGGAAACAGTGGCTGAAGTAGTGACACTGCGCTTCGCACGTTCGCCACTCTCATCTCGGTTTCGGCGTCAAGATCGCCGAGTGCCGCGGTCGCCTCGCCTGGAGCCCGCAGCCCCACTCTGACTTGAGTGCCCGCAGCGCACTTGTCGCGGAGGCATCGCACGAAGTCCGTGTCCTGCAGAAGGAACATCGCGTCGTAGGCGACGATGCCGATCTCTGAGACGGCAGACTCGAAGAGCGATAGCCAAGACTCGCGCATGAGTGCAGTGCGTCGAGGGTAGACGGCGACGAGATCGGGCTGACGAGCTCCGCTCAGCTCAGGCCATGTCCGCTCCTCCTCGATGCCGAGCAGTTTGGTCAGGATGGCGCGATGCCGGGCTTGCGGAAGCTGCCCGTGCAGCCAGTTCCGCACCGTTTTCGGATCGACGGCCACTTCCGCAGCCACGTCCGTCTCAGTGAGGTTCGCGCCGTACATCGCTCTCCGAAGCACCTCGTTCACTATGCTCAACCTTGCCAGCTACTAGATGTCTATGGATGTCTGTTGGACGGTAGCATGAAAATGTACATAAATGTCCGGCTGTCGAGTTGCCTCACCTGCTACAGGTCCGCGACATCCGGCAGGATCGACGTGGCTCGGCAAAGCCATGCCCGAACCGTCTGCGGCCCTCCCTTTCCGAGGGCATCGAAGCCTCCGCGACTGCCAGGTCGTTCCCATCGAATTCCGCGACCGCGGGTCAGCCGGCACCGGGGAGTCGTCGAACGTGTCCTCTACGGTGCAGGGAAGCTAACTTCTACGGTGTGACGACTCTCAGCAGCGACGAACGCGATCGCCTCAACACGGCGCTGCATGAGATAGCTGCCGCAGCTGGCGTCGACCCAACAGGCGCCCGACTCTTGCGCTACACCATGAACGCGGTGTTTTACGTGCCAGCAGCGGACGTCGTACTGCGAATCGCACCGGCCGATCACGTCCACGAGGTGCGTCAAACCGCCGCGGTCGCCAGCCGATTCGCCGAGTTGAATCTGCCCACCGTTCGGCTTGCACCAGGCCTCGGGGAGCCGATCGAGACGTCGGCATGGATGGCAACCGCATGGACTTACTTACCCCAACCCGCTGGTCACCGGCATGAGCTCGTGGACCTTGCCTCCCCGCTCCTGTCCGTACATTCCATTCACCATCTGGGGCTCGCCGTCCCCGAATGGGACGTGATCGACCGCTGCGGGACTCGCGTGCGGAAGGTAGCGGACGCAACTGGCGAAACCATGGACTACCTGCACTCCTGGGCGAAGCGTGAGCTCAATCTGTCAATCCTTCAGGTCGCCGATCGGCTGCTGCAGCGCTGCACTGAGCTCCGTTCGGCCATCGCGGCTGCCCAGTGGGCCTTGCCCGTCAGCGTCATCCACGGCGACGCCCATGCTGGGAATTTGCTCAGCACGCCCCTGGGCGTGGTTCTGATCGACCTGGACTCAGTTCGCTTCGGCCCTCCAGAGTGGGACTTGGTGCCGGCCGCACACGGGGTGGAGCGGTTCGCCGACTCGCACCGAGAATACGAAGGCTTCGCGTCCTCGTACGGCTTCGATCTATTCTCCTCTCCCAATTGGCCAGTCTTGCGTGACGTGCGGGACCTCCAACTGGTGACCAGCGTGATCGCGAGACTCCTTGGCCGGCCAGATGTCGCAGAGGAGCTCGGCCATCGCTTGCGCAGCTACTTCGCGAAAGATGACGCGATCTGGCATCGCTTCAAGTAGTCCGCTGTACCACGCGCCCCCATCGCGTGGGGGTCCATGGTGGACCCCCACGCTGGGCTGATCAGGCCGCAGTCAGCGCGCCGACACTCGATCACCTAGCGCAACACGGCGCTACCCGTGACCCGGGCGTGTCGCTCGTCTCACGGGGCCCAACCACAGGCTCACACGGGAGGCACACGTGAAAGGCTACTTGGGCATGTTGGCTCACTTCGACGCGCTACCGGCGATGCTGGGCACCATCCCCGGCTGGAACAGCACCCTCGCGATCGGGATCATGGTTGTTGTTGCCACGAGCACCTATGCAAACATCGTCCGCGCTATCGATGACGAACTCCGAGGCGCGTGATGAGCGGGGATCGTGCTGAACCGCTGCACTGGGTCAGGGTGTGGTTCGGGCAACACGTGGTCGCCAGCTACACCGCCTCTGCCAGCCTCGCCGACCGGTACGCCTCGTCCATGCAACGCCGATTCGCTGGCTTGCGAGTGACCACGGATCCAGTTCCCACGACGACCGACTCAACGCGTGCGAAGGACCGATCGTGACGCCCATGTTGGTTCCGAGAGGCCAGGAGATCGTGCTTGAGGCGACCCACCAACCGTTCGTGCTCTGAGCTATCCGACAAATGTCCACAAATGCCAAACGACATGGTTTTCCTGTCCCGACCGGAGCCAGGAGTCTTGGGTCACGGCCTCTGACCAGCCGCCGGAACGAACCAAGGAGACGGAATTGATACGCCGCGGGGAGCTCTACCGGTATCGAGATCCATCCGGAGTCAGCGGTACCGGCGTCGTTGCCTTACTGGCCGAGTTCCCGCCGAACGAGGACGGCCATCAGTGGGTAGCCGTCAAGTGGCTCGGCCACAACCCATACATCGCGTTCTGGCCGGGCATCGGCGATCTCCTTGAGACCCACGGCCACCTCGGCGAATCGGAGATCCGATGGCTGGACCCCGATCCGTTCGACCCTGAAGGGGACCCGGCACTCACCAACACCGGCACGTTTCCCCTGTAGACCGGCGAGGCCGGCGTGTGAACCTTCACCTCCGCGTCGGTCACGCCATCCAATCCTCGTCGTGCACGTGGCGAGGGCCAGGCCCTGCCACCGTCTCCCCTGTCGGTGGCAGGGCCTCGAGCGTTCGGAGGACGTCAGTGAAGTGGACTGACCTGAAGCACGGAGACAGCGTCCACGACTCCGGCTACGAGCCACGCGAATGTCAGGCGTGAGCCCAGACGATCCGTCAGGCGCGAACCATCTCCTGACCGCCGCTCGCCTGCGCACGGTGTCGCGCATCGCGCCCGGCCGCCCGATGGGCCGCAGCGAACTCGCCCAACGCGTAGCCGAGCTGCTGTACGCGGTCAACGCCAAACGGTACCCGATCACCGGCCACTACATCGCCAAGCTGGAACGCGGCGCGGTGTGGTGGCCCTGCCAGGAATACCGAGCAGCCCTCTGCCTCATCCTCGGCGCAAGGGACGACGCCGAGCTCGGATTCCATCCGCGGAGAGGCTGTCGACCTGCGCCTCCGCATGAGCCACTCGATTGAACGTCTACTCGTCATCGCTATGCTCCATGAGGTCGACCCACTCGATCACGACGCTGCGTCGGTATCGCACATAGCGGCCGACGCGAATTCCCTTCGGCCCGTACCGGTGGGTCCGCCACGCGTACAGAGTTCGTTTGGGCACTTTGAGGTATGCCGAGACCTGCTCGATGTCCCACAACGGATCAGTTGCCTCTGGGGCTGACACCGTTGCCTCCTCCCTCGAGCAGCGAGGCTGTCCTGGGCGTACGCGTTCCAGGTGCCCCGGACGCTCGCTCGTGCTCCGCTTTGAGAACGCTACGGACGTGGCGCACGCTCCAGCCGAGGATCTCCGCGGCCGCCTCGGCGCTGCCGCATACCCTGGCCAGCCCGGCGGCCTCTGTAGCTGTAGCGTCCTCGGCGTCTCGAACTCGTTCGTCGTGCCGCTCCGCTGCGAGTAGCCTCGCTTTGATCGCCCGCTCCAGTGCGGCCTGCGCGCGGGTCGCACGCGCGGTTGCTGCTTCGATGCGTGACTGGCGTTCGCGCGCCCTTCGTAGGGCCGCCACTCTTGAATTGGTCATCCGCTTCGCTCCATCACAGTTCGGGACCGTCGAAGGGTCGCTCAGCTGTCTCGTGGCGGCTCGGCAGAGTGCCGAGAGACAGACTGCGTAGCTCCGGGCGCCGGTGGCTCAACCCGCCGCGATGAAGCTGGCGATCAACTGTGCCGATCAAGCGTCGCGCGACCAACACCACCCGCGCACCAGTCCGCTCGATGACCTTCTCCGGTTCGCGCTTGTTGACCTGCGCCGCCCAGCTGGCGATGTAGCGGAACGAGGATCCGCCGGTCGACCACCCATGGTGTGCCATCAGTAGGTAGGAGACGGACTCTGCCTCGATCTCTTTCATCCCGCGGCACACCACGGTCTCAGGCGCAGCGATCTCCTTCGCGTCGTGCATTCGCAAGTGTGCAACTTCGTGCGCCAACCGCGCGACGGCCGTTACCTCGTCCAGATCGCTTCTGATCACCACAGTCCGCTTTTGGAAGTTGGTAAATCCTTCAAGGCTCGCATCGCCGACGTTGGTTTCCACGAGCGTGTAGCCGGCCGAGCGGACTTCGTGTTCGAGCGCCCGCCAAAGCTCACCGGTCGATGCACCGCCTCCGGACGGTGCGGCGGGCTGTGGAAGCACCGGGCCATCGGTCTGCGAGATGTCCCAGACGGACGCGACCTTGAATCCGACAAGTCGTCCGCCGCCCCGCGCTTGTCTGGCCCGTTCGAGCTCGAGGTCAGGCTGGCTAGTCTCCAGCGTCAATCGTCGGCCGCGCTGAAGGATGACGGGCGCCAGGACGCGGATCTCTCTGTCCTGCTGGCTGTTCTGGATGGATCGTCCGAGCTTCTGCCAGATGTCGGATCTGGCGACCTGGCTTGCGTACGGCATCTGGAGGGTGATCAGTACGACGTTCCTGAAGCTGTAGTTGCGAAGAGCAACTGAAGCATCAAGCCATCTGACCCACTCGACGCCTGAGCTGCGTTTGCGGATCTCCGAGTGCAGCGCGTCGCGCAGATCCTCGGGGGTGACTCTTGGCCGCTCCATCAATCCTCCAAGTTGAGTCTGGGAAAGCTCAACGTTCGGGACCGGCCGGATCACGATTGGTGTCCGAAAACAGTGCGTCGTACGTCGGCGGCGCCCACCGCCACCGGGACGTGTGCACGATCGGCGGTCCGCTGAAGTGCTCAGGCCCGTACGGGCGTCGCAGAGTGGATGTTCCAGCGATGCTGCATGCAGCGTCGGCGGCGATCGACAGTTGCTTGGTCAGCTCCGCCAGGTCGGCGGTCAACTGGTCGAAGCACGCTGCCAGGTTCGTCCTGACCCACGACGGCTGTGGGTACTTGAGTCGCCAGACACCGGGTCGGTTGTGGAATTCAGGATCTCGCTTGCCGAGTTCAGGCTTCGGGACGAACAGCTGACCGCGAGCGATCAGCCACGCTACGGTCTTCTGCTGCAGCTCTGCCACCCTGACGGCCGAGTGCATCAGCTCGTCGACCACATCGCGAGCAAGCGCGACCGCTCGGCTATCGGCGAGCAGCTCTCTCCGATCCTTGAGCCGCTTTCCATCGGAGACCCATCCGCGGAGCTCTTGAAGCAAGTCGATGAACGCGGCCTCGGCTGCTGCGTCGCTGCGCCCGCCCATGTCCGAGACGCGGGTCCGCAACGAGTCCATGACACACCGGGTGGTCGAATCCGCTGTTCGCAGAGCGCGCTCCAGTTCGCGGGTTGCCTCGGCGCTCGCGCCTGGCTGGTTCAAGAGTCCTGTGAGGTGACGGCTGTAACCGATGACCGTGCGCAGCTGGGCTGTGGTCGACCGGAGGTCGCGGGCCAGTACGCCACCTGGACTTGTCGCGTCATGCGCCGATTGCCAGCGGGCGGCCAGCAGGGCAACTCGGCAGCCGTTGTCGACGGATGCGTGCGGCAACGTTGTCGCCAACCCGAGGAGCGGCCCTAAGTCCGACGTACCGGAGGTGCAGTGGAACTCGAGCTCCTCGATCACGTCGACCAGGTGCCTCAACAGCCGCTGGCTCCGTTCAGCATCGTGCGTCTCGTGGCTGGCGAGCCTCGTGACGGCCGCCCGGGCGGCCAGCCCGGTGATGAACGCGAGCTCCGATCGAGCCGCCACCAACCACCGATCCTCGAAGACGCCGCTGGTGCTTCTGTTCTGCGACGCGAGCAGGTCCGCTCCCGCGCCGAGCGACCGAGCGAGTACCGCGAGCGGGCCGGCCGCACTGCCGCCGTCAGCATCCGTGAAATCTTGTACCGACAACTCAAGACGGAGCCAGCGGAAGTGATGCCGCGCTGCCGTCAGCGTTGCCTGCCAGCCGGCGGCCAGGTCGGTTGTGTCGCCAGCGGCCAGGTTGCATGCGGCGATCGCGTCTCGTCGCGCGATCCGGAGCAAGTCCTCATACGTCGTACGCATCCTGGACCATCCGGACGTCCGCGGCCGCCGACCTCAGAGCATCGGCCAGAGCGAGCCGCCAGCTGAGATGGTCGATCGGAACATCGAGCTGATCGATCTCGCTGGCAGCCTGCTCGTAGAGCTCGGCGGGGTCGCCGTCCAGATCGCCGTCGTAGGGCTGGTACGGCGCACCGAGCAACTGGAGAGATCGGAACCGGCTGAACGCCGTCATCGCCCATCGCCCGCCAGGCGCCTTCGCCTCCAACGCCTCGACAATCGCCTCAGCCTCGACGACCAGCTCGGTCACGCGGCTCGGTACTTCGAAGTTGTTCATCGAATTCCTCTCGTCACAGGGAAGATGCGCCAGAACCGCCGCTCCTCGGCAGTCTCCGGCCGAATCTGTGGACAACTTCGCCTCTCACCGGCACGGCGAAAGACGTCGCAGAGGTTCAACGTTCGGGACCGCCCCAACCCGCGCGCCAGCACCCGCCACGCGCCAGCCCGCCGACGGGCTGGGCGCGTCCAGGCACAAATCGATCACACTTCTTGCATCCGAGGCGTTTCTGTCGCCGAAACGCTTCCGACCAGCCTTACGTGGGCCCCAGCGTTGAGCGTTCATGAACCACACCGTGAACAGCTCCGAGCGCGGCAACGACCGAGCGTGCGAGCACTGCGCCGCGTTCTTCATCGCCCGCCGATCCGACCAACGATTCTGCTCAGATCGTTGCCGCCTGCGCAATTGGCGCTTACAGAAGTCCGCGACCAACGCGGCCGTTGCAGAGCGCTCCTCGGTCGCGTCGCACACTCAGACGATCCGGAAGATCCTTCTCGGACTCATCGATGCAGACCCACGGTCCGCTGTTGCCGAACCGCTCCGGGCGGCCTTCGGCGAGCTGGCGAAACTCGATCAGGCGATCTTCCGTCTTCAGCGTCAGAACGACGTACCGGGGACAAGCGATCTGGCAGCTGGTGCGCCACCGGAGGACCACGGCACCCCATGCTGAGCATCCACCGACTGACGGCCGGCGACGGCTACACATACCTGCTCAAACACGTCGCACCCGGCGACGTGGACCGGCGCATGGCCACACCGCTCACCGCGTACTACGCAGAATCCGGCTACCCGGCAGGCAGATGGTTCGGGCGCGGGCTAAGCGGCCTTGGCAAGGGAGAGTTGACCGCTGGAGCAGAGGTCACAGAGGAACAGATGGCCGCGCTGTTCGGGCGAGCAGAAGTCCCGATCACCGGGACAACGCTCGGCGAGCCGTACCGTACCTACAAGTCACCGAGCGAGAGCGTCGCGGACCAGATACGTGCTCTCGATCCAACCCTGCCGACCGCACTGCGCGAGCTCGAGATCGAGCAGATACGAAAGACCGCGGCGCGTAAGAAGACCAAGCACGCCGTTGCCGGCTTCGACCTGACGTTCTCCCCGGTCAAGTCAGTCTCGGCGCTGTGGGCCACCGCCGACGTGGGCGTGCAGGAACAGATCGTCCTGGCACACTACGAGGCGATCCACGACGTACTTGAGAGCCTGCAGGATCAGGCAGTGTTCACCAGAACGGGCCACGATGGCGTCGCACAGCTCGACACCCGCGGCGTCATCGCGGCCGCGTTCGACCACTGGGACACCAGAGGCGGCGACCCGCAACTCCATACCCACGTCGTTGTAGCCAATCGTGTCCAGGGAGACGACGGATGCTGGCGCACAATCGATGGCAGGGTTCTGTACGCCGCGGCCGTTGCCTTGTCCGAGGTACACAACACGCTTCTGGCCGACAACCTCAGCCGTCGGCTCGGCGTCACCTGGCAACTCCACGATCGTGGAGAACGCCGATCACCAGCCTTCGAAATCGACGGGATCCCGGAAGAACTGATCCGCGAGTTCTCCTCACGCACCGAGCAGATCGAGGCGAATCTCGCCACGCTGCTGGAGCACCGCGCCGACGACTCCGGTCCGCCAGGTCGACGTGAGATGTACGTACTGCGGCAACAAGCAACCCTGATGAACCGGCCGCCGAAACACCTGGCGAAGCCGCTCGCAGACCTCATGCGCAGCTGGCGCGAGCGCGCCGAACGAGTCACACACAAACAGGCCTCCGCCATCATCGAAAAGGTTCTCGACTCGACAACCGATCGACCACTCACCGCGGCCGACCTGAGTGCCGAGACGATCCACGCGTACGGCGCGATGACAGTTCTGGCACTGCAAGCGAAGCGTGCAACCTGGACACGGTGGAACCTCCTCGCGGAAGCGTCCCGCCAGACCCGCCTCCTCCGTCTCTCGACCACCGAAGACCGCCTTCAGGCGCTCGAGGCAATCGTCCACGACGCAGAACAACAGTCGATCAGCATCTCTCCGGCCGCGACCTTCACCACACCAGAACGTCGCGCAGACGGGCAGAGCGTCTTCACCATTCACAACGGCGAGATCTTCACGTCGCCGGTGATCCTAGGAGCCGAGAGCCTGCTCCTCGACCTCGCAGCGAAGCTCGACGCCCCGACCATCTCCCACCGTCGCGTGACGACCTCCCGGCTCAGCGACGACAAGATCCAGGCACTGCAGCGGATCGCGCAGAGCGGTCAAACAGTCGAAGCTCTCGTCGGACCGGCCGGCAGCGGCAAAACCAGCCTTCTCGCCGCTCTCCGCACCAGCTGGGAAGCGCAGCACGGCGACGGATCCGTCATCGCGCTGGCGCCTTCCTCCGCTGCAGCAACCGTCCTGTCGGACACCCTGTCCCTGCCCGCAGACAACCTCGCCAAGTGGATCCACGAGGCCGTCGGAGTCGCAGCCGATCAACGCCGCCGATGGATCAGCGAACTCGAACGAGCAGCACAAGCAGCCGAGACAACCGGCCGCCGCCGGCGCCACCGGCGAATCGTCGCGGAGCTGGCTCGTGCGTACGCCGATCGCGACCGATGGCACTTCCGCAGGAACCAGCTGGTGATCGTCGACGAGGCGTCCATGGCCGGCACGATGGAACTCGCCACCCTCGCTCGCGAAGCCGACAAGGCCGGCGCGAAGCTCCTCCTCGTCGGGGACGACGCCCAACTCGGCGCCGCGGATGTCGGTGGCGCCTTCCGGCTGATCGCGCGTGACACCAACGCGGCCGAACTCAGCGACGTCTGGCGGTTCTCCAACCAGTGGGAACGTGAAGCCAGCCTGGAGCTCCGCAAGGGACGCGCAGAGGTCATCGATCTGTACGACGATCACGATCGACTCTCACACGGATCAGTTGAAGACATGGAGGACGCTGCCTACCTCGCCTGGCGACGTGACTCCAACGCTGGCAAGACCAGTCTTCTGATCGCGGCGGACAACGCCACCGTCGCCCGCCTCAACGCCCGGGCACGACTCGACCGAGTAACCACTGGCGAGGTCGAACCAGACGGAATCCTCCTCCATGACGGCACCCACGTCGGCCTCGGCGACCATATCGTCACCCGCCTCAACAACCGACGCCTCCGCATCGGCCGGCGCAGTTTCGTCCAGAACGGCAACCGCTGGACCGTGATCCACCGCTGGGACGACGGCTCCCTCACCGTCCAGAACGACGACCTCCAGACCGTGGCCCTGCCGAGCGCGTACGTACGTGAATCCGTCGAACTCGCCTACGCCACCACGGCCCACCGCGCCCAGGGCGCCACCGTCGACACCGCCCACCTCCTGGTCACGGACAAGCTCACCCGCGCCCTCATGTACGTCGGCCTGACCCGAGGCCGCCACAGCAACCGCGCCTACGTCGCCACCCACACCACGACCGCCGAGATGCACGAACCCCAATTCCCGCAAACCATGCAAGACGTCCTCGAAGCCGTCCTCGAACAAGACGGCATCGAACGCTCAGCCCACGAGACCATGCGCACCCAACTCGACAACGCAACCCGCCTCGACCGGTTGATCCCCATCCACGAACACCTCTGCCAGCTAGACGCCCGCGAACGCTACCGCCCCGCAATCACCACCAGCGGCCTCGACCCCATCGACCAAGCCGCCCTCCAATCCTCCCCCGCCTTCGGCCCCCTCATCACCGCCCTACGCCACGCCGAACACCTCGGCCTCGACGTCCCCACCACCCTCCACCAGATCGTCAACCAGTCATCCCTGACCAACGCAAACGACATAGCCGCCGTCCTCCACGCCCGCGTCGAACGACTCATCACACGAACCGAACGACGTACCCGCCGGGCCTCGCCCGCACACATCGCCGGCCTGGTCACACCGTCGGTCCACGTATCCAACCCCACCTACAAGGCAGCCCTCCAGGAGATCGAGTCCCAGATCGCCCAGCGCGCCAACTGGCTGGCCGAACAAGCCGCTTCTGCCAACGAGCCGTGGCACCGGCATCTGATCGAATCAATGCCGGAGACGACCGAATCACTGCGTCAACTTGTTCGTGACGTCGCGGCGTACCGCGAGCTTCATCGGATTATTGGTCTCGATCCCCTCGGCTCACCACCGGCCAACGCCTACGCCCAACAACGCCAACACAGTCACCTTCAGAGGATGATGCAGGAGCTTGCAGGCACCGATTTGCAGGACGAACCGGCTCCTGAGGTCACCTCAGCTACGAGCCTGAAGACTCCGGGAAACGCTCTCTGAGAAAGAAGAAGCATCACGGTCTTGCACCTTACATACGGCAGCTCATTGGCAGACGGCGCTAGGGATGACCCGCCTCAGTAGACAGCGATGCCGTCGACGACGATCGCTGGGCCGGCGATGAAGCCATGCACGTCGTTGGCCGGCAAATCCAGGCCAATGTCATTGACCAGCTTCTTCACAACGTCGTTGACCTGCGTCATCAGTAGGCGCCGGAAGAGGTACTCGTAGCCGTGGAGCAGCCACTCCTCGGCACTGAAGTAGCCGTCGGGGCTGTCGTCGACCAGATGTGTCACTGTGCCGAGGACCCGCAGTTCACGCTCGACACGATCGGCTGATGCGAGCTCGACGAAATGGCTGGGGCGCAGACTCACGTAAGCCTTCTGCGGCAGTCCTGTCTCGGTCATCTCGAGCAGGATCGGGATCGGCAGCAACTCGTTCTGGAGGTACACCTGTTTCAGTTGTGCTGCGACCTCGGGCGAGTCTGCATCGAGGTCTGTCAGGCCGTCTACGTCGCTGATGCCGTCGGTCAGCCGACGGATGATGTGGAACATCTTGCCGGCGAGGCTCGCGGCGGTAATCCTCGTTCGGCCGTCGAGTTCGACCAGGTCGTCCTTGCCGAGCGGGGTGTTCCCGTCGGGGTTGACCTTGACTTCGCCGTTCTTGATCAGCGAGTCGATTAGCTTGCTGACTGTGGCCTTATGGCTCGGAGTAAGGGTGTAGGTCGACTGGAGTTCGACATCGCGGCCCACGCCTGCGCTGGCTCCGCCGACACCAGGAAAGGCGGCGTTTCCGGAGGCCGACCTCTTGTTGGTGGTCTTTTCGACGATCTCAGCTTGCTGGGGTACAGCGAGATCGTGATACTCGGCCTGGGCGAACAGGGTCTCGGCGTCCAGGTAGATCGGTGTGCGCAAAGCCATACCTGCCAGTGTGCACGTAGCCACCGACGAAATCCTCCCCAGCGGCCGAGGTCAACGTCGGCGGGCGAGCTCGGCCGGCGTAGCGGCCGGGATCTCGTCTTCGATCGTGGCGACCATGTGCTGCACCTGCCGCAGCGCCAGGACCATGCGTACAAGAGCCCGTACCTGCCATCGAGGCGGCACCTCGGGTGCCGTGGCGATCGGCTTACCGAGTTGGGCGAGATGGGCTGCCTTACGCTGCCGCGGTCGCATCGAGAGCATCACACCGTGGACGGCGCCGGTGTACTCGATCAGGATGTCGCGGAGAGGGCCTCGGTACACACCCGCATAGCGGGCCACGTCGTCCATCAGATGACGGGACTGGTCTTCCAGCACTTTGTAGAGCCTGTCCCGCTCGACTTTCACGCGCCGTTGCAGGTCCAGTGGCGCGGTCGCAGGCAGGTCATCGCCGTACATCTTCGCCACGATTGACAGCTTGGTGATCACCGCCAGGACCTCCTGACGGGTGCGGATCACGCCGAGGATGCGCTCCTTGCGGGCTTCCAGCCGCGGTTTCGCGAGGTACTCGATCGCCAAGGTGACGATGATCGCGGTGGCCGCCGAAGTGGCCACCGTGTTCCAGTTGATCGCTGGCACCTGGTCTCCGTTGCAGATCGAGGGGAGTGCGTCAGCGAGGTGGCTGGAACACCTGCCCGGCGGCGTCTCAGTTCCACTCCTGAACTTTTCCCAACAGCGGCGAAAGTTCTGTCGAGGGCATCATCTGCGGAACCGCCCGTGAAAGGAAGGGTCGATTTCGCCGCCCGTTTCGGGGTCGATCATGACCCCGCCGCTGCACGTTCCCCACGGCTGCCAATCCGGCTGCCCGACGAGGACGGCGAGGACGCTGCCCGCAGGCAGCGTGAGTGCAGGGGCGGAAAGAGTGGGCTCGATGAGTTGGTCGTCCTGCTGCGACCGCACGTACCAGACGGGGCCCGCCCCGACCTCGTACAGCGTCAAGCGCTCAAGACTCAGCGCGGTGCTCGGTTCTTGAGCAGCCGAGGCGGGAGGTCCATTCACGGAGGCGGCGGAGGGCTAGGTCGAGTTCGCGGTGGAAGGCGAGGGGGCTGGAGGGGGCGGCGTCTTCGAGGTAGGAGGCTTCCCACAGGGTGCGGAGAGCGGAGAGTTCCTCGATGAGGGCGCCGTGGTGTGACCAGCACGGTGGGATGACTTTGTGATCCAGGCTGTAGCGGCCTGCCAGCCACACCACCCAGGTGTCGAGCCGCTCGAGTTCCTCGGTGGCGGTACCGGCCTCGAGGTCTCGCCAGCAGATGATGAACGGATCGTCGGTGGCAAGGTCGAAAGACTTCAAGAGGTCGTCGCGCGGGGTCATTCGGGTTGCCTTCTGCTGCGGGTCGATTGCGCGATGCTGGCGTGGATCTGGTCTGCGTCTGCGCGGGCCGGCCATGGGGTCATGTTCAGGAGGATTGGTGGGGCGGTGCGGGCGAGGAGGATGCCGGTGCCGAGTGGGAGGGTTCGGATGACGTCGGGCGGAAGGATCGGGATGCGGCGGGTGCTGGTGGAGATGGTGCGTTTGCCGTCGGGGCCTCGGCTCCAGTTGCGGATCTCCTCATCCCGATCGCCGCAGACTGCGGCGAGGTCTTGGAGGTCTCGCGGTTGGGCGGATCCGCCGAGGATGAGGCGGAGCGTCGCGGCGTCCCACATCGCTGCGGCTGCTTGTTCGCCCCATTTGTCTCTTGCCTGGGCGAGAGATTGGATGACGACGAGGGTGGAGACCCCTGAGCCTCCGCCGTCGGCCATCAGGGAGGGCAGTGACGGTACTGCGCACAGGTTGGCGATCTCGTCGAGGATCAGCGCGAGCGGGGGTTCGAGGCGACCGCCTGGGTTGCCGGCGGCGAGCTGTCGGGCGGTTTCGGTGATGTCTTCGAGGAGGGCTGCGATGAACGCCGAGGTTGCGCTGGCACCGATGCCTGTGCCGAGGAGGTAGATGGTGCCGCGGTTGGCGATGAAGGTCTTGGGATCGAGACCTTCGCCGTCTGCTGGGTCGAAGGACTTTCGTACGGCGGGGTCGGCGAGGGCGGAGAGCGCTGAGCGTACGCCTGCCCAGACGGCGTCTCGGGTGCGGCCGTCCATGCGGACGATGCCGTCGAGTGTGTCGCCCCAGCCTTCGGCGGCGTCGGTCGAGCGGTTGAGGATGGTGACGGCTTCGATGGCTGAGGCGGGTTCGAGGCTCCAGCGGTAGAGCTGCGCGACGCCGGCACCGTCGATGGCTGCGGCATGCAGTAGCCCGCGCAAGGCCATCTCGGTTTGTCCGTGCCAGAACGCGCCGTCGGACACCCCGCCCTTGGTGAAGCCTGCGCCGGCGGCGAGGCCGCTGGCGCGGACGATTGCTGTGGTCGGGTTCTCGCAGCCCCGGACCGGTGACCAGCGGATGCCTTCGACTTGCCCGAGGCCTTGCGGGTCGAAGATCGCAACGGGTCCGCGGGTACGGCGAAGCTCGACGGTGGCGGCGAGGTTGTCCGGTCGGGTGGAGGTGGTGACGACGGCGCCGGGCGCGTCGATGATGGCGCCAATGATCTGGTGGAGGCCCTTGCCGGAGCGAGGCGGGCCGAGTGCGATCTCGGAGTCCTCGACCGACGCCCAGCACTCGCGCCCGTGCGAGCGGCCCAGAAACCGTCCCACATCTGACGGTTGCGGATGTCGTACGGCGGGGCGCGCGGACCGGCCACGGCTCAGGACCTGGCCACGCCCGACCGATGCCTCGACGTCGGCACCGGTGGCGAGTCCTGGGCGTTTGGCAAGAGACCTCGCACGACGTGCCCCGCCGGCCTGGCGTTTCGTCCACAGATAGTGGACGCCGACTCCGCCCGTGAGCGGAATCATCAGCAGCACGGTGAGTACGGCCCAGTAGACGGCGGGATGAAACGCTCGGCTCGGGAGTCCGAAGACCCGCGCCGGGTCACCCGGATCGAGTACGACCTTGAGCGCGCCGGCCCATGGTGTGTGAATCCACTCGTGTGTTGTCAGGAGGCTGCTGAGGCCGCCTGCGAGGTAGAGGATCCCCGCACTGGACAGCAGTAGTGCGCCGCCGATGATGGCCATGTCCGAGAGGTCTCGGGGAGATCGTCCGCCGGTGTCCATGTCACATCCTTCCGTCGGTGTCGAACAGCCGAGCTTCGCGGGCGTGCCGAACGAGCTGTACGACGAACGACCGGCTCGGGAGCCGCCACAACGCGCGGCCTTTCGGGAGCTTCGCGATGGTGGATACCTCAACGTCCGTGAGCCCGAGGAGGGTCGCCGTACGGGCGAGCTGGTCGGGTTCTTGCCGCAGCATGATCCGTGTGGAGCAGTCTGCCAGCAGTCCTTCGGCGAGGGCGCGGGCTTCCGATCCCAGGTCGCCGACGGCGGCTAGGTCCGAGAGGCGGTGGACGATCAGGATGTTGGAGACGCCCCACGCACGCGAGAGTTTCCACTGTTCCTGCATCCGGCGGAGCAGGGCGGGGTCCCGCATCACGCGCCAGCCTTCGTCGTACACGATGAACCGCTTCCCGCCGGCCGGGTCGGTGACGGCCGCCTCCAGCCACGACGAGGCACATGCGAGTGTCAGGCGCAGCGCCTGATCATTGCCTCCGGCACCGATCCACGATGAGTCAAGACTCACCATCGGAAGTGACGGGTCGAACCGGGTTGTCGACGGGCCGTCGAACATGCCTGCCAGATCGCCGTGTACGAGCCGTCGGATCGCGTGCGCCAGATCCCGGCTGTCGGCCTCCGAGGTACCATCGCCGAGCCCGGGCGAGAACAGGGCTTCGACCACGTCGGGAATCGTCGGTACGGGAATCCGGGACGCCCTGTCGACGGCCAGATCCAGTGCGGTGTGCTCCACCGCTGACAACGGCCGGCCGAGCGTGGACTCGGCGAGTGTGCCGAGCAGAGCGCGCCTGCGGGACCGGACGATTCGGTCCCAGTCGGCGTCCGCGACGCCGCCAGGACGGCTTCCAGCGTCCAGCGGGTTGAGCCTGGTGGACAGGCCCGGCCCGAGCTTGATGACCGATCCGCCGACCGACTCCGCAACTGCGGTCCACTCGCCCTTCGGGTCGCACGGCAGGTAGGCCCGATGGCCCAGGGCAATCGACCGGGTGATCAGCGCCTTGGCCGTGGAGGACTTTCCGCTGCCGATGACTCCTGCCAGGAGCAGGTTCGGGTTGGTGATGACGCGTGACTGGTACAGCTCCCAGGGGTCGTAGACGAAGGATCCGCCGCTGAAGACGTCGTTGCCGATGTAGGTGCCGTTGGCGCCCAGCCCGCCTTCGGCGAGGAACGGGTACGCGATCCTGAGGATTCTGGTGGTCGCGCGATGGTTGTCCACCAGCAGCGGAAGCCTCCGACGCAGGCCGAGAATCTCAGTCGGTACCTGCTCGTCATCGGGCGAGGGCTTGGCGGGCCTCGTGCGGCGCGATGTCACTCGGCTGGCCCGCCGATTGGTTCGCCTGGTTCGTCGATCGGTCTCGGTGGGTTCGAACCACCCTGCGTTCGCCTTCATCCGAGACCGACCCCGAACGGCAGCGCCGCGGCAAGGAACCCTTCGACCTGTTGGCCGACGAGACGCCGTACGTCGAGCAACGCCTGCGACGCCGCGATCTCGATCTCGGTGCAGGCCTCGTCGAGACCGTCCTCGGTGTCCGCCGACACCGCGATCAGGCCGATCCAGCGGACGTCGCCGTGTCCGGCGGCAAGGTCCTTCTCTCGTTGAGCGACGTCGGCGTCGAGTTGACGGTCTTCTTCGGTTTCCATCTGGCCGACACGCTTGCGGGTCGCGCGGTCGGTGACCCGTTCAACTTGGTGACGGCGGGCATCGCGCAGCGCCTTGCCGATCGGGACTGGCTGCAGTACGAGCGAGAAGGTCCGACGGATCCCCGGCTTGAGCAGGAGCGGGCTCAGGAACGACGGTGTCGCTCGCAGGCGGGGCCACTCGGTGACGACGTACACCCGGTGGAACGACGAGTCGGTCCGCAGGTGGTCCCAGGTCGCATCGACGGCCAGAGGCGCCGCGTCCACGGGATCGAGGTCTCCGAGAAGCGTCCGGGTCGCGGCAGGGTCGAAGGCTACTCGCAAACTGGCTGCCAGGTCGGTGGCGTTGAGCCAGGCACCTGCGACGCCGGCTGCCGCGAACGAGGTCTGGAATGCACGAGACTCCGAGTCCAGGACGGCCATGGCGCCGGCCAGTCCCCCGCCGTACTTGCGAACGTCCTTCGACACCGCATCCAGGTTCAACGCGAAGCTGAACAGCGTTTCGTGCCTGGCCGCGGCCGGCGCCGCATGCTGCAACAGGTCACGGTAGATCGCTCCCGCCGGGCTCGAGACGTCCAGACCGCGCTTGCGCGCCCAGTCGCCCAGCCCGTCGCCGGGATCCGGGATCGTCCGCTCGAGGATCTGCGCCCTGGCGATCCGGCTGCTCTGGCACAGGCCGGCGATCATCCGGCCGTACGCCGCCACGCGCCGGTCCTGTTCGTCGGAGTTCTGGAGGAGGTGTGCGGGTCCCTCGATCTTCGCGACTGCGATCAGCCGCCGGCGCAGCGGATCATGCACAGCACCGATCGACGATCGGGTGTCCAGGATCCGCAGCGGGCTCGCTTCGCCCGGCAGCTGCAGCACACCGTGACGCCGCGGCGCCAGCAGGTTGGCCCGGTACGACTGATTCTTCCGTAGCCCGCGGAGCACATGGGCTGTCCGCAAGACGACCCAGCGGTACGCCGGCAGGCCCTCGAAGCGTCCAAATGCGGTGACTGCGCAGACGACTGTGATGGTCATACCGGCCATCCGCATCGCCGCCGGCCAACCGGCGAGCAGCGAGGTCAGCGACGAGACGACGCCAATGATCACCAGCGCTACCTGGATCGGGCGCAGACCGAGCAGCAGCGAGTTGCGCTGCGGTCGTGGAAATCGTGCCGAGAGTGCGTTGGACATCCTCAGTCTCCCCGCTCCGACGCCGAACTGGAGCTGTCCCCTGGTCCGCTGGAGTCGCCTTCGACCGACACCTCACTGGTGGCGACGGCGGTGACGGTGCCGCCCGAGTCCGAGCCTGCCGTCGGAGGAGCGTCAGGCTGCGCGGCCGAGTCCGCCGCAGGCTGCGAGTCGGCAGGGTCTGTCGCTTGATCAGAGTGCTCGCCGGCGTCGGTACTGTCGGTACTGCTATCGGCTGTCGACTCGCCGTCGGGATCTTGATCGTCGCCCGTGACCGGTGACTCGTCGTCCTTGTCCGATCCGCTGAAGTCGCCGGCCGTCCATTGCTGAACGCGTTCGAGCTGGTCCTTGCCCGCGTCGACCCCGGCGGTGCCCTGCTGGAGCATCCGCGTCGCGGCCTGGCTGTGATCCCCGGCCCAATGGATGAACGAATAGGTGGCCAAGGGTGCGAACGCCGCCATGGCAACCAGCAGGATGCCGGCGATGAAGGTGCCGATGTTCGGCGCATCGTCCTGTCCGGGTGCCCCCACAGCCGAGAAGCCAAGGGTGAAGACGACAGCCATGGCGATCTTGGAGAACAGCAGGGCACCGACGACTTCTATCCATCGCCGAAGCCAATGCCTGGTCGCCGACCAGGTCCAACTGACCATCGCGATCGGTGCGAAGACGACGAACGCGACCAGTGCGACGTCGCGGATCAGCATGACGAAGTACAGCGAGAACATCGCGAGTAGGCCGAGTTCCAGCGCCAGCAGGAGGATGCCGCCATAGGTCGGCACGGCGAGAAACGCTGTGATGTCGATCATCCGCTTGATGCCGTCCGTGGCTGGCTTCGCGCTGAGCAGGCCGACCGAGATCTGGTCGACGGCTCGCCCGCAGGCCGCAATAGCGGCGACCGCCAACGGAACACCAGCCGATCCGATCAACGCGCCGACGGCCGCGTGCCCCAGGCGGCCGGGTTCGCGGCGGATGACGGCTGAGACGCATTGCAGGACGAAGACGCCGACCAGGATCGGGAGCGAGAGCCCGACCATCAGGTCCAGGTTGTCCTTCCACCAGGCCTGGTCGAACGTCGGTGAGGTGCTGGTGCTGAACATCTGGAACACGTTCGAGGACAGGTCTGCCAAGCCGTTCGCGGTCCACTTGAGGAACGAATCCCACACTGAGCTTGCTGCCTTGCCACCCACGGCGTCGACCGCGCACCCGACGGGGCTGAGCAGACAATCGCTCCACGCCATATCTGGATCTCCTAGCCGATGTGGATGCCGCTGAAGAAGCGGATGATCGGGTTCGCCGAGGCGATCAGAATCGCCGCCCCTGCTGCGATCAGGCAGCCGAGCTTGCCGCGGCCTGCGTAGTGCGAGTTGCTGCCCAGGCTCCCCATCGCCCACGCGACGGCGGAGATCACGAACGCGGCCACGCAGACGACGAGGCTGAAGGTCTGCAGCGCACCGACGATCTCCCGCAGTGCAGGCAAGCCGGGAAGACCGCTGGAGTTGGGACTGACTCCGGGATCTTGGAGTCCGAAGTTGCTGAGCATGCGTTGCCTCCTGGTGCCGAACACACCACTGGATTGATTAGGTGGGTTGATTAGGTGGGTTGATTAGGTGGGTTGATTAGGTGGTCGGGTAGATCGGTGGCGCCCACCCCAGATAGGTGGCACCCCATTGCTTCTCGATTGCGCCCACGTCGACGAGGTACACGCCGCCCTGGCCGGGCACGCGGTCGCCGATGTCGTTCGACACGATCTGACCGTTGCCGACGTACACCGCGACGTGCCCGTAGGGACCTTGGGTCGCCCAGAACAGCAGCCCACCGACTGGCGGCCGCCGGTCGTCGGGATGGGCGTTCCCGCTACTGACCATCTGGTTCCACTGCTCGGCTGCCGAGTAATAGCCGGAGTTGGAACGGCCCCAGACGTTCGACGCCAGCCGCGCGCACAGCTGGTAGTAGCCGCGGCTGCCGACCAGATCGAGTGCTCGGCGAACGGCCGCGACGGCACCAGGAAGCTGGTCTGTGTCGCCGGCTCCCCAACTCCCGCAACCGTCGACAACCGGGGTTGCTGAACCGACGAGCCGTACTGCCGCAGCGTAGTTACTGCGGTAGTTACTGCCGTCCGCGAACGCCGACCGCTGCACCTCCTGCGCAGCCGCCCACGGCTTCATCGCGGTCCAGCCGGGCACATTCGCAAGCGCCGCGTAAAACAATCCCGCCGCACCGGCCGGGTCCAGGCGCACCTCGACCGGCCCCCAGCCATCACGCTGCTGGAACAGCCCACGCGAGTCCGGACCGGCCGCATCTCCCTGATTCGTGTTCCGCAGCGAGGACTCGGTCAGGGCCGTCATGACCGCGATGACCTTGCCGGCCTCGCCCATTCTGTAGCGATCGCCGACACCGACGATCACTGCCAGGTTGGAGGCCTGCTCGGCGTCGAGGCTGAGGACCTTCGAGGTCTGGTGCGCCTCGCAGGCGCCCTGTCCCTTCGCCACACTCACGAGCGGAGTCACCAGGCCGACGGCTGTCGCCAGGAAAGTGCCCACGGCTACGAGCTTGAGGATCATTTGAGGATCACTGCGGCAGCTCGTTGGTGGCCGACCAGAACGTACACACTGGCCGACAGATCACGCTGACTGTCACATGCCGCTCAGTCCTGGTCGTCGCCCCGTCGACCACGTTGTCCTGCGTTCCCCGTACGAGGAGAGCATGCCAGCCCTTCGGTGCTCTGGGATCCCGGGCCAAGGCCTCCAGCTTGGGTGTCGTCGTTGCCGTGACGTCGCGCAGGCTGGCCCGTGCCCCGTGGGCCTTCAGCTCCTCCCATTGGCTGGCGTACGGGAGCATGCTGCGTGCGATCGGCGCGGAGTCCGGTGCCTCCAGCGAGTCGGCGAACGACGAGACGACGTTCTGCCACTGGGCGTACGTGTGCACCGCGGTGTTGTAGGTCCAGATCGCCGTACCGAAGGCGATCGCGTACTCCGCCGGATCCGTCGTCGCCGGCCGTACCCACACCGACAACGGCGCCGGACCCGGCGTCGACGTACCAGTCACCCGGCCGGGACTGGACTGCCCTGGCTCGCCGTGGGCAACCTGCGGGGTGTCTCGCCAACCGATCACGACCGCCAGGATCACGATGACGAGCAGGATCAGGATGACGATCGGTACGACGAGCTTCGAGTTCGTGACTCGACGCATGTCACAGTTCCCTTCGTGTCTTCGCCGGCCGCAGCCGAGCGATGAGTGCGCGCGCAACGGGCGCGGGGATGATGCCGACAGCGGCCTGCAGACGCAGGTAGAAGCGGAACTGGGCGAGGTAAAACCGAACGAGCCAGTTCCGGCGGCGTGGATGCCTGTCGAAGTTGTTCATGGAAGCTCAACGTCTGAGCCCTCATGACCCCCGAGTAACTTCACCGGGTACCTCACCGGGCAACTTCGCCGGATAACTTCGGGTCAGGCGGCGTGAGCGAGTCCCAGTCCGAGACCGTCAGGCCACGACGCACCCGGCGGCCGACCGAACCTCCTGGATCGGTACGACATACGAGGCGACCTCCCGGCAGCTTGGTCGATCCACTGCCGCACAACCGGATCCGCGAAGACCACATCCGGCGGCTGCCCAGCCGCGAGGCGCGACAGCGCTGACGTCCGGATCGGTCCGTTGTGGAGGAGCGACGCCAAGCCCTCGGCCTGATCCCTGGGTACGCCGATGGCTCGCACGCGTGACGTGATCGCATGCTTGGAGAAGCCAGGGCCATCGGCCGCGACCACCAGCCGCCGCCGTACCTCGCCAACCGGGAGCCCGGCATTCTCCAACCGCACACCAATGCGGTCCAGCAGCGGGCCCAGCTCCGCGAGCAGGCTCGGCTCCACGGATTCAGGGACGAAGTCCAGCAACGGATGCCGCTGACGCCGTCTCGCTTCCTGACGGACCACGTCGGCCAACCGCCACCGCACCAGGTTCGCCAGGTACCCCCACGACACTCGGCCGCCGGGGAGCTTCTCGGCCAACCGACGGCAGCGTTCCCACGCCACGACCCGTGCCATCTGGGCCGCCTCGTCATGGCCCAGGGCGGCCCGAAGCCGGCCGGGCAACTCCGCGACGATGCGTTCCTCGATGGCGGCGGCAAGCCGCTTCGACGGCTCCTCCGCCCACCCCGAGTCAACTGCGTTCGCCAGAAGCGCCTCAAGTTCTTCAGTCACTGGCTCACTCCGTTCCCGATGCCCCGGACCCTGGCCCGAGAGCTGACGCTTGCTGTCGGCACCAATCTCGGCCGGAGCGGTCCGGATCTGAACCCGGACTACGAAGTCCCGGAGTCCTGGACTTCGTCACAGCGACGGGCCGGTCGGCGACGGGCCAGGACTGTCGAACTCCGGAAGCTGCTGCCGACCCGGCTTGTAGTCCGCCAACGGCCGCGTCGAGACCATCGCGTCGTACAGACGCTGCGGGCCGTTCTCGGTCTTCAGCAGACTCGCCGCGGACAGGCCATCCGGGATCTCGACCGCGCGGACCCTCTTGTAGAAGTACGACAGGTCGGGGTGCGAGGCGATCGCCGTACGACGCCACTCCTGATCGCCGTCCAAGGCAACGATCACAGTGTCCGTGACCGTGTAGCGGTACAGGGTCTTCGCCTGTGCCGATGACAGCTGCGAACCACACATCGGAATGCCCGCCCAGCGCTCACCCGCCAGGCGCCCGAGGTTCTCGATCGCGACCGCATCCAGCGGATCGTTGACGACGACGACAAACGCTCCCTCGGTCAGCATGTCCAGTTGCTCCTCGATCCCGACCAATGCGTTCGACGGACGGTGGATCAACGTCGTCGGCGACGCCGAGTACTCCGGCTTCACACCCGGCCCGACGCCGACGAAACCGACAGGATCGAGCCGTTCGTCCCGCGCAAGGAGCATCAGCCGATCACGAAACACATCAACAGCCGTGCCTTCGTTCGTCCACTCGGACAGGCCGGCCCTGATCAACGTGCGGAAGTCGAATCCCTTCTCCCGCAGATGGTCGGTGAGCAGGGTGAACGAGTCGGGCGCGTACCCGATCCGCCACGACGAATCGATCTGCAGTACCTCACCGACACCGCGCTCCCGGACCTGCTCGACCGGCCAGCCAACGTTTGCCCTGAGCAACTCTCGCCGGTAGAACCTGGCCGCAGCCATGTTCGCCACCATCATGCGCTGACGTTCACCGCTGATCAGGACGTTTTCGGAATCCGATGACACAGCATTCATCACAACCTCCGTAGACCAACAACTCATTGGCTAAGAAGGTCGTCTCCGACGGCTCGACAAAGAACCCGGATTTCGACATCGGGGACTACTGGATCAAGGCGTCGGGAGATTATCGGGCAGGTCCGTGTCAGCGATCGGGTACGGCGGTGAGTGCGGCCGACGTCGAGGCGCCGAGCGACCGACGGACTCGAGGACCTCGCGCGAAACGATCTCCTGGTCGAGCTGCAGGACCTTCGCGAGCTCCCCCAACTGAGCCGCCACCCGGTCCTGCGGCAACCTCGCCACGAGAGGAGCTACCCGGCGCAGGGCATTCACCCGGCCACTGATGTGATCCAGGACTGGTGACCACCGAGCTACCTCTGCCTCGATCGCCAGCTCGGCAAGCGGTCTTGGCTCGTTCAGGGCCTTGAAGAGTCGATCGGCACCTGCGGGTGTCTCGAGCAGCGAGGACGGGTCATGCCCTGACGGGAACTCAGCCACCTGCACACGCTTGAAGACCGCCGACAGGTCATCGAGCCACCTTCGGGCGGCAATGCTCCCGGCACCGTCTGCATCCACTCCCACGATCACGGTGTCACTGTCCGAGTACTGGCGAACCATCGAGACCTGGTGCAACGACAACGCCGTCCCGCACACCCCAAGACCAGCCCATCCGCGACAGGTCAACCGGCTCAACTCATCCACCGCCACGGCGTCCATCGGCCCCTCGACGAAGACAGGCGTTGCCCCGCCCTCCAAGAGATCACGCTGCTCCGCAAGGCCGACGAGCGTGCAAGATTTCTGGTAGATCCGCGTCGCCGGCGAGTTCAGGTACTTCACCCGACCACCCCGCGAACGCCCCACGAACCCGACCAGTTCCTGACCCGAATCCCAGGCAGGGAACATGATCCGATCGCGGAACCGATCGATCAGATACCCCTTCTTCGTCGCACTCGCCAGGCCCGAGGCCAGCAGAGTCTCGTCGTCGAAACCCTGGGACCTCAGGTGGTCAACCAAGTAGGCCCAGCCATCGGGCGCGTAACCGACCTTCCAGCGCGAGGTCGACCTCAGCACGTGCCCAAGCCCACGCCGCGTCAAATAAGCAGCCGCCCAACCGGCAACAGACTGCAACAGCTGCTGACGGAAGAACTGCCCCGCCGCGACTTGTACCGCCATCAACCGGCGATCATCACAGCTCATCGCACCAATCACCACCTCAAGGCAGCTCAGGACCACCCGGATCCGTGGGCACCTCTGTCTCAGCCGGCGAGTCACCCCAAAGACCAGCCGAACGCGTCAGCTGCTCCCCCATCCGATCGATCCCCTCATCCAGCAACTCGATCGCCCGCCGGATCGACCACCGCGGCAGCCCCAACTCGTCCTGCCGCGCGTCCGCTTCCCCATCTGGTACTCGATCCATGACACTCCCCTTCCGCGCGTTGCTGATAGCAACTTCTTCGGGTCAGCGTCATGGCGTAGGACCGCGATCAGAACCCGGATCAGGATGTCCAGGAGTCCTCGATCTCAAGCCTTCTGAGGCGTCAGCGAGAAGCGTCGGCTTGGCCGGATGGAGATGCGGCGGCGGCAGGTGCCGTTCAGCGGCGTCGTACAGGCGGTTCGCGGCCGCTACGACCCTGCCGCCCAGTGTCTCGATCAACCGGACGGGTGGCGTCCGACTGACCACGCCTGTCGTCCTGGCGATCAGGTCCGCCGACGACTGATCGGGCAAGCATCGAAGCCGCGAGAGGACCAGGTACGCGGCTGACGTCGCCTCCAGCCTCACAGCGCCGCGGCAGCTCGCGCCATGGAAGCCCTTGTGCATTCGCAGGTGCGCCAACTCGTGGGCAAGGCTCATCGCCGCCATCGGAACGTCGAGATCGTCAGCGACAACGATCCGCCGACGGCGATCAGCAGTCTCGGCTCCATCCGCGTCCGATGGCAAAGGACCACGCTCGACGCTGTATCCGCCAGCAACCGCAACCTCTCGCAGAGCGGCAAAGGCCACGTCCGGCGGACAGGCCGGGACCACTCCGAACGATCGACCGTCAGTTTGGCTGACGTCCCACACGGTCGCGACCCCATGCCCTTGCACGGGACCCGCCGAACGATCCACCTCGGAGGTCGCGGCAACGATTCTGATACCTGGCGCACCCTGGACGACATGACGTCCTCTACGCTGCCAGCCCGGCCGCCCGTCGACCCAGGTTGCGCTCGGCATCTGCAGCTTAATGAGCACGACGTTGCGGAACGACTGATCGCGAAGTACAGCAGCAGCCTCCAGCCACCTACCCCAGGCCACATCAGACCAGTTTCGCCGTATGTCCGTCTCGACGGCCCGGCGAAGGTCGTCGACCGTTACCCGAACTCGGTTCACCCGTCCGAGGGTCCCGCCACACGAGTCAGCCCGGAACCCAGAACTCGAAATCCAGGACTCCCCCGACATGGTGCAGCTACATCCCTCCAGACACGTACGGGTGGACTGATAACCCGCAGCCTCCTCGCGCGTTGGTACAGCAGAAGTCCGCCACGCAATCGAGGTTGATATGACTCGCAGTTCGACCCCCGCTTGGGTTCGCGCCTTGGTGCGCACTGGCACGGCTGACGTGGAGTGCGTTGCGGAGGCGAGGCGTTCGATCGCCGCCGGAGGCCTGCCGCTGCTGGCCGTGCGGGTGGCGCTCTTGGATGGTGTGACTGGTAGTGGGGCTGAGGAACTCCGGGCGATGTCGTCAGCCGGTCTCGCCGATGACTCGGTAATGGCCAGCATGTTGATCAACAGCTACCGGTCGGCTCGTCGGCTCCCGAAGCCGGATATCACCACTGAGGCCTGCGATGACAAACCGATGTTCCGCTCGCGGGTCGTCCTGGTGGATGCATCAGGACGAGTGGAAGGCGCTTGGTGCACCGGCCATACCCGGCCCGATGCCCGTCAGCGTGCGTATGTGAGCCTGGTTCACGCCATGACCGAACGTCGGCTGCACATGATGTCAGGTAGGCGAACCGGTACGGCGGACTCGCCCACGCCCGAAGGTGCCTCAGACCAACAGCCGGCCAGGAAGCTCTGGACCCGACCGTCTACCACGGAGGCAGTGCCGCTCCCGGGAGACTCGGACTTCGCGTCCGAGTTCCAGCGAAGGTTCCGGAATCCTCACAAGCACCTGATGGAAGCGACCTTTCTGCGCGGCATCAGTGGGGTGCTCGAGATGAGTCAGCTAGTCCAACTGCTGTTCGAAACTGCACATCCGCAGTGGCTCCCGGCGAAGCTGGCAGCCATCGCTGGACTGACTCAGGCTCCGATCCGGCTTCGCCAGTTGCTGAACGCCTACTCCAACGGTCACGGGCTCCCGGGGGTTGAATTCACGGAGACGACGCGCGACGGGAGGCGAGTCGGGGAGGGCCGGCTGGAGCTGTCCACGGGAGAAGTTGCTCGTGTCAGTGCGGCTAGCGCTGCAGCTAACGACGTACGGCACCGTTGCTTCGTCGAGCTCATCGCGTGCGTGGCCGATTTTCCGGACGCGATGGCCCGGACGGCGCAACTGCGAGCCACGGGGCTGACCCGACTTGACGGACAAACAGCCCTGCAGACCCTCCAGCGCCTCGAGATCCTCGACGGTCGCGCCGCACTCTGTGATCCCGACTTCACGCTCAATGCCGACGAGACCTGGTCCTGCCAGCTCCACGGTGAGCTGGAAGGTGAGCCGGTCGGAGCCACCGGAGTCGACAGCACGAAGACATCCGCACGGGAACAGGCAGCACGGCTCCTGTTGCTGGCAGGCAACAAACGCATCTGCGATCGATCCGAGTTCAGATCAGTAGGAGCTACGCACCAGCCGACGCCCGCGGCCGACGAGAAGCGGCAAGTCGCCAGCGAACAGGTCACTCGTCAAACTCCGCAGCCGCAAGCACCTCGCGGGTTCACTGAACGGCAGCCGACGCGTGGGATCGGACGACTCGCGGCCCTGGGCCTACTGTCGAACGGCGCCGACCTGGTCTTCGATCCCTACTTCGGTGAGATCGGTACGCTCCTCTGCCTTGAACCGACCGACACTCGGCAAGAGCTGCCAGATAAGTCGACCTACCGGCAATTCCTCTGGCCAGGTGGTGAGCTCAGAACTGCCCGATGCTGGCCGGTCAACATACTCGTCCTGCTGGAAGACCTGGCCAGTCACGAGCCGCGTCGATGGAGTGCATCAGCCTCGATCTGGTCGCAGGCGACGCGCCACGCGCTGCAGATCATCCGGGACGGTCGAGTACTGCCGCACATCACCGACCTCGGTGACGGCAAGAAGTACATACCTACGTGGCGGGCGATGGCCACAGCCGACGACTCACCGTACTCCGAAATACTCGGGGGCATCCGATTGTTGCCGATGGCCACGGGCGCGGAAGACGTCGTACGACCGCCATTGGATCTCGTGACTGGATACATCGACATGGTTGTCGATGCCTTCATGCCGTCCATGGCACGCTACGCGGTCCATGGACCGGCTCCGTTCGTGGCACACATCATCACTCACGAGCCCATTACGCCCCTCCAGGACTGGGTCGACGAGGTGGACGAGTTCGCAGCCGACCTGAGCCAGGTTCCGATTGTGCTCAGGCTCGGCGCTCCGGACATGGAATCTCAGACCGTCACGGCCAGATTGTTCCTCACGGATGACGAGGGACAAGAGTTCGAAGCTCGCGAATCCTGGCAATTGGAAGGACTACGCAGGCAGAACAGCGAGCGGCTGCATCATCGGTGCCGGCGCACCTTGAGGAGGGCCGCGGCCCTCCTCCCCGCTCTTCAGCCTCTAGCCGACACCACGTTGCCTGATGCGGTTCTGCTGTCGTTGTACGACGTAGCCACGCTGAGAAGCGACCTCTCGCCGGATATTCAACGACACGGCCTGAGGATCGAGTGGACCGACGACTGGGTCGAGCAGATCGCTGTGACCGTCGACGTCATCCTTCCCAGTGCTTTTCGAGAGGCCGATCACAGGCTTGGCCTGTCCGATGTGTTCGACCGTCGCTGGCGCTTCACACTTGACGGCGAGGAGCTTACAGATGGGGAGCTGAGGCGCCTGGCGTCTGCGACGCTCCCGTGCGTTCGGCTCCGAAATCGCTGGATGGTGTTGACTCCCGACCTGCTCGACAAGGTCTGTGAACCAATTGTTCCGGTCGACGAGGATCAGGGGAGGAGTGCGCTCGATGCACTCGGGGGATTCATCTGGATCGACGGCATCCGCTACGCCTGCACGCCGACCGTGGGCTTGGCGAAACTTGTGAAAACTCTCAGGGATGCGATGACGGCACCGCCGTCTACTCGGTCCAGGTCGCATCCGCAGCTCGATCTCTACCAGCATCAGGCCGTGCAATGGCTGGAGGCTCTCGGAGAGAACGGCCTGAGCGGACTCCTCGCTGACGAAGCAGGCACGGGTAAGACCCCGACCGCGATCGCGTTCCACTTGTCCCCTCGTCGAAGAGGACACAACCGCCCGACTTTGGTCCTCGTACCCAACGCGGCGAACATCGACCAGTGGATCAGTGAGCTCAGGCAGTTCGCCCCGCAAGAACTGGTGTACCGATTCGGCCCGGTCGTGCGACGGGCGTTCACGCGGAGGATGGTCGGCCGCTGCGTCCTGGTCACAACGTATGCGACGATGCGGAAGAACGCCCAGCGCTTCGCCTCGCTCAACTGGGGCCTGGTCATCGCCGACGAGGCCCAGACGATCAAGAACCCCAAGACCAAAGTATGGCGTTGTGCCGCCAATCTACCCACCGACCTGAGACTGGCCCTCAGCGGAACTCCCTTGGAGAATGGCCCCTGCGACCTCCATGCGTTGCTGGATTGGTGCAACCCGCGCCTCATGGGCCGCTATGCAACATTCCGCAAGTACGTCGTCGATCCTGCCCTGGCTGCTGCCGATCCGTCGCACGAGGTACTCGCCGTCGTGCGCCCTTTCATCATGCGCAGGCTCAAATCCGATCCAGCTCTCGCACTCGGGCTACCGGACCTGGTCACGACTCGCCATCTGGTCGACATGACCTCCGAGCAGCGTGGCATGCACCAAGCCATGATGTTCGACACCGCCGACGAAATTCGCACGGCAAAAGTGCCCGCCGGCCGACTCGTCCTGAAGGCCATCACTGCTCTACGCAAGATCGCCAACGCGGCCGCACATTTCGCTGATGATCGACCCGACGAGATCCTTGCGGATCCAGCCAAAGCCGTGGTCCGAACACCGAAGTTGGCGAAGCTCGCGGAACTTCTGCAGGCGACCGCTACGGACGAGTGTGTTGTGGTGTACACGTCGTTCCTGAAAGCAGCCCTACTTGTCGCAGCGTTCCTGGAAGGGACCGGCCACGCGACTGCCCTTTACCACGGAAAGATGTCGCGCCAACAGCGGGCCGCGACGCTTCAGCGGGTTGCCGACGGCGAGGTGAAGGTCCTGCTCATGACGTTGCAGAGCGGCGGGATCGGCCTGAACATCACGCGACCTTCGCAGGTGATCCATTTCGACGTACATCCAAATCCTGCGGTGGAGGACCAAGGCAACTCCCGCGTTCACCGGCGAGGCCAGACCAGACCGGTCCATGTCCACAAGCTGATCTCGGTCGGCAGTATCGAGCAGCGACTCGATGAACTGCAAGGCCAGAAACGGCACATTGCATCGCTCCTGGTGCCGAATGCGTCCGGCCAATGGCCGGGCGAGCTGACGGTTCAGCCCTTCCAGCTTCTCAACAGCATGTCCGGAGAGCTGCTCGATGCCTGACGCTGAAACATCCGAACGACGAGAGATCCTGGCCGATCCTGCACTCTCGCCGATACCTCACCCGGCAATCACCAACCTCGACCTGAACGCCATGCTCCACGAGGCGTCCCTCCGGGCGGCTGCTCTTCTCGACCAGCAGGACGCACCCGACGCGAGGATCGAGCTCGCTCGCATGATGGCTTGTGAAGGGTCTCGGTTCGACGCCCAGGAGGTCGCAACGCGGGCCGGAATCCATCGAGCTGAGCTCAGCCGGATCCGGCGCGCGTACCAGCTCGGCGGCGAGATCGGCGTCGACGTCTATCTGCGGACATTCGATCCAGGTCCAGATCTACGGGAGCGGTTGGAGCAGGCCCCGCGTGCTCGAGCGGCTCACCGCCGTCATCACGGACAACTGCCTGACCTGGGAGTCGATTGGAGTTCAGATCCGGCTCGGGCCCGACGGCTCCTGGTACCCCTTCACCCGCACCGCCGAGGGCTGGTCCCCCGCGGCCGGCATCTCCCGATATGCGGAAGACGCCTACAGAGCTGCCAAGCGGGCAAGGTCACACCGCACCGGCCGCCGGCCTTGACACCTGCATCTCGCTTCTCAGGTGAGTACCTCTTCGAGAGTTTGACTGCTACAGGCGCACACTCGACATCAGCCATGCCGCGGCGCCCTCGGCTATGAACACAGGTGCGATCGGAAGACCACCGGCTTTGCACCTGGGCCCGCGGCGGTCCCTGCGATCTCAACCGCCACCGCAACTGGGATCCGAGAACCTTCAGCCCGGGCGTCGACGAGTCCGATGTTCTCGGCGTCGAGTCCGCTCTGTGGGGCGAGTTCATCCGCCGGACCGACCCAGGCCCAACACTACGCCTACCCACGGATCGCCCCGGCCGCCAAAGCCGGCTGGACACCACAGAACCCCCGCAACTACGCCGACCTCACCGGACGCCTGGCCAAACACCGGTCGATAGGTGCGTAGCCGTAGGAGTGACGGGTCGACCCACCTATCCGATGATCCCGGCAAGCGACTGCCGCGATCATCGGGACGGCCGCGCCGAGGCAACGCGAGAACACGCCCGCCACGAGCAGTACGGCGGCCACGACGTGAACGGCGCTGACCGCCGCCAATACCCGTCAGTCCCCGCACACTCCCGCTGCGCGCGCGCCCTGTTGCGTCGCTCCAGGTTGTCGACAACTCGCTGGGCGAGAGTGACCTGAGCCCCGCAGTTCGGGAAAGCTCAATAAGGTCGGCACGGGCGAGGCCCGCGGGGCCTGCAGGTGCTGAGGGACCCGTTGGCGCAGCTGGCAAGGACGGTGTATCCGGGCTCGCAGTGGACGGCCAGCCGACGACTGTGCCCAAGGGATACAGCACTTTGAAGCTCGGGTGCGCCGCGGGAAAGAAGGCGATCAGCGGCGGGGGCAAGTGGGACTCCGGCAGCGGCACGCCCGCCGACCTGGTCCTGAACGGCTCCTACCCGAGCGACGTGGCCGAAGCAGACGGAGTGGCGTCTGCGACGTCCTGGACCGTCGCAATGACCAACAACGACCCCAAGGGCCAGATCACGGTCCAGCCGTTCGTTACCTGCGTAACCTCGAACTGACGCGTCCCGTTGATAGCAACCCCGGCCAGCTATTCGCGGTTGGGGTTCGTCACATCTTCAGGCTCAGCGTACGGAGTCCGAACACCACGAGGTGCTGGTGGTGGGGTGGGTGAATGGCCGTGCCTACGACGACGGCGTGGGCGCCGGGCGCCGACTGCGGATTTCGCCTGAGTTGGGGTGTGGATGCAGTCTTCGGCGATGATCGGGCGGTCGAGTTCGCGGGCGAAGGTGGCGACCAGAGCGAGGGCCAGCCCGTCGGTCCTGGCAGTGTCGTCCGTGTAGCCGGCGAGCGTCGTACCGATGAGACGGCCCCAGCCGCAGCCGCGGCGAGGCACGAGCAATCCGCCATCGCGAGTGCGCCTGCGGCGTGGATCGCGCGGCGATCGAGTCCGCGACCGACGAGTCGTCCGGCCGGAAGCGCACGGTGCCATCGACGGCGACGATCTCGCAGCCGGTGCGGGCCACCGCGACCGCGTGCCCGACGGTCGGCGTGACGACGACGCCCCTCGTCCAGTCCTTCCACAGCCCGATGAGAGGCCGGTCGACCGCTGGGCGGATGGCTGCCAGGTCGGCGATTCCTTGGGCGCGAATCCCGGCCGCACCGCCGATCGCGCAGGCTTGCGCGACGTGATGAATCGTGCCCGGGTCACGCATCGGCTCGCCCGGATAGGCCTGGACGGACACGACCCGGCCCGCCTCGCAGCACCTCGATAACGTTCATTCAAGGTCCATCCAAGCCAGCCGCGCCGCTCCGATCAGCGCCGCATCCGAACCAAGAACAGCGGGCGCGACTGGGAGATCTCGCAGTGGCGGAGGGAGTTCCGCGCGCAGCGATCGTTCCATCGCAGCTCAGAAATACTCACCGGCCCGACGGCTCCGGCCCGATGACTGCGACCGCCGGAACCAACAGGTTGGCCACACGCCCGATCACACATCCGGCTGCATGTGCCCCCGAGTCGCCCCGTCCTGGCCACCCCGCTCCGGCAACTTCATCCTGAGGAGAGAAACCCGCTCGACGGAAGGTCAGAGTGCCGCTCGCCTGGGTCAGTTCCGAGTGCACACGTCCGACATCGAGTCGACGCTCTCGGCTGTGAAGCGCATCGGCTCTGCCTGGCTGGTTATAGGGCGTATAGCCAGATCATGACTGGTCTGCATGAGGTGACGTCCGCCACTCTGTCCAGGACCAGTTCTGATGGCAGCAGTCGGCACTGAGGCCGACGTCCGTCGGGACCGTTCATTTGACGTGAGCCCGGAACCGCGCCGATTGTCGCGGAGAAGTTCGCTTGGCGCTGTCCGACTCATTCCCTTCAATGATCGGAGAGGAACAGGATGGTTCGCCGGAAGTTGTTGACGGCCGCAGCGGCGGCCGTCGCCGTTGTGGCGGCGGGAATTCCACTCACGGCATCACCGGCTGACGCAGCCGGTTCTGTGCCGCGTTTCGACCACATCGTCGTTGTCATTCACGAGAATCAACCGGCGTCGGCGATCTACGGGAGTTCGAGTGCGCCGTACATCAATTCGCTGGCAGCAGGTGGGGCGAAAATGACGCAGTCGTTCGGCGTCACCCACCCCAGTGAAGGCAACTACCTCGCACTGTTCTCCGGGTCCACCCAGGGGATTTCAGGTGACCCGTGCCCGCTGAGTTACTCGGCCCCGAACCTGGGCTCGGAGCTCATCGGGGCGGGATTGACGTTCTCCGAGTACTCGGAAAGCATGCCGTCGACCGGGTACACCGCGTGCGCAAGCCCAGACAACCAGTACCAGCGCGCCCGCAACCCAGCGGTCGACTTCACCAACGTCCCGGCGGCCGACAACAAGCCATTCTCGTCCTTCCCGACCGACTTCAGCACCCTGCCCACCGTCTCCTTCGTGACCGCAAACATGTGCAACTCGATGCACAACTGCTCGGTCGCAACCGGAGACGCCTGGACAAAGAACAAGCTCGACGCCTACGCACGCTGGGCCACGACGCACAACAGCCTGCTGATCGTCACATTCGACGAAGACGACTTCACCACGGTGAATCAGATCGCGACCGTGTTCTCCGGCGCGCACGTACGACCGGGTTCCTACGGTGAACACATCAATCATTACAACGTTCTCCGCACAATCGAGGATTCCTACGATCTCCCGCATGCCGGCTCGGCCGCAACCGCCACGCCGATCACCGACATCTGGGGCAACACACTGGCCTCCGGTGGCATCTACCAGCTCAGCCGGACCGGTAACACACAACTGATCGACGACCCGAACTCCTCGACGACCGCTGGGATCCAGCTGATCGTCTGGCACAACAACAGTGGCACCAACCAGAAATGGACCGCAACCGCCAACCCCGACGGCAGCTATTCGTTCAAGAACTCGGCCTCCGGGCAATGTCTGGACGACGCCGGCTCGTCGACAGCACCCGGCGGCAGGATCATTCAGTGGCCGTGCACCGGCAACGACAACCAGCACTGGGGAATGACTGCCAACGGCTCCGGCACATCACTGGTCAGCAAGATCAGCGGTCTGGCGATCCAGGCCGGAGGCACTGCCGACGGCAGCCTGCTTACCCAGGAGTCCGGCACCGGGACCGCCTGGACATTCACCAAGGTCGGCTGAGTGCGTATCGGTCACCCACCGCATCGCTCCGTTGCGCCGCGGCACCGCGGCAGCCGCGGCACGGGCCGATCGTCGATGCTGCGCCCGCCTCAGTCGGTCTCGGTGTCGTCGGTGGTGACTTCGCTCTGGCGTTGGCTTCGGACGTGACCGCGGACGGCTTTCTCGACGCGGACCGGGTCTCGGGACTCCAGCGCCGTCAGGACCTTGTCGTGCTCGTCGACGGCGGCCGGCCAGTTGGTGGCCAGCTTGTCGATCACCGCCCGGTAGCGGCGGACCGACCGGAGCGACTGGGTCACCGCGTCCACCAAGGACTGATAGGTGGTCGCCTTCGCGATCGCCAGATGGAACTGCGTGTTGAGGTCGGCGAGGGCGGCACCGTCTCCGGAGCCGAGCATGGCTCGCATCCTCGCGTTGATCTCCCGCATCCGGGTGAGCTCGGCGTCGTCGATCTTGGTCGCGGCCAGCCGGGCGACCAGGGCTTCGACCTCTTCCCGGAGGAGGTAGATCGCCTGGAACTCGCGCAGCGACAGCGGCGCCACCCGCGGACCCGAATGCGGTGACTGCACCACCAGCCCCTGCGACTCCAGACTCGACAGCGCTTCCCGGATCGGGATCTTCGAGACGCCCAGCTCACGGGCGAGCTCGTCGAGCACGATCCGCGCGCCGGGCTCCAACTGCCCCTCGATGATCTGCGCCTCGAGCCGATCCCGGATCAGCTCGGTCTTCGTCCGAACCACCAGACGCCCACTGGTGTCGCCGTCTGCCATCGATCCTCCTGTCGCGCCGTACCACTCCATAGACCCTACCGTAGATCGTATATTGACTCAGTTAGTAGATCGTATATCGTATGAGTCATGTCTGACCGAGTCCAACTGACGATTCCCGGTGGTCGCTCCGCCGTGTCGCGACCGAGCGTGCCGCGGCGAGCACGACGCCAGGTCTTTCCGGTCTTGCTCGTCCTGCCGGCAGTGACGCTGCTGACCGCCGTCCTGATCTACCCGTTGATCGGTGCTGTGATCGATGCGTTCTTCGACCACAACCTGCTGGTCTCCGGCCGTACCTTCACCGGCCTCGACAACCTGGCCAGTGCGGCCAAGGACCTCTGGCCCCTCCTCCGTACGACGCTGCTCTTCGCCGTCCCGGCCACGCTCCTGCCGTTCCTGATCGGTCTGGTGGCCGCGCTCGGACTCAACCAGCGGATGCGCGGTCGCGGGATTCTTCGCTCGGTGCTGCTGGTGCCGTGGATCCTTCCAGGCGTCGTGGTGTCGTTCCTGTGGCTATGGATCTTCGACGCGAACTACGGCGTACTCAACGGGGTACTGCGCTCGATCGGGCTGATCGACTCGAACGTCGGCTGGCTGGACTCAGGCACCGGTGCGTTGCTGGCGGTCGTCGTCGCACGGTGCTGGTCCACGTTCCCCTGGATGATGGTGATGTTGCTGGCCGGCCTCCAGGCCCTCCCTGCCGGTGCGATCGAGGCCGCCCACGTCGACGGCGCGAACGCCCTGCAGCGCTTTCGGTTCATCACCTGGCCCTCGCTGCGCCCGGTGGCCGGCGTCGTCGTGCTGCTCGAGTTCATGTGGAACTTCCAGCACTTCGACACCATCTACGTGCTCACCGGCGGCGGGCCTGCCAGGGCGACCACGACGTTCTCGCTCGCGGTGTACGAAACCGCGTTCAAGGGGTTCGACCTCGGCAAGGCGAGCGCGATCGGCCTGCTCTGGCTGGCGTTCCTGCTCCCGATCGTCCTCATCTACCTGCGCATCACGGAGAACAAGTCATGACCATCGCACCGCTCCCCCGGAGCACGTTCGGACGGCGCCGGCCGGGTGGCCCGACGGACGAGTCCGGCCCAGTACGGTGGCTGCGCCGTACGTCGCTGACCTTCATCGCGCTCTTCGGTCTCGCGCCGGCCTACTGGCTGGTGACGACCGCGATCAAACCCGACGGCGACGTCTTCGAGTTCCCGCCGCGGCTGATCCCCAGCTCGCTGACACTGAGCCATCTGTCGACGGTGCTGGGCAACCACGACGTACTGCGTTATCTCGTCAACAGCCTGCTCGTCTCATCGGTCACGGCGCTCGGAAGTGTTGCCATCGGCAGCTACTGCGCCTACTCGTTCTCCAAGTTCCGTTATCGCGGCCGCCGGACGATCATGCTCACGTTCCTCGTGTCGCAACTGTTCCCGCACGTGCTGCTGCTGACCACGATGTACGCCTTGTTCAGTGCCCTCGGGCTGCTGAACACATACCTCGTGCTGATCATCGCCTTCACCACTTTCACGCTGCCGCTGTGCGTCTGGATGCTCAAGGGAGTGTTCGACGGCATTCCCGACGAGATCATCGAGGCGGCGAAGATCGACGGCGCCGGCCAAGGTGTCATCATCCACCGGATCCTGCTGCCCCTCGTCCGGCCGGGCCTGGTCGCAGCCGGGATGTTCGCGTTCATCCGCGGCTGGAACGACTTCGTCTTCGCGCTCACGCTGTCCGGCGACAGCACCCGGACCTTGCCGCCGGGACTCGTCAACACCTACCTCAGCGAATCGAGCAACCGCTGGCCCGAGCTGATGGCCGCATCACTCGTCTGCTCGCTGCCTGTCGTGCTCATCTTCCTGCTCCTGCAGCGCCACTTCGTCGCCGGTCTCAGCTCCGGCGCCGTCAAGGCCTGATCCGTTCACCCGAAAGGAACCGCACCATGTCAACAACGAGATTCGGCCGGCTGCCAACGGTCCTCGGTCTCGCACTCGGTACCGCGATGCTCGCGGCCGGCTGCTCCGGTGGCGGCGGCTCCGCCGCCCCGGCGCCCGGCACGGACAGCAAGCTCCAGGACTTCACGTTCACCAGCTGGTACTACGGCGAGGACGCGCAGAAGGCCCTGATCACAACCGAGGCCGACGGCTTCACCAAGGACAAGGGCATCAAGGCGCAGCTCTCGTCGTACCCCTTCGCCGAATACCGCAACCAGGTGCTGCTGCGGGCCCGGAGCCATGACCTCAAGGGCGCGGCCCAACTCGACATCGCGGACCTCAACTCGCTGTCCCAGCTCGGAGTTCTCGCGGACCTCGGCGCGTACGCGAAGTCCGGTGGCTACACCGAGGCGGCCCTCAAGTCCGGTCAGATCGACGGCAAGCAACTCGGCCTGCCCTGGTACACCGGATCGATCGGCCTCGTCAGCAACCAGGCACTGCTGCAGAAGGCCGGCGTAACGTCCGCACCGAAGACGATCGCCGACTTCGAAGCGGCCCTGAAGAAGATCAAGGCCCTCGGCGGCGACTATGTCCCGTACGCGATGACGACGAAACCCGAAACCATCAAGGACGTCATTCCGTGGTTCCGTACCTTCGGCTCGCCGATCGTCGACGGTGACCAGATCAAGGTGAACGACGCCGGCGCAGTGGAAGCGCTCACCTGGCTCAAGTCGCTGCTCGACCAGAAGCTGATCAGCCTCAACATCGGCCGGCCCGAAGCCCGCACCTTGTTCAGCCAAGGCCGGACCGCGTTCTTCGACGACGCCAACCAGGTCCGCGGCACGATCAAGAACCAGGCGAAGGACCAGACGCTGCTGCAGAACACCGTACCGATCGCGCGGCCGGTCAAGCAGGCCGGCGACACCCCGCAGTCCCTCGCGTGGGGCGGCCTCGTGGTCGTCTTCAAGGACGGCCCGGCCGGCACCGCCGCGAAGTTCGCCGGATACCTGACCAGCGACACCCCAACGGCGATCAACCGGTACAAGGCCATCGGCTCCGCACCGACCACCCAGGCCGCACTCGACTCGCCGGCGTTCAAGTCCGACCCGTACAGCTCCGCCTGGCAGACGGCGATCACGGCCAACGCCCAGCCGGACCCCCTGTGGCAGTTCCCGGCGTACGGCCAGATGGAGAGCGCACTCGCCGCGCACGTCCAGGCCGCGCTGATCGGCAAGGAGACCCCGCAACAGGCACTGGACGCCGCGAACGGCGAGATGCAGGCACTGGTGAAGAAGTGACCCAAGGCCTTCCCGCCCCCGAAGACCGCGCCGAACACCCCGGCACGGTCCGGATCGCCACCGTCGAAGCGATCCCGCTGACCGCTTCGTTCGCCGACCTCTACCCCGGGGAGACCGTCCCGGACTGGCTCGTCCATCCCGCCGCAAGCCACCGGACGCTGCGCCGCTCCGGCCAGTTCAGCACCTTGATCGTGCTGACTGCCACCAACGGCCTGCAGGGCATCGGCGAGTGCTACGGGCTCCCCAGCCCCGCGGTCACCAGCCGGATCGTCGACGAGATCATCGCCCCGCTGGTCATCGGCGAGGACGCGCTCGCGATCGACGTCATCTGGTCGAAGGTCTTCGGCGCGATGAGCGGCGGCGGCCACCTACGCGGTTTCTACCTCGAGGCCATGAGCGGGGTCGACATCGCCCTGTGGGACCTCAAGGGAAAGGCCCTCGGGCTGCCGATCCACCGGCTCCTCGGCGGCCCGCACCGCGAACTCGTCCCGGTGTACGCCAGCCCGGTACCGATGTGCTCCGACCCGGACCAGTCGGCCCGGATGGCCCGCAACTTCGTCGACCAGGGCTTCCGGGCGCTCAAACTCAAGCTGGGCCGCGGGCGGAACACCGATCTCGCTCATGCCCGCGCTGTCCGAGCAGCGATCGGCGACGACATCGAACTGCTGGTCGACCTCAACTGCGCCTACACCAGCGATATCGCCCTGCCGATCGGTCTCGCGCTCGCCGAACTCGGGATCACCTGGTTCGAAGAGCCGTTGGCCGTCGACGACCTGGCCGGATACCAGAGGCTGCGCAGCCACCTGCCGATGAGCCTCGTCAACGGCGAGACGCTGTTCACCCGCTACGACTTCCGGGAATACCTCGTCGGCGGAGCGGTCGACGTGATCATGCCGAACGTCGCCCGGGCCGGCGGCCTCTCGGAGTCGCTGAAGATCGCCGCCCTGGCGGGTGCCTTCCACGTCGACGTGGCACCGCACGGCGTCGGGTCGGCCGTCGGCGTCGCAGCCAGCCTGCACCTGTCGGCCGCGATACCGAACTTCCGGACGTTCGAGTTCAACCAACTGCCGAACCCGCTGCGCGACTCGCTCACCGTCGCGCCGTTCCAGCTCGTCGACGGCTGCCTTCCGGTCCCCGAGGGCCCCGGCCTGGGCATCGAGCTCGACTGGGACCGCGTCGCCGGCTGGCGGACCGACGGACGCTGACTACGAGTCTTGCTCCCCTCCCCCACGCGAAGGGCCCGAACCGAAAGTTCGGGCCCTTCGCCGTTGCCTGCGCTCAGTCGTTCATGGCACGTCCCTCCCGATCAGATCGGCCAGCTCGGACTCCGCCGCGTCGGCGAACGAGGCACCGAGCGAGACCGCGAGCGCACCGGAGTCCAGGAACTCCTTTGCGTTGTGAACACCGACACCACCAGTCGCCACGAAGGACACCTCGGGAAACGGCCCGCGCATTGCCGCGATCACGGCCACTCCGAGCACAGACGCCGGGAACAGCTTCAGCCAGCGGTGCCCGAACGCCTGTGCCCGTTGAACTTCGGTCGGGGTAGCCACGCCGGGAAGATGCGGCATGCCGGCGGCCAGGCTCGCCGCGGACACGACCGGATCGAACCCCGGCGCGACCGTGAACATCGCACCGGCGTCGCGGACTTCAGCGACCCCTTCGGCACACACGACCGTTCCGGCACCGGCAATCGCTCCAGCCGAGCGAGCGGCTTCGGCCGTGGCCTGCAAGGCACGCAAGGAAACCGGGCCCTGCGCAGGTACCTCGACGGCTTGGATACCGGCGGCCCACGCCCGCTCGGCCAGCTCGACAGTGCGCTTGGGCGAAAACCCGCGGAGGATCGCCATCACGTGGGTGGTCGCCAATGCACGGTCGAACCACTCATCGGCGTTCGCCATGGACAGTTCAGTCATCAAGAGCCTCCTTCAAGGCAAACCAGTCCCGGCCCGCGGTCGCGCGCCCGAGCAGGCCCGCACTGTCGCGGATCAGCTCGCCCTGGTCATCACGGCTCCGGAGTGCGTAGCCGGCCACCAGATGTCCCAAGCGCAACGCCACCACTGGGTTCGCGCCGGCCAGCCGGGCATGAATCCACCCGGCCGCGAATGCGTCACCCGCACCGACCGGTTCAACGACGTCCACCGGCAATGCGGAGACGTCGTACCTATCGTTGTGCGTCAACGCGCTCGCCGACCGTGAGCCGTCCTTGACGACCACCGTGCACGGATCACCCAGTAACCGACGCACATCAGCCGGCGTCTCCGTGTTCCAGAGCGTGCAGGCTTCGTCGAGCCCCACCAGCACCGTGTCGGCGAGTTCTGCCGTCGCGGCGAGAGTTGTCGCCGCGGTCTCGCGATGCGTCCATAGTTGCGGCCGATAGTTGATGTCGAACGTCGTCTGTACCCGTTCCGCCCGCGCCTCCATCAGCAGTTCGCGGACCATGGCGAGGGTCGACGGCGACAAGGCAAGCGATACTCCGGTCACATGAATCGACCGCGGCCGGGCGGCCAAGATGCGGTCGACATCATCCGGTCCGAGACGACTCGCGGGCGATCCGTCGCGGTAATACGAGACACGTGATCCGGTAGGCGAAGGGTCCTTGAAGAAGACGCCAGTACGTCCGCCGGGTTCTCGCTGGACCAGCGTCGTGTCGACGTCACCCGCCGCCACAGCGGCGAGCACCCGATCGCCGAGCGCGTCGTCGCCGACCCGGCTCACCCATCCGGACGGCGTGCCGAGCGCAGCCAGGCCCAGTGCGACGTTGGACTCGGCCCCGGCGACGTGAACAGCGAACTCGGCAGCGGTGGCCAAGGACCGTCCGTCGACCGGTACGACTTGCGCCATCGTCTCGCCGACACAGAGCACGAGGCCTGCGGGCGGGTCGTCCATGACAACCTCATTTCCACGGGGCGACCGTCGCCCCGCAGTGAGCTACGATATGCGATATACGACCTGCGTTCCAGAGGAGTCCGGATGAGTCGAACAGTCGTGGTGACCGGCGCGGCCGGCGGCATCGGCCGCGCGGTGGCCACACGCTTTCTGGCCGAGGGGTACGTCGTCGCCGGGATCGACGTCGTCGACCCGGAGATGGACGGGGTGACGTTCCACCGCGCCGACGTCACGAATCCGGACGACGTCACCGCCGCGTTCGCCGGGGCTACCGCGAGCGGGGTCGACGTTCTCGTCGCGTGCGCCGGGCTGACCAGCGGATCGCCGCTGCACGAGACCACGATCGACGACTGGAACGACGTACTCGCCGCCAACCTGGGGTCCGTCTTCCTCTGCACACGGGCGGTCTTGCCCGCCATGGTCGCCGCGGGGTCCGGAGTCGTGGTGACCGTCGGATCGGTCCTGCACCGAACGACGGCTCCGGGACTGCCGGCGTACGCGGCTGCCAAGGGAGCGGTCGCGGCACTGACGCGTCAACTCGCGGTCGACTACGGACACCACGGATTGTGCTTCGTGACCGTCTCGCCAGGCTGGATCCGGACGCCTGCGACCGAGTCGCGGCTTGGCGACACGGCCGACTTGGTGCGCCTCGAGGAGAGCAACCCGATGCGCCTGCTGGGCACACCCGAGGAGGTCGCTGCGACCGTGGCCTTCGCGGCGTCGCCGGACGCACGACTGCTCAACGGCTCCGAGCTAGTGCTCGATGCCGGATCATCCGTCGTGAGTCCGGCGAGCCTGCTCCGCGATGGCCACCGCCGGCAACTCGGCCTGCCGCCTCTCTGAGCGCCGAACGCTCAGGCCCGCAACCAGGCGACCTGCCAGGATCCGAGCGCGCATGTCCCCGCAGCGTTGGTCGATCGGACCACGTAGTACGCCTGCGGGCCTGGCGGTACGTCGATGAAGGTCGTCCCGGTGACCGTGGCGATCACCTGGCCGGCCCGCCCGCTGCGCGTCGCCTTCTCGATCCGGTAGCCGGTCGCACCCAGCGACGGCTGCCATTGCAGGACTGCCTTCGGACCGTTGCCGGTGACAACCAGTCCTTGGACGGCCTCCAACGGTGCACCTGCCGCGTACCGGACCCGCACCGTGCGCGACGAGGGCCCCAGGCCGGCGCCGTTGACACCCGCGACCGTGAACACGTAGTCGGACCGCGAGTCGAGCGACAGGTCGAGGTAGCCCGCACTGACGACTTCGGCGACCTCCTCGGGCTGCTGACCGGCAAGCGCCCGCCGTACGACGTACGACGACGCCCCGTCCAGCGTCGGCCACGAAAGCTCCGCATAGTTGCGCCCAGCAACGACGTCGACCTGCGGCCCGGACGCCAACGGCGGAGGTGGCGGTGCGAAACGGACGGCGTCGGCCTGGACGTAGGTCGCCGCACCATTTGGCTTCGGCGCGACATCCGCCACGCGCAGCTCGACGTACTCGTCGCCCGAACCCGTGAACGCCAGCGGGCCTCGGCCGAGTTGCCTCCAGTAGCCGCCCGCCACGGTCTGGTCCAGCACGAAGACCGACTCCTGACCACCGTGCCGCACCCGATAGGTCACCGCGTCCGCGCGGTCACCATTGCCATCCGGGAGCCAGACGGACACGGCGTAGTCCCCCGCGGTCGCAAGTGCCGGACGCCACCGCACCACGCGCGCGACCTGCGAGACCGCGTTGCGGTTCGTGTAGGCGTAGTCGGTGCCGTAGAGGTGCGGCTGGAAGGACGAGTTCGTCCAGGTGCCGGTGAACTCGGCTTGCGGATTGTCGACGACGACCTCTGCGACGACCTGCTGCGACGTTCCGGCGGTGCTCATCGGCTGCTCTCCTCGGTCCAGAACTCGATCGCGTAGGGCGGTACGGCGATGCTCAACTGCGGTCCGGTCTTCGCGCCGATCGACAGTGCGTTGGTGTCGTGCGCGTAGCGGCTTCCGGTGAACGCGGTATTGTCGCCGACCGCGACCGTGTAGGTGAACGGGGTCGCCGTACGGTTCGTGACAGCGAACGAGCGCGTTCCGCCCGGCGCGAGCCACGCCATAACCCGATGGTCACCGTCGATCGAGGGCTCGTCGACCTCGACCCGCACCGAGTCCCAGGGCAGGTGCCGCAGGAAACCGGCGACACCGTTCCAGTTCATCGGATTCCAGGTCCAGTGGCCCTTCGGGAGATCCGGGAAGTGCGAGAAGTCGTCCTCGTCCCAGGGCCGCCAGAAGCCGAGCGAGTAACCGACCGCCTCGGCGTTGTACGTCGGCTTGAGCGCATGCAGCCAGACCCAGGTCGGAGAGTCCTGGAACGTCATCCAGTTCATCACCGACTGGGCGGTGTTCACGGTGTACCAAGGCGTCCGGGCAGTGTTCCACGACAGGTATTCGAACTCGTTGTTGAACACCGGCCGATGCTCGTTGTCGACCTGCAGGTCGTGCTGCAGTTCGTAGTTGGTGTCCCAGCCGATGTGGTGGAAGGTCCAGCCGTCGACGAGCGCGAGGGCTCCGCGGTCGGCCCGGATCCGGTCGCACCCGACACCGTGCTGGCCTCCGAGGCTGTTGGCATGGATCCGCACCTCCGGGAACGTCGACCGGATCCGGCTGGCGGCTGTCCGGAAGGCGTTGTAGTACAGATCCGGCGAGTAGTCGCAGCCGGAGTAGTTCGGCGTGATCCCCGGTTCGTTCTGCAGACCCCACCAGGAGACCGGCAGACCGTGCTGCTTGAGGTACCGGACGTCCTGGACGAGCGCGTCGGCGAACTCGGACAGGAACGGCTGATCGCCGCTGTTGAGCGTCCCCCTGACGTAGGAGCCGGTCGATTTCCAGGCCGGCGCCGGTGACCAGTACTCCACCATCAGGCCCTCGGTCTTCGACCGCCGGATCATCGTCGCGAGCTCGTCCAGCTGCTCCGGCCAGCGACCGATCACATTCTTCTTGTCCGGCGTGAGACCCCGCAGATAGAGCCCCATCGCGAGCCTGCAGAAACGGAAGCCCCGCTGGCCGCCGGCCCGCAGCATCTCGTCGTACAGCCGGTCTCGTTCGCTCTCGACAAGGTCGTGCGGAACTGAGGTCGTGGCGTCCGGGAGGCCGTTGTTCCCGGAGCCGATGGAGTCACTCTGGATCTCGTAGCCCAGGCCGAGGATCGTCTGGCGCGGCCTGCGCCATTGCACGACGTACGTCTCCCCACCGACCTCGGCAGGCGCGGCGACGGCCTCGCGGGGCAAGGCAACAGCGACGGCGGCCGTCCCGGCGGCGCCTGCAAGGAAGGTCCGTCGCCGGACGCCGGCTTGGGCGGCAGGCGGTACCACATCATCGGTAAGCATGACGGCGACGATATGCGAAATACGATCTACTAAACAAGAGCTCACCATCTGAGATCGGCGAGGCAGTGCCTCAGGATTGACGGGGCCCGGCTGGATGCACCGTTACTTCCCACGGTGCGTCCAGCCGGGCATGAAGTGTCAGGCCAGCAGGCGGAGGCGGGCCGTGGCGCTGTAGTTGGGCGGCAGCACGATGGCCGGGTCGGTGTAGTTGCCCCACGAGAGATCTGGGTAGTTCAGCCGCGCGGTCGTGATCAGGTTGACTCCCGGCTGGATCGACGCGAACGGGTCAGCGGACTCGACGTCGAACGCATCGACGGCTACGTAGACGTCGGTGGCGGCAGGGTTCTTGTCTCCCGTCACTCGTACTGTGACCGTGTGCTCACCGTCGAGCAGTCCTGTCCGCGCGAACACTGTCTGCGCGAACTGTTTGCTCGCGGCGTACAGATCGACCCGTGTGGGAGTGCCGCCGTCGACAGAGATCTCCGCGATCCCCTCGTTCGGGCCTTCCGGGCAGACAACCCGGATCCCGGTGCCACGGAAGGTCGTCCGTGCCGTCGCTCCGGCCTCGCTGCTGTAGGACTCGGTCTGTCCGAGAGCGCCGGCGGTCGAGCCGCTCGTCGTGTCCGCGTGGGACCAGGTTCCGTCGTACCGAACCTGCCCGGACGCATCGTCGACGACGCTGCTCACGATCCGGAACGCGTCGACCAGCGCGTACGTCCCCGAGGAAGCGGCGTTCTTCTCGCCGGTGCACTCGATCTTGATGCTGTGCTCGCCGTACGGCAACGCGTCGCTGCGGAAGACCAGTTGCGCAGGAACCTTGCCGGGACCGTAGAGGTCGAGGGTCGAGACGGCCTTCCCGTCGATGGAGATCCTGACGATGCCGAGATTGGCGGCTTTCGCGGAGTAGAACCCGACACCGGTTCCGGTGAATGCCAGCTCGGCGCTGGCGCCGGACACGCTGGCGAACGATTCGGTGCCGAAGAGGTCGCCGGCCGTGTATCCGGACGAAAGATCGGCGTGGGTCCACGCTCCTGCGTAGCTGATCTGCGGTGACGCGTCGTCGACCACCGGAGACTCGACCCGCGCGAGCCGAACCGAGTCCGTGCCGCCTGACTCGACCTGAACACCGTGCCCCTGGGCTCCAACCGTCGCCTTCGCGAGCCGGACGTTGGCCTTGCTGCTCCGGAAGTCGTTGGTCCAGTGCGGCGCACTGTCCTTGCCGAACAGGTAGTAGCTGTGCGTGTCCTGCGCCCACGGCCAGCTCGGCTGCGTCCGGTACCCGTCGGTTCCCGCTGCGCGCGACTTGCGTGCGGTTCCGGCCACCCGGCCGATGTGGTCGTCCGGGTACGCCGTCCACTGACCGTCGCGTTGCCAGCTGAGCGTGTCGATCTCATCGGGCATCACGTAGCTGATCCCGACGTCGCTGACGGCGCCACTCGGCGGGTTGGCGATCGTGTACGACGTGGTCAGCAGACCGCGGCCGTCGATGGCGACCGTGATCGTCGTGTTCATGGACCCGAATCGTCCGGCGAGCGTGACGACAACCTGACCGTCGCGGGTGGTGACAACAGCCGAACCGGCCGTCCACTGACCGGGGACTGCCCGCGAGAGCATCAGGTCCGGTCCGCCGGTCAGTACGAGTGCTCCGCCCGCGGTGGCCTCGACAAGCCGGCCCGCGACTTTGTCGAACACCACGGTGAAGGGCGAGTCGACGCCGGTGACCGTGATCCGGCTAGGGGTCTCCCGGACCACGGGCGTGGTGCCGCCGGGTGCGAGGAAGTCCGGAGTCGTTCTGTTGTTGAGCCAGATCCGGTATTCGTCGACCAGAGATCCGCCGCGGGAGAAGGTCAGCGCGAGCACGTCCCCCGATCGCCAGGAGCCGGCCGGAACGGTGAGCGTTCCGGATTTCCGGGCAGCGATGTCGACCCCGCTCAGCCTGCCGGATCGGTTGCCGATCTTCCAGGCGATGGTGAGCTCACCGAGGTTCGTGTGGTCGTGCCAGTTCGTCACCGGCACCGCGATCGCCGCGCCGGGTGTCTGGCCGGTCAGGACGCCGTCCGCGATCTGCACCGGAGAGAACGCCTTCTTGGTCAGCCAGTGCTCGGGTTTCGGCCGCCGCCACAGGTCGACGATGCCCCATTCGCCGTAGCCGACCGGGCCGGCCGGAAGGTGGAAGACCTCGTCGATCGCGGCCCAGATGGAGCCGCCGACGACACCGTTCGTCGTCCGGAATTTCGCCGCGAGCTTCGCGATGCTGTGTCCCCAGAAGTCCCGAACACCAGGATCGGCTCTGAGCGTGTCGACGTTGTAGCACGGCACGTGCGCGAATTCGCCGTACTGCACCGGCTGCGTCGGGTTCCCGTTCGCGTTGCCGAGGTTCGGGTAGTGGCCGCTGTAGACGTCCGCCTGGTTCCCGCCGTTGTGCTGGGCAACATCCTCGAACACGGTCGGGCGGGAGGGGTCGACCTCGTGCGAGTACGTGTTCTCGGCGGCGAAGTTTCGGCCCATGCCACTCTCGTTGCCGAGCGACCAGTCGATGACGCTCGGGTGGCTCCGGTCCCGTTCGAGCATCTCCACGTACTGCGACATGTACTGCTCGGTGTACGCGGGATCGTCCACCGTGCCGTACTGGAAGCACACCGGCGCCTCGACCTCGACGTACAGACCGAGTTTGTCGGCCCAGTCGAGGAACGCCGGCGTCGGCGGGTAGTGCGAGGTCCTGACGAAGTTGCAGTTGGCCTCCTTGTACCGCCTGGCGGCCAGCTCTTCCATCGAGGCGTTGGTCGACCGGCCCTGGGCCTCGGTGATGCTGTGGTGGCAGACACCCAGCAGATGTACCGGCTGCCCGTTCACCAGCAGCTGGTTGCCCTGGACCTCGACCTGACGGAATCCGATCCGCCGGACGACCTGCTCGGTCGTGCCCTTGGACTTGAACGTCGCCGTCAACGTGTACAGGTTGGGATGCTCGGCGTCCCACTTGAGCGGCGCCTTGACCTGGATCCCAGCCGTTGCCTGGGGCATCGAATCGGTGAGCTTCAGCGTCGACGGCGAGATCGCGACCGGCCGGCCGGCGGGGTCGGCCAGGTTCAGCTCCACGACGCCGTTCGTGCCTCCACCGAGGTTGCCGACCGCAGCCGTCACCTCGAGGGTCGCGTCCCGGTACGCCGCGTCGAACCGGGTGTCGACGTGCAGCCGGCTGAGGTACGAACCGGGTAGCGCGACCAGCGTGACGTCCCGCAGGACGCCGCCGATGATGTGGTGGGCATAGTCCGACTGGCCCGCAATACTGGTCGCCCGGTCGGTGACCCCGACCGTGACCGTGGCCGCACGGCCGGGTGTCACGAGCGAGGTGATGTCGGCGTACCAGGTCGTGAATCCACCGTCGTGGTCACGCACAAAGGTCCCGTTGACCCACAGCCGGGCGTAGTTGTAGACGCCGTCGAACCGAAGCAGCACCCGTCGGCCGGCGAAGTCGGCCGGGATCGGCAGGCTCACGACGTAGGCGCATTCGGCGTCGGACCGGACCGTCTGGCTCTGCAGGGCGGGTTCGCCCGGCACCGCGATCGGTTTCCAGGAGGCGGTATCCGTCCCGGCCGACCAGAACGATGGCGGCGGCGAGCTGGAGTACCGCCACCCCGTTGTCACCGGGATCTGCGGGTTACGGACCCCGGAGACCGACGCGGGCAGCGGTGGGATGGACGGCAACGGACGAGTGGTCGCGGCATGAGCCGGACCGGTCAGGAAGATGCCGTCCTGTACGGCGGTGAGCAGGCCGGCAGCGGCCAGCCCCTTGAGGGCCGTACGCCGGGTGAACTGCGAACGGGGCTGGTCCTGTTCGATCGGATCAGCGTCGGGCGGGTACGAGGTCATCGGATACCTCTCCTAGCAACTAGGCAGCTACGTTGTTACATAGTGGTGAAGTGCTTCCGGCCGAGCCCAACAGCTCAGCCGGACGTTCTTCCGGGAAGCACGAGCTCAGGCGAACCGGACGCCGAGCCCGCCGTCGATCGCCCAGTCGGCGCCGGTGACGTAACTGGCCGCAGGCGAGGCGAGGAAGCACACGACCTCGGCGACCTCGTCCGGTGTGCCGATCCGCCCGAGCGGGTGGACGTCGAGGATCGCCTGCTCGGCCGCGGCCGGGTCCTCCGACCGGCGGACGAAATCATCGTGGATCGGGGTCCGCACGTAGCCCGGGCTGACCGCGTTCACCCGGATGCCGTGCTCGGCGACATCGAGCGCCAGACTCCTGGTCAGACCGACGAGGCCGGACTTCGCGGCGGCGTACGGGAACATCCCACGCATCGTCAGCCGGGAGTGCAGGGACGCGATGTTCACGATCGCCCCGTGTTTGCGCGCGATCATCCCTGGCAACACGGCCCGGGCGCAGAGCCACGCCGACTTGAGGTCGACCGCGAAGACCGCGTCCCAGTCGTCATCGGTCATCGTCGTCGCATCGCCGTACGCGTTCCGGCCTGCATTGTTGACCAGCACCGTGAACTCACCGAGCTGGCCGGTGAGGCTCGCGACCGCGGCCTCGACCTGTTCGCCGTCAGAAACATCCGCGACGACTCCGACACGTCCGTCGGCCGGCTCCACCGGGCGGAGGTCGATGATGCCGACCTTCGCCCCCTCCCGGTGAGCCACCGCAGCGATCGCGGCACCGATTCCCTGTGCGCCACCCGTCACCAGAACGATCTCGCCCAGCAGCCTGCCCGCGCCCGTCATGTCGGCATCCCGACCCGGCGCTCACCGTTGCGCAGTTGCTGGATCACCACGGCGATCACGAGAAGGGAGCCGCGGGCAACGTTCTGCCAGAACGGGTTGACACCGAACAGGGTGATCCCGTTGTCCAGCACTCCGAGGAGCAGCACGGCCAGGACGGTGCCTGCGATCGTGCCGCGCCCACCCTGCAGAGCGCAACCGCCGAGAGCGGCCGCGGTGACCGCCTGCAGTTCCAGACCCTCACTTCCCGACACTGGTTGCCCCGAACCGGTTCGTGCCGTGATCATGACGCCGGCCAGAGCCGCGGCGAAGCCGGTGACGGCGTACACCGCGATGATGTACCGGTTGATGTCGATGCCGGCCAACCGGGCAGCGGTGTCGTTGCCTCCGACCGCGTAGATGTTGCGGCCCAGATCGGTGTACCGCAGTACCAGGTGGGCCAGGGCCGCGATCAGCAGGAAGATCCAGATCAGCGTCGGGATACCGGCGATCGCGCCCCGCGCGATGAACACGAACACCGGACTCGCACCGGTGTAGCCCTGCGCGCGGCCGTCGGAAATCAGCTGGGCGACCCCTTTGTACGCCGCCAGCGTGGCCAACGTGGCGACCACCGGATTCACCCGGCCGTACACGATCACACAGCCGTTGATCAGCCCGGCGACCACGCCGACTCCCAGCGCCGCGAGGATCCCCAGCAGCGCGTTCCCGCCGGTATGCATGAACACGAGTGCGGTCACCACCGAACCGACGCCGGCCGATGACCCCACCGAGATGTCGAGGCCGCCGAGGATGATGACCACTGTCTCGACGATCGCCAGGATCCCGATCACCGAAACGGCCTTACCGATGACCTGGTAGTTCGCCACGGTGAAGAACGACGGGAACCTGCCACCGATGACAGCGACCAGGACCGCAAGGGCCATCAGCAGACTGACGTTCTGCACACCGATCAAGTCGAGCACCCGACGGGTTGGACCGCGCCGCTGATCCGCGGCGGGCTCCGGGGCGCTGCCCGTATCACCTCGAGCCGTCACGACGGCCTGCTTTGCGCTCACGATTCGTTCTCCCTGTCGATCTGTTCGTCGTGTTTCATCGCGAGCCGGAGAATCTCTTCCTCGCTCGGGCCGGCACCGAGCTCACCTGCGAGCCGGCCTTCGCGCATGACGAGGATGCGGTCGGCCAGCGCGATCACCTCCGGCAGCTCCGAGGAGACGATGAGGATCGCCGTACCGTCGGCGGCCAGCTCGTTGATGACGGCGTAGATCTCGGCCTTCGCGCCGACGTCCACGCCCCTGGTCGGTTCGTCCAGAATCAGCAGATCCGGCTCACGGGCCAGCCAGCGTGCGAGGACGACCTTCTGCTGGTTGCCGCCGGACAGCTTGCGGACCTGCTGCTCGGCGCTCGGCGTCTTGATCCGCAGCGACTGCAGGAAGCCATTCACGACCCGCTGTTCGCGGCCGCGCTGCACGAATCGGAACCGGCGCATCCGGTCGAGCACCGCGAGCGAGACGTTCTCCCGGACGCTGCGTTCGAGGATCAGCGCCTCGGCCTTCCGCTCCTCCGGCGCAAACCCGATTCCTGCCCGGATCGCGTCGCGCGGACTCCGAAGCCGCAACCGGCGGCCGTTCATACTGACCGTTCCGGCCAGCAGGGGCAGATCGCCGACGACGGCCTTGACGAGCTCCGACCGCCCCGCGCCGACGAGCCCCGCCAGCGCGACCACCTCGCCACGGCGTACCTCGAAGCTGACGTCACGGACGTCCGCGCTGGTCACGCCGGACACGGCGAGGACGACCTCGCCGGCAACCCGCTCCGGGCGGGTCATCGCCTGCAACTCGCGGCCGACCATCATCCGCACCAGCTCGTCCTCATCGGTCTCTCCCGCCTGCCGGACACCGACCAGCCGGCCGTCGCGGAGCACCGCGATCCGGTCGGCGATCTGGAAGATCTCCTTCATCCGGTGGCTGACGTAGATCACCGCGACGCCCTCGTCGCGCAGCCGGCGGATGAGGCCGAAGAGGATGTCGACCTCGTGGTCCGACAGGGACGACGTCGGCTCGTCGAACGCGACCACACGTACGTCGCCGACCAGCCCGCGCATGATCTCGACCAGCTGCCGCTGAGCAGGCGAGAGCCGCCGGCCCAGGGTGCCGGGCTCCAGCAATCCCGTCAGACCGAGTCGCTCGAGATCATCCCGGCACTTCTCGCGCGCCGCTCCTCGCGAATAGATCCGTCCGCGCTGCGGCAACGCGCCGGCATAGACGTTCTCGGTGACGTCGACATCCGGGATGATCTCGGGCTCCTGCGCGATCACCCGGATCCCGGCCCGATGCGCGGCCGCCGGCGACGAGTGCCTGGTCTCGGCGCCGTCGAGCCGCAGGCTCCCCTCGTCCGGCCGGTAGTCACCGTTGATGATCCTCAGCAACGTCGACTTACCGGCACCGTTCTCCCCCATCAAGGCGAGCACCTCGCCGCCGCGGACCGCGAGATCCACCTCTGTCAGGGCCCGTACGCCGACGAACCGCTTGCTCAGGCGCTCGGCGACGAGAACATCGCGGCTACCTGGCCGTCCGACTGCTGCAACCACGTTGTGACCTCCTCTTCCCACCGGCTGACCCGGATGACGGGTCAGGTGCAGACAAGTCCGCTGCTCTTCCAGGTCTTCGCGTCGACGATCTCGGTCTTGGCGATGGTGCTGGGCGGTAGCGGCTTCTGGTCCCGCAGATGGCCGACCAGTACGTCGACGGCCGCGCTGCCGACGGCCGGACCGCCGATGTAGAGCGCTGCCTTGTTTCCCGTGCTCTGACCGGCGTTCCAGTCCTTACAGGTCAGATAGGCGCCGAGCCCGACACCGATGATGTCGGCCGGCG